>JBBQPY010000008.1:0-56089 GCA_038216735.1 Chthonomonadales bacterium
ACGCCAGAACAGGAGTTGTTTCCTGCAGCGCTCGCCAACGGTGTCGCGATCCTGCCGCGTGTACCTTTCGAGGAGGGCGCACTCACGGGCACGATCAATCGTCAGACGCAGTTCGACCCCGAAGACTGGCGAAAAGATTACTTCACAGCGGAGCGCCTCGACGCACTGGAACGGCATCTGGCGTCGCTGCGGGAACTTCTCAACGAGGATACTCCAACTCTCCCGCTCCTTGCACTTCGGTACTGCCTGCATCATCCGGTAGTCGCGTCGGTGCTGCCGGGAATGCGCCGCGCTGCCAATGTCGATAAGAATATGGCGGCATCGGACTTCGCTCTCTCAGCGGAACTCATTGCGGCTCTTCATGCCCACGATTGGGATCACGGATGGCGTTATCCGTGGAGTTTATAAAAATCAGGTGGCAACGAAATAGCGCACGAAAAAATGGTTGGAATGATGGAACGACTGGTGGCGTCTGGGCTGAGAGCCAGGAGAAATCCTGGATCTGGATTGAATATCAGCAGGTATTCAACGTAGTGGCTAGGACTGCCCGAACGTGTAGAAACAGCAATTGGAGCAGCTTCGATGACCCGTTTACATACTCTCGCGCGGCGTGGCGACTACGACAAGGCAGTAGTTTGCATCTCCGAAGGAGCGGAAGTAAACGCAGTAAGTGTCCATTTCCTCACTCCATTGATGTTAGCCGCGCAAAATCAGCATCTGCCATTCGTTAACCTACTGCTTCAATCGGGTGCACATGTCAATCTTGCTCATCGAAACGGTCGTACAGCGCTTCATTTTGCTGCTGCTGTTGGGTGTCTTCCGATTGTTCAGGCTCTCGTTGTGCATGGAGCGGAAGTGAATACCGTTAGTAACTTTGGTAGTACCGCGATGATCGAGGCAGCCAAGTTCAATCACAGCGATGTAGTCGTCTTTCTCAAAGAACATTGCACAGATGGCAGCGCTATTTCGAGCGAGGGGCTAACAGCTGATCAGTGGCTTGAGCAGGGAGGGGTGTCCGGCAGATTTCGGAAACTGTTCCCTCGCGCCAGTGTTCTTTTGGACAACCCTCTTGCGCGTCCGCTAGCCCATGAGAGCGAGGAACAGCATGTTTGCAAGTTGATGAGCGAAGGTCTTACCCCAGAAGAGTACGCTGCGAAACATGGCCGTCAAATTCTATTCTATTCCTTCGGCTATTATAGCTTTCGGGATCAGGCGGTTGAGACGTGGGCGCATCGACTTGGCCAACTGCTCTTTAAACCAGAATTGATAGATGAATATGAAGAACAGTTTCTTGCTGGAGAAGAGTTGGAGGAAGCGCGTCGGCATAGAGAACGTCGCGTACGAAGAAGCGCGCGGGCAGCTAAAGTGAAAACATCCTAAGCTATACCAAGTCCGTTATGTCGCCAAAAGAGCGCGTCAGAATAGAAATTTGTGTTTGTGGTGCGGGCGAACCAGGAAGCCACATATGAAATCCGTCGAACCGCACAAGCGTATCAATTATAGTAATTGGGATAGGGCAATGAGATGACGGAACAACTTTGGGCACCCTGGCGACTAAAGTATATCGAGGCAGCGGGCAAATCGTCGGGATGCATTTTTTGTAGTTTCGCGGAGCAAGACGCTTCACATGATGCTGCCAACCTCGTTGTCTATCGCGGTGAAACCGCCTATATGATCCTTAACGCCTATCCGTACAGCAACGGGCATTTGATGGTGATACCGTATCGGCACACGGCGACATTGGAAGACTACGCCGACGCAGAAATGCTGGAAATCATGCGATTGACCCGCCTCGGGACACGACTGCTCAACATGACATTTTATCCGGACGCCTGCAACCTCGGCGTCAATATGGGGCGAGCTGCGGGCGCAGGGATCCCCGATCATCTTCACTGGCATATCGTACCCCGCTGGAACGGTGACACGAACTTTATGACTGTTCTCGGTGAAGTGCGCGTCATACCGGAAAGCCTGGAAGTGGTCTATGAACGGCTGACAGCGAATCTGAGTTCTGCACTCGCAGCGGAATCCTGAATGGTCGACCTGAAATTCGAAGTGAAGGAATAAATATTGTGGCGGCTACGGGACGGAAAAAAGCGAAAAGTGAAATCGGAATCGATGGCAGCGAAGTCGAAGCTATTCAGGCGCAAGCGGGCGCAGTTGTCGGCGAAATCGACCCTGCAACTGTGGCGAGCGCAGTCTCGACCGAAGATGCAGTTCCGATGACTGGCAAATCGTCGGTGACCAAAGCACGACGTTCTGTTTCGCGAGAACATCAGCAGCGCGATGCAGAACCAGAGGCTGCGAGCGAATATCTAGGCAAAACGGTTACCGAAGTTCCGGTAGCCCCCGCTATTGCAGCGGAAGAAGCGGCAGCTGAGACCGAAGTTCCGGAAGCACAAGCAAATCAGGATACCGCCCAGAAAGACAGCGAAACGGGACCGAGCAAAACGGAGCGCATCATTACGCTTGCTGCCGCCGCTTCCTCATGCGTACGCTGTGATCTGGCTCAGGGCAGAACGCACGTCGTCTTCGGAGATGGTAATCCCGAAGCCCCCCTTATGATTATCGGAGAGGGTCCCGGACAGAACGAGGATGCAACTGGCCGCCCCTTTGTTGGTCGCGCGGGTGTGCTGCTCGATGCCTGTCTCAAAGAAAACGGCATCAGCAGGAAGCATATCTATATTACGAATGTGGTACGCTGTCGCCCAAAGTTGGTGGAAGCGGGCAGAGTTACTAACAGACCGCCGACGCCTGAGGAAGTCAAAGCCTGCTCGTATTGGCTCGAAGAGACAATCGCAGCCATCGATCCGCTCGTGATCTTATGTCTGGGGGCACCATCCGCAAACTCTATTATACATAAAGGATTCAAGATGACGCAGGAGCGCGGGCAGTGGTTCGAGTCTAAGTTCGTCCGGTATGCCATGGCCTCCTGGCACCCTGCCTACATTCTTCGTTTGCAGGGCGAAGCATACGATGCGGCGCGCGCTTCACTGGTGAGCGACATCGCGGCGGCTAGGCAAAAAGTGATCGAGGCGAAAAAGGAAGTCAAGCTTTCGTTGTTCTAAGATAGTTACGGTTGACGATGTGTTCTTGGTCCATAGCGAAGTAGTGTACGCTGCAATCGGTATAGTCCACACAAAATTAGACATTGATATGGAGCAGGAAAGGGCGGGAGGCAAATGCCTCCCGCCCTTTCGTTCGCTGCGCCTGCCGCATAACCTGCCGACAAAGCACTATTGCCTGTATGGGTCTCTTTTGACTAGGGGATCGTAGGATCGCCTTTCTTGCCGAGGTTTACGACCGCTATATTGAAGTCGCGCACCGTGATGATGCCATCGCCATCGAGATCGAGCGTACTGCTGCTCGGAAGCCCGATTGCCTGTGCGATTGCGTTCGCATCTGCTCCCGTTACCTGATTGTCTCCGTCAACATCACCGCAAATCATGCTGGCGAGGATAACGGGCTGGTTGTTGGTGAACTGCACACGGACGCGTTTGCGCAGGTAGCGCGGCACCGTTATCAACACGTCGAAGGTACCCTCCGACGAGATATTCTGGTTGAAGAATCCGGCGCCGGAGAGGAACCCGGTGCGCAGCTCCGTTGCAGCATTGAGCAGTTTGAATGGCTGCTTTGCCGTTCCGTCCGGTGTCAGTTTCTGATTTGCATTCGGACCATACTGGATGCGCGGATGATACAGTTCGACCGTTGCCTTGAGGCGGGATTTGTTGCCACGATAATACTGCAGCGAGGTCTGAATCTTCAGCGGCTTGTCGTTACCAACATTGTTGAGCCGCCACAGTCCACGCCCGAAGGTAGCCGCGTCGAGGGTGCCAGTCGAGGCATTATAGCTCAGCTGGCTGACCTGCACGTCCGGCAGAATGCCCGGAAGGGTGACGAGCGGGTTGCTGGGGTCGGTCACTGCATTGACCAGCTTCCAGGTAGCGCCGCCATCCTTGGTCACAAAGACGCCCAGATCGCCGGAGACATAAAGCGTCTTTTCGTCGTCGTGCGGGATCAGCACCATCGAGGTCAGCGGTGAATCCGGAAGTGCACTGCCGCCGCTGCCCGATATCGGCACCCAGGTGGTTTTGGCGATCGTGATATTGTCACAACGCCAGACACGGGGAATGTTTCCTCCTGCAGAACCAGCCAGTGCTACATAAACGCGCCGTGGATTGAGCGGGCTACTAACTATCGCTCCGATCGGAACCGCAGCTGGCAGCGGTGCAAGACCGGGAACGTTGTCGGGAGCCGGATCGGTAAGCTTGGCATTGCCATCGATACGCGTCGCTGAGGTGCCCCGACTTGCCGAGAACCAGACGCCACCATAGAGTGTGCCAGCGTAGACGACCTGATCGTTTGTGGGCGACGCGCTGATCGCAGTAACATGATCCGGAGGCGGAGCCGGTGTAGGCAGTGGCGAGATCGGGAAGGGTACGATCAGGGTTTTACCACCTGCTGTCCACGTGCCAGCAGTATAGGGACCGGGTGTGTCTACCGTGCCGCCATGGTCGAACGTCATAAATGTCTGTTCGGCGGAGTAGATCAGATGCGTGTTTGCCAGGCTCTGAACGATCGGAACTTCGAAAGGCGGATTTGCCTGTATCGGAATGTCTGCATTGAAGGTGGCTTTGTTGATTTTCGGCGGATTCTTTTTGGGTGTTCCGAAATCGATTACATAGTCAGCCCAGTTCTCTTCGGTAATGAAGAAGTTCTGCGGCAGACCGTATTGTGCTGTCGCATATTGAGTCACTGGCTTGGTCGGGTCGATTGCGTTCTGTCCACCATCGCCTCCGATCACCAGCGGCCAGTGCAGAAGGTCGAAGTTGGCACGTGGCGTACCCATCCCCAGACCGCCCACGAGCGCATAGGTCGGATCTAGCGGGTGGAAAGATGAGCCAAAGGCAGGGAGCACATTGAGAGTGGCATTATAACTGGCGTACTG
The DNA here is from genome assembly GCA_038216735.1 of Chthonomonadales bacterium. Lineage (GTDB taxonomy): Bacteria > Armatimonadota > Chthonomonadetes > Chthonomonadales > Chthonomonadaceae > JBBQPY01. The sequence goes on from JBBQPY010000008.1 coordinate 4,949, forward strand.
GAATGTGTTGTCTTCCGGTCGATAGGTCAACCCATAGATTCCGCCATCGTTTAGCAGCAGCATTGAGTTGGGGTTAGTTGGATTGATCACCAGACCGTGCTGTCCGCTGTGTGTTTCTGCGAAAGTGGCTGTTGTATTCGTAACCGGGAACCAAGTGTCAGCGCCATCAGCTGAGAGATACAGATCGTTCAAGCCAACATAGACCAACTCTTCAATTTTAGGGCTGGGACCGTTCGGGTCATCGATTCCGCCGACATTTACATTGGCGATCGAAGTCTTGATGAAGAAATCAGTCGATGCTTTTTCCCATGATGAAGGCGGCGGATTGGAAGGAGTGGGACCTACGGAATACGCAGGAAAGTTATTCGTGACATCCAGCCAGGCTGTGGATCCGGTAGATTTTTTCAGTATCCCTTGATTGAACTCGCTCAGGGCATAGATCGTGTCGTCTTCAGTCAGCGAAGCGGCAACGTCCATGCGCTGGGTGCTGGCGGGATTTCCAATGGCAGGCGCAGGACCGGCGCTGATGTTTAGGTCTTTCGTCCAGGTCTGTCCATCATCACTGGAAACAAATACACCGATCAGATCGACGCTGGCATAAAGTTTGGTGCCAGCTTTGTTTGCAACGATGTTGCTGACATAGCCATTGGGTATCGAGGCTGTCTGGGTGAAGCTGGAACCGCCGTCCGTGCTCCGATAAATAAAGCCGGAGGGAGCTGTTGCGCCAGCCACGCCCTGTTCAAAACTCTTAATGCTTGCGATGGGCAGATTGCGTCCAAGTGCGACGAGCAGCGTTCCGCCTCGTGCCAACACTTTACGTATCGCATGCTGTCCGACTGATGGATCCGTTCCCGGATCGAGGATTTTGGTCCAGGTCGTGCCGCCGTCCTGCGATTTGTAGAGGCCAACGCCGAGCGCAAATGTGCCATCGTAGTCGCCGGTTCCAGCATAAAGCGCCCCGGTATTGTCAATCGTCAGGCTGCTAAACGCGAGACCGTCGGCAACTCCGGAAGAGGGGTAATCGGTCAGGGGCAGCCAGTTGGCGCCGCCATCGACCGTTTTCCAGATTCCACCGGTGGCAGCGGCGATGTAGATCGTGCTGGAGTTGTTAGGATCGACAACGGCTGCATTCACACGTCCGGCGCCATAATCAGGCCCGAAACCTGTCTGGCCCGGCGGTGTCCAGATCGGAGCAGGAGGAGCTAATCCGAAGGGAGGTGGTATCGGGTTTGGGCTCGTAATGAACTGCGGGCCGATATTCGTCCAGCCTGTGAGCCCGGCACCTCCGATCGGTATAGGAGTAGGTGGGATTCCGATGACACCAAAAGGTGAGGGCGTCAGGCTCATCGTAGATGCTTCGCCACGGGGATTGTAGCCCGATATCGGAGCATAGGGCGCGTTGACATTCCCGTAGGAAAGCCGCGCCCGCTGTGCGCGTGCCTTCGCATAGGCCGCCATATTCATTCTGCCGGCAGGCAGTGAGCGCAGTTCGGTCCACTGCTTGACGGCGCCCTCGATGCCGGTCGCAAGAACTTGATTTTTACCCGACAGAGAAACATTTGCTGTCCGTTTATTCGGGGAGTGCGTATTGTTCGCCGCACCGTGCCGGGTAGAAGCCGACTGTGCAGAGAGTGGAAGTGCGCTCAGAGAAACGACTGCAATAGCCGCGCCCCGTGTCAATGAACGCTGCAGGGAATTGGATGACCGCATGAATGGGTTCCTTCCTTTAGGACGGAGTATTACCGAAAAGATGGTTGTGAAGAACATTTGTATAAAACAGTGCGTCGGTTATGGCGAGATTGCAGGGGATGGACTGCAGAGTACGCCGGATAGCGTGAACCTATTCGTGACGACAAAAGAGATTGTTTTACCTTCTGCGGGGGACATCAGGTCAGACGAATGCGTCCAGTAAGTGAGGGGTGTACGATGATGGTACGTGCCGTGGATCAGTGATAACGGCTGAGCAATACCTCAAGTATACCTGTTCATTGCGCTGCAGAGCAGCCGGATTCCTGCAGTTTAGGAAATATTTCCACGCTTTTTTCTCGAAACTTTGCGTAAGGCGCCAGATTCTGTATGGATCGCAGTGCCCGGTAGTAGTATCGGGATAAAATCCAACGTCGAACAGGTAGCAGCGAGCTCAGCGGAACGGCAGCGAGGAGGCTTTCAGCAAAATGAGGACGATAGTTTCATTCTGAGAGGAAATCTGCGGGGAAATCACCGAAGAGCCGACGGGAAAGGTCGGTCTGCAGCAGGTTGTCGGGATCGCATTCCTGCTTGATCGCGAGGAATTGCCTGCGGGTTTCTGCACCGAGTGAGGCGGCATAAGTACTGCTGCTCAGGCTGCTATCTTTTGCCAGATAGAACTTTCCGCCCGCTTCCAGAACCAGCGCGTCCAGATGACCGAGCAGCGTCCGAAGGCGCTCGTGATTGGCGCCAGTGATCGGGAAGTCGAGCGCAAGCGAGTAGCCATCGAGGCAGTAGGAGATCAGGAAATCGTCGCGCCGATGTTTTTTGATTACGGCGAGAAAAGGCGCGATATCAGCCTCCTGGCATGCTTGAAGAACCCGCTTGTAGCAGTCCTGTGCACGCGCAGCGGGAACAAAACTCTGATGCTGGACCAGCCCGAGCGGCTTATAAACGAATTTCCAATCGGGAATATAGTCGAGCAGAAAGTTGAATGCCGCATGTGTCTGACGGATCGTTTTGCCGTTACCGGGCGTGCTGCCCATGCGAAACTTCAACGCATTGAGTAGCCGCATCCCATACCGATTTGTCAGTGGCTTCATTACACGCCAGAGTATGGATTTCGGCACGACGCCGAACAGCGTATCCGGCAGATCCTGATTTTGCGTACGGAGAGACTGAAGCGGATGAGTAACCTGGGAAGCAGGAACGTATCTGGCGGCCTGCACGAGCCCACGACCCACATTTTCGCCTGAAGCGAATCCGTCGATCCAGCCGACAAGGAAATCCGACGAGGCAGCATTGTCCTCGAACAACTGGAGCATGCCCGCGAGATCGTGAGCGGCGGTCTGTGTCACATCGAGTAGACCGGTCTCGATCCTTTTCATCTGAATCGTGAGACTCGTGAAGCAGCCGAGCATCCCGAAGCTGCCGATCGCTGCGTGAAAGAGAGCGGGATTGTGCAGCGGTGTGCAGGTCTGTAATCGACCGGAAGGAAGAAGAATATCGAAGGAGCGTATATGCTCGCCGAGCGGACCGACATGAAGATTGTTTTTGCCGTGATAGTTCATTCCGGCAGCGCCGCCGAGCGTGACGTGCATCGTGCCGGAAACGACGGGTGGCCACCATCCATCGCCGATTGTATATCGCCACAGTTCCCGCAGGGTAACGCCCGGCTCGACGGTGATGAGTCCAGTCACCGGGTCCCAATCGAGAATACGGTTCATTCGGCTGAGGTCGAGGCAGATATTCTCACTGGGAAGCGAAGCATCCCCATAGCTTCTTCCCGCCCCGCGCAAGCCAATCGTGACCTTATGCCGACGCGCAAGTGAAAAAACCTCGCGGATGCCGTCGATCGTCGTCGGTCGATGAACATAAGCGAGGCCAGCCCGATTCATGCCCCATGTTTCGACACGCTCGAGGCTGTCTATTGAGAGCGTAGATTCTGAAGGCAAGGTTTTTGCTGCGCAGTCGGGAAGCGACTTCGTGGATTCGTCGGCGAAAGACGGTGTCGGTTGCGGTAGACTCATGCGTTACAAACCGGGTTGGTCGGGTTGAATTTCGGGTTAGAAATTGAGTTTGCGAAAGAGAAAACTAGGTATCGCGCGGATGATTACGAATATTGGCTGCCACAACCACGGCACGTAAATAACAGATCGCTTGCGGCTAGCGCCGCTCAAAATAGCCGACGCCGCTTTATCTGCCGTAATCAGCAGCGGCAGCGTTTTCTGATCGAGATTGGCCGTCATCGGCGTCGCAACGGGTCCGGGTTTGACAGTGACGACCTCTACGCCGTATCGACTGAGGCGGTTCCTGAGCGACTCGAGGTAGGTGTCGAGTGCTGCTTTCGTGGTTCCATAGACCGGACTACCCCGCCGACCGCGCTCTCCCGCAACCGACGAGATACCGATGATCGTGCCAGCCTTCGCCCTCTCGAAGCGCTGCGCCGCTTCATTGAGCCAGGCAATCGCGCCGAGCAGATTGACTTCGATCATTTGCCGATCTTTATCGAACGCGTATTCGTCCGAGGCGATGGCAGGCATTATGCCCGAGGAATAGACAATCAGGTCGATACCGCCCATATCGCGCGCGATCTGCTGCATCAGCGCCGGAACGGCTTCGTACTCGCGTACATCATGGATATAGATGCGCGCGAGGTGGGAGCCAGCGGCATTGATTTCGTCTGCAACACGCACCAGTTCCGCTTCGCGTCGCGCGATCAACGCAACATGACAACCTTTTGCTGCCAACTGCTTTGCGATCTCCGCGCCGATACCGGACGAGGCGCCAACCACGACTGCCCGCTGCCATTTCAAGTCCATATCCTATCCCTGCCGCCTCACGTCTCGCCTGCTGAAAATCTAATGACTCGCCACTGTTACAACAATTATTCTGAGACAAAATCGGCGTTTCATCCGTAGTGTACCACATACGCTTGTTGGCAAGTTTCCGCTTGGCATTGCCCTGCTGTTTCACTTGCTGTATAATAAGAGAGCATCGCCTCATACCTGCCATTCGTGATTTTTCTGGACTTTTTTATCGCATCTGTCTTATCTCATCTGGTAGATTTGAGAGCGCTGTAAGTTTGCCGAAACAAGGAGACTTTTATGTATCCCAGACGCAATTATTTGATTTCATCCCACCCGATTTCATACTTTCCATCTGCATTCCAGTCTCCCAAACATCACTCTTCCAATAAAAAAAACGCCTTTACGCTGATTGAACTGCTCGTGGTGATCGCGATAATAGCGATTCTCGCCGCATTGCTTTTCCCTGTCTTTCTAACAGCGCGCGGCAAAGCGAGACAGGCCACCTGCACCAGCAATCTGCGGCAGATCGGGCTGAGTATTGCCATGTACACGGAAGACTACGATGGCCTGTATCCCTACGCGATCGATCCTGCGGACAAGTACACGCCGCAGATCTGGGATTCTAAGCCTGACTTCGCTGCGCTGTTGCCGACTCTGCCCTTGATGCAGGACGTACTCGCGCCCTATATCAAATCGAAAGAGATATTCCATTGCCCAGCAGACACCGGGTTTCAGTACGAAGATTTCGGAGGCTACGAGATAGATCCGACGGGAAACCCCAAAGACGCGATGCCATCCAGCTTTGCTAAATTCGGAACCAGCTACTATTATCGAACCGAGATCACTTATCTAAACGCGGGTGACGCCAGGTTCCAGACTCCATCAGAACTCAATGTGCTGTTCGATGGCGCGGGCGTCTGGCACGGCAGCGTGTTTCCCGAGTCGAAGCGATACGACACGCTTTTCGGGGACGGACACGTTAAGAACCTCTCTTATAACCGTCTCGAAGAGTTGTGGGCGCAGCCGCTTTGAGGGATGGCAGTGCAACAACACTTCAGAATGCCCATCGGAAAATAATCCGCGCGAAGTGGGTGCTGCCGATTGTGGGACCACCGATCGAGAACGGGCAGGTGGTTATCGAGGGTAATCGGATCGCCGAAGTTCGCGCTGTCTCTACCGGCACATCGACAACCTCGGACGCCGGGCAGGTAACGGATTTCGGCGAAGCGGTATTGATGCCAGGCTTCATCAACGTCCACACGCACCTCGACTATACGGTGATGCGCGGGCTGCTAGAAGATATCGAATTCTTTCCCTGGATACGAGAACTTGCTGCACGCAAAGCCGTTCTGACAGCGGAGGAGTGGGAAGCATCGGCGATGATGGGGGCTGCAGAGGCAATCGCAGGGGGTGTGACGACAATCGGCGACTGTAGCTCGACGGGGGCGGCGCTTATCGGCGCGAAACGGCTCGGTCTGCGCGGCATAATCTTCCAGGAAGTATTTGGCATCGACACCAGACAGACGGTCGCGGAGATACTATCTGAACTGGAAAAGCAGGTCACTCGCCTATCTGCCGAATGCGCTGGCGCGCTTTTGACAGTCGGGATCTCACCGCACGCTCCGTACACGGTTCGTACTGAACTGATGGCTGCCCTCGCCGAATTTGCGCAGTGCAACGCTCTATCGATCTGTATTCACGCCGCAGAATCACGCGCCGAAGCCGAATTGCTCCGCAGCGGGCACGGCGTGATCGCCGACGCATTTCGGAAGCGCGGGATCGACTGGACGCCGCCAAAGTGCAGCACTGTCGCCTATTTGGACTCGTGCGGCATACTCGGCGAGAGAACTATCCTGGTGCATGGCGTACAGGTTTCTGCCTCCGACCGCACGACAATTCGAGAGCGCCGCATCGGATGGGCGCACTGTCCGAAATCGAACGCCAAGCTCGGCAACGGCGTCGCGCCGCTCGGCATCCTCGGAGATTATCACCGCGGATCCGACGATCTGGACGCGACCGGTAAGTATGCTTCTATTTATAAAGGGCGAATCGGACTAGGCTCGGACAGCGTCGCGAGCAACAATACGATGGATATGTTCGAGGAGATGCGTTTCGCCGTCCTTATGCAGCGCGGTGCGCGTCATCGAATTGAAGCGTTTTCCGCGCGAGAAGCCGTTGAGATGGCCACGATCGGGGGAGCGAACGCGCTTGGTCTGAACACGGAGATCGGCACCCTCGAAGCTGGCAAACGGGCAGACCTATGCATCGTTCGCCTCAACGACCTGCACTCCCTGCCTGCTTACGACCCCTGTAACGCCCTCGTGTATGCCGCCCGCGCCTCGGATGTCCGCTTTACCATGATCGACGGCGAAGTGCGCTATAATACTCACGATGGTGCGACGGGAAATGCCCGCTTTCATCTTCCGCTCCCCGCCGATCATCTGAATATCGACCTTGACGCTGCCCGAAAATCGCTGCTCGTGGCGGCACAAAAAATGCGCGATTGGAGACCCACTTCCTGATGAGCCAGCCAGTTCTCGACGACCCGACTCAAAAAACAACTCTAAATGGAACAATCCGCGTCGGTATGATCGGCTGCGGAATGTTGGGAGTCGTACACGCTCGTCGTCTATCGGGGCTGCCCGATGTCATTGTCGTGGCGGCATCCGATCCGGACGAAGCAGCGATGCAGCGGGTAGTTGATGCGCTTCCGGAAACACAGAAAACTGGCGTCCTGCTGCGCAGCGACTACCGGCAAATGCTGGCGGAGGCGAACCTCGACGCCGTCTGTATCAGTTCGCCGAACCGCTGGCATGTCGAGCAGATACTCGCTTCGCTGGAGCATGGGCTTCATGTGCTGTGTGAGAAACCCCTTTCGATGGAGCCCGTAGAGGTGCAAGCGGTAGTCGATGCGACTGCGGCGAGCGGTAAAACGGTCGCGATCGCCTACCAGTCCCGATATCGCAAGAGCGCGCGTGTCCTGCGATCCGCGCTGCGGTCGGGGCGCTGGGGCAGGCTGACCTCGGTACAGATTTTCACGAGCGAAGACTGGGTGACTCCTAACGTCGGGACCTGGCGGCATGACCCGGCTCGATGCCCGGGCGGGCATTTCGCCGACGCTAACGGTCACCAGCTCGATATGCTTTTCTGGGCGACGGATTTGCGGCCACTGACCGTTCGCGCGCACACCGAGCTTCGCGGTACACCGGTACCAATAACGACCTGGGGCGAAGCCTGGCTCGTCCCGAATGATCCTAATGGGAATATGGAGGCGGGTGTCAGCCGTGAAACTGGCACTGTTTCCGAACCTGCCACGTCCGGCCGCGTCGAGACGCTGACGCGAGATGATTCCGTTCCGATTCCGCTCTCATTTATGTTTGCTGGTGATGGGCGGCACTGGCGTGAGGAGATCGCTCTGCAAACCGAGCGAGCCGACTTCGTAATGCGAAATGGAAAACTGCACTGGACGGACGGCAAAGTCCCTCTACAGACCTACCCCGACGAGTTCTGTGATCCAAAGGATATTGCGCTGCCAGAGACGCCCGATGAAGCCTTCATTGCGGCGCTTCGCGGCGGCGAACCGATCGTCTCTGAACCGAAAACTGTCTGGTCTGTGCTGAAAATTACCCGCGCAGCGCTTGCCTCCGCCGAGCATGGCGGCAGCGAAGTCAGCGCCTGATCAGCATAAAATTGCTGCCAATTAGGTCTACTTTCAAGCCCTAATTTCACAAAACGCGCCGTCGTCTTCGACTATTCTCCCTCAGCATTGAGAAGAGGGCAAACAGTACTGCCACCTTTTGCATTCAACTCGCGGAGGAGAGCTTCGCAACTCCAGACCAGAGTTCCAAGCCCGTGCCCTGTAGGCAGCGCGTTCTCTTCCATTCAAGCCTCCAATGTAGCAACGACTGCGCGAAATCGCGGTCGTTGCTATTTAGCAAGCAGGTAATTTTTGTCGGAGCGGTCTGTAATGGAACCGAAATCAAAACCTCATCCGTATATTCGTTGTCACTGATATATTGTCGGTGAGAACATGGATTCCATGAGTAGACGACTTCGAAGTCCTCTGCCATCGACCTCACAGGAGATTGAATTTTGAAGACATTGACAAAGTTTGCACTCGTTCCCGCGATGCTCTCGCTGGTGCTCGCCGGTTCCGTGCGTGCCAAAGCGGATGACATCATCGACATCGCCTCCAAAAATCCCGATTTCAGCACACTCGTGACTGCCGTGAAGGCAGCCGGTCTGGTAGATACGCTCAAGGGCGCGGGTCCTTTCACGCTCTTCGCCCCGACCAACGCGGCATTCAAGAAAATCCCAACGAAGAAACTGCAGGCAATTCTCAAGGATAAAGCAGCCCTGACAGCCATTCTGACCTATCATGTGGTCTCCGGTAAAGTGCTGGCGGCAGATGTCGTCAAGCTCAAGAACGGCACCCCGGTCAAATCCGTCGAGGGTAGCTCGATCGCCGTCAAGACGAAACCCGTCGTGATGGTCGACAAAGCTAAAGTCATCAAAACCGACATCGAAGCGGACAACGGCGTAATCCACGTAATCGACACGGTTCTTATTCCGAAGGACCTGGCTTCGAAGATGACTCACCATAGCAAGTCGACCAAAATGCACAAGATGGATCATGACAAGATGTAGGGTTCGTCCCTGCGAATGCGGTATTCTGATCCGACATTAGAACCAAAGCGGTCAGTCTCCATTGATGGAGACTGACCGCTTTCATGCCTGCTACTTATTTGCTTCCATGTTGGCAATCGGCAGACGAATGCTGCTGATGGTGAACGTGAGGTGTATTGTGTTTTCACTATTCAGTGCAGACAATTCGAGGTCGATAGGGGCGACTGCCGATATTCCGTCCCGCATATAAGTGAAATAAAACGCCGCAATATTAACGAGTGAGTTTTCACAAAGATGTGCTGAAATAGAGTTCCACTCAACAGCAACATTTGCATACGAGCTCGATAATCGCGGCTCATATATTAATTCAATTCTTGGTTTCAGCCCAATTTTAAACGAAGGAATCAGGTCATAACACAATAAGTTCAGACACAGACAGATATCGTGGACAGCATTGTCTGGCACAGCAATTTCGGCATGCAGTGCCGAATCGCTATCGATTTTTTTCCGACTTTGATACTCTCCAAGATTCTCATGCTGTCTCCATTCCGCATCCGCGAAATGCCGGTGATTCAAGCATGTTATATTATGAAAGACTCAATGAACCTATTTACCATCTCAACTCCCTCCTTCACAAAGAGAGAGGGAATACACCTTTAGCCCGCCTATATCTGCTGGCTGACAAAATGAGTGAATGGTTGCTATTTGTTTTTTGCTTCAATGACGGCAAATTGTCTCGATCATATTCATATACCGATTGATCGACGGCACGATCTCGTAGCATACACGCCCGCCCTTTGATTCAACCTGCTGCATCAGTGTTTCCATTTCGGCGGACAGTCGGCGGAGTATCGCTAATTTTTCTGGCGGGGTAGGGTGAGGCGAGTTGATCGCCTCCTCTTCTGCCAGCCCCAGAAAATCCCTGATATGTCGGCGCGAGCCCTCTACCCAGCCAAGAAGACCCATGCGCTCCTCCAGTGGCGAGCGCGCCACATGCTTGCCAGCGATCAGGATGCCATACCAGAACGAGTTGACCGCTTGCGAAACCGCTTGTTCCGGCGTCTGCTCCAGCGCTGGCTGATAATCGAAATGGGTAGGAGTGTCGAGGTGAAGAAGTCCGGCGCGGTCGAATAGGAGACGTGTTTCCGCCGGAACTCCGGCTCGTGATTGTGGCTGCCAGTACCAGTCGATGGCATGCGGACCAAAGTTTCCGTCATAGAGCGCCGCCAGATACGCGCCGCCCTGCGGTGCGTTTTGTGGGGCTTCCAGCACCAGCAGGGGGACGCCTATCCCGGCGACAATAGTCGATCTCTGCGCAATCATCATGGGTAGATGCTCGTCTGCAACAACCACGAATACGTCGATGTCGCTCAAATCGTCTGCGGTTCCTCGCCCGAGTGAGCCGAACAGCCACGCTGCTGATACCCTTTCATCCTGCACTAAAACCTCTTCGACTTTCAGCAGGAGCGTTTCTCGCTCAGTGCGGTAGGAAGTATACATTGCCTGCGATGCATTGTCTGCTTTGCCTGTCATCCAGCCCTCCTGACATATGCCTATTCCTGATAAACGCGTCCTTTCCAGGCAACGCGAGACTTCCGCAGCGATTTCCAGAAGGAAGCCCATTGGATCGTGACGAGAGCGGCGATGGAAAGTGGATGAAGCCAGAGCGCTTCGAAATGCCCGAATCGTCGCGCTTGCAGACTGCGAATGATCCCGATCGTCAGTATCTGAAAGAGGCACAGAAATCCCCATAATGGAAAAATGTGCAGCGTGCGCGCGTACCATAGGGCGTCGAGCAGGAAAACAAAGGGAAGCAGAAACAGCGTCGTTTGCAACAGCGTCATCACAAGCAGCGCGCCAATACTGCTAAGACCCTCATATGCGTTGCGGGTGAAGCCGTTCCAGACCTCTTTGCCGCCAGTGTACATATGGCAGGAGATTTGCGCCGAGACATCGCAGAGGCGCACGGTCCTGCCGGATCTTTTGACTTTCCGCGCTAACTGCAGTCCATCATGAAACGATTTCGGGATGCCCGCGTGTCCCCCGACCGCCTGATACGCTTCGGCAGAGAAAAGCTCTACCTGACCGCAGGCGGCGACCAGTTGCGGAAACGGTGACTCCCAGACCATTCTGACGGGCAGAAATGTAATGATTAGGAAGTGCAGCATCGGGAGCACAACGCGTTCCCAGAACGTGCCGGTAGTCTGGTACGGAAAGCCACTCACCATTCCCGCGCCTGTCGCCTGTGCATGTGCGAATAACGGACCCAGAAAATCCGGCTGTGTTCGCGTGTCGGCATCCAGAAACAGCAGATAGTCCGCACCCTGGTCGATCGCCTCCGAGCCGAGCTGGCTGCATGCCCAAACCTTCCCTGCCCAGCCGGGCTCGATCGGCTTCCCACGCAGCAGGTAGACACGTTTATCGCGCCGTACGATCTCTTCGACGATTCGATCGGTGCCGTCGTCGGAAGCGTCGTCCAGAACGAGGAGCGTGAAATTACGCCATTGCTGAGCCAGCAGCCCTTCGAGACAATCTTCGATATTGGCTGCCTCATTCCGAGCGGGAATCAGTACGAAAAGCTTCGCATCTGGTCTTGGCGGCGCGATGTCAGGCGGCGAAACATAGTCGCCGAGATTGCTGAGCACCAGAGCGGTGATATTGAGCAGCAGCAGCGTGACGAGGATCTGGTAGGTCAGCATATCAGCCTGCTGCCGCTTCATTCACGACGGAAGCCGCTGCCACTTTGAGGTACTCGAGCAGCAGTCTTACGAGCTCATGGGGGGCGTCACGGTGCATTATCTCGTAGCCATGTGAGTTTTCGACGGGTATTCCGAGCGTGACGGTGCGGGCACAGAGGCCGTTTGCCGCCGCGCAGGAGGCGTCACTTCCGCCGCGTGACAGGTATTGCCAGTGGGGAGCCTGCCCGAGATGCTGGCAGCAATCGGTCAGTAGTTCGCCATCGACTGCATCCATTGCGGCATAGCCGTCTCGTACCCAGATTGTAGGCTGCGAGTCGATTGGGAAGTCCGCTTCGGGAGTTTTAGGCCCGATTTCGAGCGCGACACAGATATCAGCGGGCTTACCATTCAGAATGTGCAGTGCGCCTGTGCCACCGACCTCTTCCGAAGCAGTGGCTGCAAAAATAATATCTGCCCCATACGTGATCCCTTCATGATAGATGGTTTCGAGCGCCAGCAGCCAGGCGGCCAGGTCGGCACGATCATCGAGAAAATACGAGGCGGTATAGCAGCCAAATTCGGTGACGACACGCCGTGATGGCGCCAGGACAACGCGAAGTCCGGGACGTACGTCCGAAATATGCAGTTCGGATTGGCTCAAACCGGTGAACAAATAGGTCTTATCCCAGCCGAGCGGATTTTTGCGCGCAAACTCGGCGACGCTTTTCTCGGAGTTGGTGTGGATACTGCCGAAGGAGAGGATCGCTGGAATTGCGCCGTCACGGGTGAGAATATCTACCGCGCCTTCGCCCCATTTCCAGGGGTAAGCGCCCCCATAGGCAGCGACACGAATCTTACCGTCATCTTCTATTTTGGTGATCATAAGTGCGATCTCATCCATGTGTGCCGTGACGAGTATCGTAGGAACAGGTGAAGCTGATTCTGGATGGTGTGCGGCTGGCATCGTAACGCGCAGATTACCCTTGGCGTCCGTCTTCGTGGCATATCCGATCGCCTCGAGTTTGCGGCGCAGCCAGTCACGAGCGGCTTTCTCTTCTCCGGCTGGGGCAGGCAGCGCAATGAGTTGTCGCACCAGTTCTATCGGGTCGGTAATTGGCATCTTCCAGCATTCCACTTTCGTTTTGTTGGGGCGAACACCGTTGCCGGATTGTTCGTCCGATTCTATTTTGACGGTATAATCAGGATACGTAGATGTTCGTTTTGAGGCAGTGGGTTTCCTGCATACGAAAGCAATAAGAAGGAGAAAACAGTGAGCGAAACAAGAGAATCAAAGAACGGGTTTTTGCACATGGTCTACTTCTGGGCGGCGGAAGGAAAAGAAGCGGAGGCAGGGAAAAAGATCTCAGGAGGCTGTGACACGTACCTGCGCGGGATACCCGATGTAGTGCGCCTCGATGTGGGATTTCCCGCGGGGACTGACCGCTCGGTGGTCGATAATTCCTACGCCGTCGGACTGCTCGTGCTCTTCGCCGACAGTGCGGCGCATGAAATCTATCAGGAGCATCCCGATCACCTGCGATTTATTGCTGAGTGCAGCCCGTACTGGTCGCGCGTGCAGGTCTACGATACACTGCTCATTGGCTAACCCATGTCCGTTAACTTCATCTATAAGTAACGCTGAAAGGATCAGCGCCACTCGAATCCGGCAGAAACCGTGAAGTCGGGACCGATGTCGCTAAAAGCGGGCAGCGAATAGTTGTGGATGTCGCCGTTTTCGGAAAAGGCGGCATAAAAAGACTGGCGCTGTGAAAGCTTCCGGCGATATCCGAAAGTCGCGCTGACGGCGGCGCGATCGGCGAATCGGTTTCCCGTCCGCACCGCAAGGCTGTTCGCGTCGATCTGCATTACGAAACTGTCCCGGCTGTTCGGATGAAAGGCGATGCCCATCAGTCCCTGAACCATGTGCGGCTGTGCGCCGGGAATGCGGTGCGCCGTGCCCATCCAGACGATGCCTGCACTGCCAAAAAACGAGAGGTCGCGTCCCACACCATAATGTGCAAGCAGTTCGCCTCCCGCATCGACGCTGCCACTGCCGAGCAGCAGATGCGGATTTCCCGTTGGCAGCTTGATTCCGAGTCGCAGCGCAGTCGCCGAACGGCCGGTCGTGCGGGTCAGACTGCGTTTGTATTCGAGGTTTGTTTCTCCCAGCCCGAACGCGTTTCTCTGTCTTATCGTTGTGTTTCCGCCCGTGTCAATCACTTCCAGAACGCTATGAAATTTGCGATAGTAGTCTCGTCCCAACGGGTTGTCGGGCCCATTGCCATAGAATCCCAAGAGGCTATGGTAGCTGCTGAGGAACGGATCGAGAATGCCGCCGTTTCGCCACAGCAGCGATGTGGACATGCCGACCTCTTCACGGCTGCTCAGACCGCGCCGCCAGGAAAAGCCAAGCCTCTGATACTCATTGTCTTCGTGGACTGTGGCGCCGAATCTACCATTCTGGAATTCTTTTGGAGCCAGCAGATTATTCGCGATGTCCAGGTGAATTGTGAAATCGTTTCGTCCGTTAAGCAGGACATCTGCCTTCTGAGGGATAAATTGCAGGAACAGGAGATTGAAGGGACCCATATTCCGAATCGGCACCGGCGCCCACACACTCGACCGATCCAAAGAGGCTGCGTGCGATAGGTCGCGCTGCCGTTTAAGGCGATCCATTTTTTTGGTTTCTGCAGCGTTTACGAGCGGAGGCACTCTCACATCGCCGCGCCGCAAATTGGGCGCGTGGGAAACAGCCTGCCGGGGGATTGCATAGCAAGGCGTCAGCACAAAAGCGAAAATAAGAGTAATCAGGATGTGAACCGTAGTCGATGTATTTGTCAGTGCGCAAGATTGCTGAAAAGAGCGGCGGTGCGATTGGGACTCGGACATGGGATCCTCGCTAATGGACGCTGCGAAGAATATCGCCCATCTTGTAATGTTCTAAAGGCATAGGAATACATTGAAATGGCTGGAAGCCGTTGTTTCGTTGGAGTGTTTCGCCAGTTTAGATTGCTGGCATATCTATTAGTTCTAAAAATGAGGTTTCACGGTTCGAGAACGGGAGTATTCATCAATAATGAGAAATGGTCAGATCGTACAGGATGACAGACAGATTACAGAGAACGTCCAATCGAACGGAGCAGTCAGCAGCAACGGATTTATGTTTCCAGATCAGGCCGAAGGCAGGAAATCAGAACAGCCAAACAGAGAACTAATAAAAAATGATGTTTCTCCTTTACACTCCGCGGAAAGTTTCGACGCCTACTGCCAGCACGTCCAGTCTCGATTGTCGGAGCATGCAACCCGACGGCGAGAGTTTTTGCAGGCAGCTTATGAGCGTCTGACGAACCTGCTGTGCGCGGCACGCGATGTGGAGGACGCCCTGCTCTATAACGAATTATGGCAGCACCGAGTTGCTGTGCGCGAATTGCTCGACGCGCTGCTACGCTCCCCGATCGCAGCTTCCCCTGTTGCAGCCAGGGCGATCGTTTTGCCTCCAGACGCTTCCGAACATCGCAACGATCCACACTTGAATGGGCACGTCAAAAGTGATAGCTCCTCCGTCGCAATGTCGACTCCTGATTTTGCGATCCCAGCGATAGTTCCCCCTGCCAAACCAGTTCCTTTGCAGTCGATCAATGGCGCGAACAAAATCGAAGCCGTCGTACGCGGGAATACGCCGCTATCGCTGGTTGCGTCGGACGCAGTAGTTGCTTTTAGCCTTGTATCGGACTCCGGAGAAGTTGTTGCAATCGTGGAAACATCGGATTCCAGTGCATGGGTTTCTGCAGGGACTGCTGCCAGTAGTCCAGACCCCACTCTGTCGGCTGCCGCGATTTCGTCTGAGCCACGTTCCACTGAGCCATATCCAATGGACAAGGAGGCGTCACGCCCATTCCGAAATCCTGCACGTCCACTGCCGGATATCGAGGCGGAGGCCGTGCGGTTTCGCGCCTCGCTCGCCGAGTGGAAGGAGACTCATTCACTCGCGCACCCGAATGGAGGAATGCACGTTCCCAATGCGCTTCGCCTTCGCGCTTTTGCCTGTCGCCAGCGCCGGTTGGAAGAGGAAGCGGGCGACACCGAAGTTGCGGAGGTAAGTGAACTAAGCAAAGATATCTATGATCTGCTCGATGCTTCCGACGATCAGGAATACTCCGTCGCGTTCGATGACGACCTCGACCCAATCCCGACGGTGTACCAATGGAACGAACTCGCGGATCGATACGAAGAGACTGCGCGCGCCCAGGAGGCGTTTGACTGGTGGAATGAAAATCGCGGATGGCTTTCGGTCGAAGATATTCAGCCTCTCGCCGAGTCGGTCGCAGCAATTCAGCAACGTTTCAATCGTCTGCTTTTCCGCATCGGCGGGCGCGATCCTTTCCAGCAGCAGTTGTTCGACGACCTGCGAACGTGGGCGCGTGACGTGCAGTGCTATCTGCACAGCCTGCGTCCGAAGGTGCCAATTGGGGAACTCGTGGAGCGGGCACAGAGCATCGACATCGCCTGGGAGACAGCGCGAGAGCCATTGCGTTTGATCGAGGAACAGTCGCAGCAATAACGGGCGCGGCTATGCGAAGTGGGCGCGACAGGTAGCGCCCCCACAAATTTGTGGGACACTATGGTAATTCAGATACATATCCATCAGGCGGGCAGTTTCACAGCATAGAACTGCTCTGCATTGAGCGCAAAGAGCTTTTCACGGTCTGGCTGCTTCCAGCCGTGTGTGATTGAATCGAGCGCTTCCACCCAACTCCTCAGCGTGCCGTTTAGCGTACAGACGGGCCAATCCGAAGCGAAAATCAGCCGGTCGTATCCGAAGGTTTCGGCACAATGCTCAACGATCGGCGCGAGGTCTTCCGCTGTCCAGTTGCCGGGTCGCGCCGTATTGATCAGCCCGCTAATCTTGCAGACGACATTGGGCTGCTGTGCGACTTTGCCGAGCCCGCGCTTCCACTCCGTCAGATCGGCGGACATCACGTTTGGATTTCCACAGTGATCAAGGACGAGTCGCGTGTGCGGGCAGCGGGCAGCCAACTGTGCCGCGTCCGCGAGTTCGTTCGGGCGAATGCAGATGTCGAAACACATGTCCAGTTTGGCAAGCAGGCGTACACCGGAAATGAAATCTGGACGCAGGCAGTACCCTGAGGGCATACCGCCGTGCAGTCCGATGCGCACGCCTTTGACCGAGACCGCAGCGGGTTTTTCGGCGATCCGACGGAGCCAATTAATAAAATCGGGCTCAGACGGGTCAGCGGCGGCCACTGCGCCGAGCATCGTCGCCTTCGGTTCACTGCAGAGCCCGATGACATAATCGAGTTCTGCCTCGCGCTGCTCCTCGGCTGCTCCGACCTCCATGTAGATTGTGCCGCCGATACCGAGTCCCGCTGCTGCGTGGGCATAATCCTCAGGCGTATGGTTTCGGGCGAGTGGACCGTCCGGCGGAAGCCAGGGAAGTCGAAATCGATTTAGATCCCACAGGTGATGATGCGCGTCGATAATTTTCATTGGTTGACACCCTTCCAGGTCGACCTGCGTTCAAGGCTGCTCATTTTTTTCGTGTTGTTTCGCTGTAGCGGAGGTGTGGATGAGCAGGGTCCAGCCTGCCAGAAAGCTGATACCACCGAATGGCGCGAGAATTCCCAGCGCCTTGAAATTCGTAATTGCGAAGAGATAGAGGCTGCCGGAGAAGAGCAGGATGCCCAGAGCAAACAGCCAGCCGACCATCGCGTAACGAAGAGAATGTTGTAAGCGCTCCGCAAAACCCGCCACCAACAGGATCGCCAGCGCGTGTGCGAGGTGATATTGGGAGGCGGTCTGGAACACCCCGACCGTTCCTAACGCCTCCAGCTTCGCTTTCAGCGCATGCGCTCCGAAGGCTCCCAGCCCTACCGCCAGAAACCCAAATATTCCGCCCAACGTCACCAGTTGCCGCGATACCCTGCTCGTTTCTAGTTCCCGAATTTCCTCTGCTTTCATGAAGGTACCTTTGCTTTCAGTAATTCTTTTTCGTTCCTGCTTTCGTACTCGAATCAGCCTTTGACTGCGCCCGCGGTCAGCCCCGCTACGAACTCTTTCTGCAGCAGTAGAAAGAGCAGTATCACCGGCAGGATGCTCACGAGCGTACCTGCCATCAGCATTCCATACTCCTGATTGTACAGACCGACCATCTGGTTGAGTGCGATCGGCAGCGTGAACAGCTCACTGCGATGCAGAATGATCTGCGGCCAGAGAAAACTGTTCCACGTTCCCATAAAGCTGATCAGGCAGAACGCGCCGATCATCGGGCGCGATACCGGCATGATGATATCCCAGTAGATGCGAAACTCACTGCAGCCGTCGATACGTGCCGCCTGTAAAAGTTCGTCGGGAATCTGCAGGATACTCTGCCGAAACAGAAAGATGCCGAAGACGCTGACCGCTCCAGGAATAATCAGGCCGAGATAGGTATCGACCAGTCCCAGGTGATGCAGCAGTTCGTAAAGCGGCGCCATCGTGAGCTGCCCCGGGATCATCAGGGTCGCCAGCATCACGATTGCGATCGGCTTTTTCCCCTTGAATTCATATTTGGCAAGCGCAAATCCGGCGAGTGAAGAGAAGAACAATTGAACTATCACCGTCGAGCAGGCGAGAAACGTACTGTTCATCAGGGATCTCGGAAGCACATCGGTTTTGTGCAGGAGATCGATATAATTCTGCGCCGTAACCGTCGGGGCAAAAAAGGTGTAGTGAAACTGGTCGTTCTTGCCTTTGGTCGTCGAAGCGATCAGCCAGAGCAGAGGCGTGAGCACAATCGCCGCCATGAAGAATAGAAATGCATGCAGCAGTACACGTCCGATCTGCGTCGAGGTTTTACCGGTCATGCCGTCTCCCCTTTCCACGCCCCTGTGATCCGCAGTTGTATCAGGCTGACGACGAGTACACCGACCGCAAGGGTCCAGCCGATCGCGGAAGCGAGCCCCAGATCTCCCGTTACGAAGCCATTATTGTACAGATACATAACAATTGTCAGTCCCGATTTGTTCGGTCCTGCCGTGTTGTTGAGCAGCAGGTAGGGAAGCTCGAACAGCTGAAAGGAGCCGATCGTCGCGGTGATCAACACGAAAATCGCAACTGGACGTATACCCGGTAGTGTGACCGCGCGGAACTGGTGCCAGGAATTCGCGCCATCCACTCGTGCCGCTTCATACAGTTCTGTATCGACCGACTGCAGGGCGGCGAGAAAGTAAATCATATTGAAGCCGACATACATCCAGAGCGATGCCAGTACGATCGCGGGCATCACGAGCGCGGGGTTCTGCAGCCACTTGGTATCGAGCGGGACGCCCAACAGCGGATGCAGCGCTTTATTGATCAGCCCGTACTGTGGTACGTAGAGGATCGCAAACAGAACGCCGACAAAGACCTGCCCAACGAGGTTCGGCGTGAAGAACGCCAGCCGTAGAAACGCACGTCCACGCACCCACTTCTGGCTGAGCAGCAACGCGAGACCGAGCGCGAGCGGAAGCTGGAGGAATACAGACCAGAACGTATAGATGAGAGTGTTGTAGACAGCAGTATGAAAATCCGGATCACTCATCAGGAAGCGGTAGTTGCTCGTCCCGACGAACACATGGCTCTTCGGGCCATTGGTCGCAAACAGGGAAAGATGCAGGCTTTTAAGGATCGGATAACAGCCGAATATGAGGAAGGTGAGCAAAAAAGGCGCGATGAAGAGGTAAGGCGCAATTTTGTGCTGGGTCTTGAAACTGCTGCCGGTTCTGTTTCGAGTGGCGGATGCGGCGGTGATATCGCGTGAACGACCTTGCATAATCGGGGAAGTCTCCTGAGCAATAAAAAATCAAGCGGGATCTGCTGGTTTGAATGACGTATCAGGCGGAAAACTTTGGGTCGCAGGACTCGATTTGAACCCAATCCACGAGAATGGGTTCTGTAATGTACGTCCGGCAAGAAGAATTCGCATCGGTTGTATTTTTACACCGATTCTATCGTCTTATATAGTACCACGCACTACGCCCACGAGGTTTTTAGGATGATCTCCGCCGATTCGAGCTTATGCTCACTCCTGTGCCTATCGGAACTCAACAGAGTGCCAGATGATTCTCAGGGTAGATTAAGAATTGAGTGCGATACTAGGTAGTGTTTGCTGTGCCGCTTTCCTGGCTTTCCTCCATCAGTCGTACAAAAACGGGCCAGGTGTTTTCAGTATCGAATCACTGGAGGAAATTTGTATGTCGAACTTTTTGAGAACATCGAAGAACTGTATATTGTGGGTGTTGCTGTGTGCAATGGTTTTTGGCGCGGCGATCCCTGCTAGCCATGCAGCAGTATCCAATTCACGCATTGAAAAGCTCTTGAACACGGGTTGGAAGTTCATCAGAACAGATGTTAGCCAGGCGCCAAAGCCCGGCCTGGATGACAGCGCCTGGGAGACAGTAAACTTACCGCATACCTGGAACGCGATTGATGGCGAGCAATCGAACTACTATCGCGGCAGATGCTGGTACCGGCTTCATTTGCACCCGACTGCCACAGAGTATGCCGGCAAGAAACTCTATCTTCAGTTCGATGGAGCAAATCTGACGACCGATGTATATGTGAACGGGACTAAACTTGGCACGCATAGTGGCGGCTATGCTGCCTTTCGTTTCGATGCGACTCCCACTCTCGTTCTGGATGCAGACAATGTGATCACAGTCGCGGTCGACAACAGTTATCGATCGGATACGCCCCCCCTATCAGCGGACTATACTTTTTTCGGAGGGCTTTACCGCAGCGTCCACCTGATCGCGACAGAGCCGCTTCATATCAGCACGATGGATTTCGGATCTTCTGGTATCTACCTGAAACAGTCGCATGTCTCCGTCGACTCAGCCGATTTGCAGGTGACCGCGAAAGTTTCCAACGACACTCTCGGAGCATTACCCACTGAAGTCGTAGCGAAAGTCTTCGATGCAAATCATAGTATCGTGAGCACGCTCACCACCACGGTTGTGACTCCAGGCGCTTCGACGCATGATGTAGTTCTGACGGGCCACATTCTGGATCCGCATCTCTGGAGAGGAAGAGCAGACCCATACCTCTACACCGTCCAGGTCGCGGTCGGCATCGGGGGAAATCAGGCTGATATCGTGACGCAGCCACTCGGTTTTCGGACAGTGGCGCTCGACCCGGCGAACGGTTTTTTCCTGAACGGCAGCTATCTCGATCTGCACGGCGTCAATCGCCATCAGGATCGCGAAGGTCTGGGCTGGGCTATTGGTCCGACCGAAATCGATCAGGATTTCGCGCTAATCGAGGAGATAGGCGCCAACACGGTGAGGCTATGCCACTATCAGCACGATCAGTATGTTTACGATAGGTGCGACAAAAGTGGCATTGTCTGCTGGGCGGAAGTGCCCCTGATCAACAAAATCACTGCTTCGTCGGCATTTGTCATCAACAGCACGCAGCAGTTGACGGAGTTGATCTGTCAGAACTACAATCATCCTTCGATCGCAGTCTGGAGCCTCTGCAACGAGATAACGAACAAAACTGGTCCCGACCCGGAGCCGCTGATCGCACAGTTGGATGTTCTTGCGCACACGCTGGACCCTGATCGTCCTACAACTGCTGCTGCTCTCGCGGAGGGAGATGCAGTCACAGACCTCATCGGGGTCAATCGCTACATGGGTTGGTATTATGGTTCGACCGCAGATTTCGCGCTCTGGGCAGACTTGGCGCATCAGCATCACCCTTCGTTGCCGATCGCAGTAAGTGAATTTGGAGCAGGCGCGAGTATCAAGCGCCATTCCGATACGCCTCGACCGACGGATCATACGGAAGAATATCAATGTCTTTTCCACGAAGTTTATTGGAAAGCGATGGCGGTTCGACCTTTCCTGTGGGGTAAGTTCGTCTGGAATATGTTCGATTTCGCTTCATCCACGCGGTACGAAGGCGACGAAGCTGGAATGAATGACAAGGGTCTGGTCACCTATGATCGTCAGACTCCGAAAGACGCATTCTATTGGTTCAAAGCCAACTGGTCGGACAAACCATTCGTGTATATTACGAGCCGTCGTTACACGCTGCGTGTCAGCAGCCCGGTGCCCGTCAAAGTCTATTCGAACTGTGACGCGGTGGAGCTATTCGTAAACGGTATCGCACAGGGCAAGCGGACGAGCACGGATCATATCTTCAACTGGGCGAGCGTTCGGTTGGCGAAGGGTACGAACCACATCTCAATCGTCGGTACACTTGCCGGAAGCGCGTACAGGGATGAATGTGTTTGGACACTGCATTAATCCAGTTCGATAATCTCTACGTAGTCCGTTTGGGAACATCACCTATCCGCTGACCATCTAGCTCCCTCCCTTCTCGGGAGGGAGCATTTCGTCCTCTCCTGCCATCTCTAGCAAGAGTGTGTCGAAGAACTTGGATAGGCTGTTCACGAGCTTTAATAAGGATTGTGGGCGATCAGGCGGCGGACTTCATCCGCGCTCTGTTTCAAACGCTGCCGGGCGAAGGGCTCCAGATTCTGGTCTGGGTGCTGACTGTATTCTTGGACACAAGACACCAACGCTTCGCCGAGTTTCGCTTTCGCGGTTCCGATGAACGGGCTCGAGTATTGGAAGGGCACGAACGGAGCGAGTCGCGCATAAGTGTCACCGAGTGGCTGGTTACTGAAATAGGGATGCGGCTCGTGAAACGCGCTCTGATTCCAGGCAGCGCTCATCGCCGGCAGAATATTGGTCTGGCGAAAGCGTTCGGCAAGCTGTGGCTTGTCGAGATAGAGGTGCAACGCCAACTGCCATGCGAGGTCGGGCTCTTTGCTGTGTTTCGTGATACCGAGCATCGTACCGCCCCATGTGCTCGTGCGAATCCCGCCCGGTTCGACTGCGGGGAGCGGCATCAATGCCATTTTGCCCGAGACACGAGGTATTTCCTGCTCGAAGCTTTTAGAACGCCAATCAGGACAGATTACGAAAAGGACATAACCGTCTTCGACCGACTTTGTCAAGACCTGTCCGAACCCGATCGTGTTGCCGATTCGCTTCGGTCCCGCGACGAGAGGCACATACCAACACATCGTTTTGACCGCCGCCTCGTTGTCGAGCGTACATAGCCCCTGCGGATCGAAGTAGCCTCCGCCGCGCTGAAACAGGCATGTCTCCAGATTGTCGCTGCTGCTGTCCGAGAGATCGATCATGTAACGTTGACCGAGTACGGTCAGCTTGTGCCCAACGGCAATGAAGTCGTCCCAGGTCTTGATTTTATCGACGTCGACTCCTGCTTTTTCGAGCAGGTCACGACGATAGGCGAGCTGTACCGGGTGGACATCGTGTGGAATGCCGAAAATATGTCCGCGGCTGGTATAGGGCGCAAAGCGCGCATGAACCATTTTGTCCCAGAGACCCGTGTTGTGTACACGGTCGGTAAGGTCAGCGAATCCGACATCTTTGAGTGGGCCGCGAAAAAAAGTGCCGGAGGAGCTGATTTCGACCTCGCACATATCGGGTACGTCGAGGTCGGCGAGAAAAGCGTTCTGGAGCCGAGTCGCCAGCCCGTCGTTTGAAACAAGCTGCAGATCGACCTTCACGCCGGGATGTTTCGCCTCGAACTCGACGCTCGCCTTCTGGTATGCCTCATAGTGCGGGCGAGCGAATACCCAGAAGGTGATCGTTTTCGTGCCGGGCGCGACAACGTTGTGCCCGGAGCGCCAGGCGCTCCAGCGCAGCCAGCCGCCCGAGAGCACAGCAAGCACGAGGAAACTGAAGGCGGCTTTGCCATAAGGAAAATAACGCATTTCAGACGGTCTCCCAAAGTAGATCCATTCAACGTCGATACAATCAAATTCCGCACGAAACCCAGCCAGCAGCGGATCAGTTCCGCTTATTCGGGATCGGCAGTACATAGCCACTGGTGCTGAAAAGGGTGTAGCCGACTTTGTCCCGCGTATAGCCATACGACCCTTTTGCAGCATGAGGATCGTCGGGTAGCGCTTTTAAATATGCTGGAACCAGCTGCTGTAGTTTGTCTGGCGGATGCCCATGTTCCAGTTCGTAAGCGTGGATCGCGAGGCGCAGCAGGAGCATCGCTGTACGCGCAGAATCTTCCCGATCTTTATCTGCTACCTTCGAGAAGACCGGGCAAACAATCTCACATATCCCGTCATGCGGGATCGGAATCTGAGCGACGTTTGCGCTGTACGGCTGCCGCGCACTCGCGATCATCGCGTCCATATAATTCGAGTAATTCAAATAGGAAGCGCGTTTATTGATTAGGCTGAAGCGGACACCCTGGGCAAAGCTCTGCAAGCGTGCTCGCGCGTCCTGTTCAGTGCCATCGTCCTTCTCTACGCCAGTGTATTCTTTGAGGCTCCTTACGAAGTCTGGCTTTTGGAACATCGCCAGCAGATTTGCCTGCCCATAGTATTTCTCCTCCGTGAGCACATCGGCGTAAGGAACGTGAAGAGCGCGTATCTGCTCGAGACGTCGAGCAGCGGCGCGTGCCTGATCGGCCGTCAGATGCGAAGCGTAGCCGCCGCAGTCTTTTTCACCAATGGCTGTGATCGCGATCCCCACCAGCATATTGATGATTGCGCCACCATGTGGCGTCATCTCTCCGATCTGGATCGCATCGAGGCAGCTGTTCACCGCCCCCTGATAATCACCCTGCGCCGCGCGAGTGTTCGCCTCGAGTTTAAGGAGACGTGCCATCTCCCTGAACCTCGCGAGGTGCGGAAAAATTGAACTGACTGAGCGGTGCGGAGGCTCCATGTAGGGGTGGACTAAACCTTGTCGGAGTGTCGAAAGCGCCAGCGAATTGTCCGCGACGATTTTTGCTTTCTCTGCCTGGGAGTAGGGATGATCCCATTTATTGGCGTTGGTGTGTGTCCGCGCAATTGCCGCGTCGAGTGCTGCTTTCGACTGCAGCTGATCGGCTGCTTTTGTAAAATAGTCAAGCGCATTTATGGCAGGTATCGCATGGGTCGGAATCGTAACGACTGGCATCGCATTGAGACCGTTCAACCACATCTTGAGCATACCAAAAAGGATCAGTAGCGGCAGACCGATGATCAGCGTTATCTTGACGAGATGCGCGTTCGTATTTTTTTTCACTGCTGTCGACTCCGTTGTGATGAAAGCGAGAGTGGTATATCTGCTGAGACGAAACTCAAGAGTGACCAATCTGTGCACACCCTGATTGTTATCAATTATACCGCACTCCATGCTCGCAACACGCCGCGCAGCCATTCAGAAGAAACACATGTGCTCAATCTGGTCGATCGCCGGTGACATGCCACCTTTTCGTGCTGCCTGACTGTGACGAGCCTCGCGCACTGCAGCAGTCAAAATACGCTCGGACTGTTGAGATCGAGCAGGAACACATCGGGCAGGCGGGATTTTAGTCCCGCCTGCCCGATGTGTTCCTGCTGATTTTGCTTACTACCTTCGCGTAACGTCAAGCCGCTTTTTCGGTGCGTTTGCGGCGAAGGAATGCGGCGCCACTGATTCCCATGCCAACGAGCATCGCGACACTACCCGGTTCGGGCGTGATGGGAGTGCCGGTCGGCCGTGTCTGCGTCGGCGAAATGCTGTGGTTGTCCGACTCGAAGCCCGTCCCGAGCGAGGAATTCGTGAACACTATTTTATTGAACACCGTGCCGTTTGTACCGAAGAAGTTCACATAGGCGAACGGTTCTCCAGAATCTTGGCCGTTGTTGGGATTGCCATAGTAGCTCGAAGAGTTCGGCTGAGCATTGATAAAATTGATGAGAGACTGAGTATTCAAATTATAAACGAGGGTATTGTTTTCGTAGAGACTGATTGCATTCTGACTGTCGCCCGCAGAATACCAGAACCCAAAATAAGCTTCGTTGGCGGGAAGTGTAAGCGTTGAAGTCAATTGACCGCTTTGTGCACCGATCGAGAAATAGTTGCCAATGCCGCCCGCTCCGCCATACTGGTTCGCGCTGACGATCGCCTCGCCAGGGCTCGAATAGGTGCCGATGTTGCTGACAAGGGAGGTGTAGATGCCCGGTACGAAGCTATCAAAGGTTTCCGTCGTAATATTGGGAACCGACGAACTCTGCACGCCCGGTTTTTCGATCGTAACCACGACCTGAGACTGCGCATTTCGGGTCAGAAGTATGGCGGAAATGATTGTGAGTGAGAGCGCAATTTTCGACGTGAACATGTAATTTTTCCTTCGTGATACTTTCCTGAATTGTTAATCGCCTGCTGAATAATGAGCCGTTTGCTATTGAATGCGAATAATCTCATCCTATAACTCTATTCGTCACAGCAACCCACTTGGATAGAAGTGAAAACTCCCATCTGCAGTTGGTTATCTAATATGCACAAATCATGCCAGAGTTGTACAGTTTCTTCATTCCATCGCAAATACTGGTGTTTTGTGCGAGAGATCGCATCAAATAAAGGTACTGTCACTGGACGTATAAATACCGTATCGTCTGTACACGGCTATCAACGGCAGAGGGAAGCGGATTTACGAAGAGTGACTTACCGGTTGCTGATGTGCCGATTCCGGCTCACACGAAACATGCTATTCCATGGCGACCTGTGTTGCGCTTCCGCTGAGCGGATGAATCACCTATCTACGCGGAGGACACAATACCGATGTGTAAATTAAGGGACAATACTGCGGGAGGTAAGTGAGGGTGCGAAAGCGAATCATCGAATAGCGCGAGGCGAGAAGGTGTGATCCATCGGCACTCGGCAGAATGTGGAGGAAGGATGCGTGCTGTCGTGCAGCGAGTTCTCGAGGCATCGGTCGACGTCGTGGATAATGAAGCTGGCAAAAGACCTCACAACGCTGCAGAGAATTGCGTTTCCGCCCCAATTCTCGTCCGGAAAAGCGCCATCGGTCCCGGCTTTCTGGTGTTGCTTGGCGTTCATGAGGCTGACACACTGGAAGATGCTCGCCTCCTTGCCGATAAAATTGGTAATCTGCGCGTAATGGAAGATGCGGAAGGTAAATTGAACCTTTCGCTCAAGGATGTGGGCGGTTCCGCATTGGTCGTATCGAACTTTACGCTGTACGGTGACTGTCGTAAAGGGCGGAGACCGAGTTTCACCGAAGCGGCTTCCGGTCAGCAGGCTGAACAACTCTATCTGGCGTTTGGGGAGGCACTTGCAGCGCAGGGCATCCCAACAGCGTATGGAGTTTTTGGCGCTGAGATGCGGGTCGCGCTGGTGAACGATGGTCCGATCACACTTTTGCTCGAGAGTAAACGCGGTTTTTAAGGCACAATAGTATCAGCAGACCACTATTCGCCTTACGCCCTTGACAGCTTACGCTAAATCTGATTTAATGACTCTATAATCACGAGGAATGAGTACGTGAATTCGCAGCAACCCGAACCAGAAAAACCTGAACAATCTAGCACTTCCCCCCGTAAACGCACCCCGCGTAAGCCAGCGGGGGAGAACGGGGGGGTGTCTCCAGTCAGTGATGCTGATCAACGCAGTCTGCGCGAAGCAGAGCAGCAAAATCGGCTCGGCGATGCCCAGGAATTTGCGGAGAATCCGCAGAAAGCCGTGACGCACTATCGTCGTGCTGTCAAAACCGGCCCGCGGCGTGCCGCGCCTCATTTCAATCTTGGTGAGTTGTACAAACGGTATGGACGCCTGCACATCGCGCTGTTGGAATATCGTAAGGCGGTCGAACTTGCGCCTGACAACGCTTACTATCGTTACAAACTCGGTGATTGCTATGCCTCAGTCGGCATGACCACCAACGCGACCGGTGAACTAGAAACTGCGCGGGACCTGATGCCGCAGGATGGCTTCTATCATTTCTGGCTGGGCGATTTTTATGCCCGTACCGGCAAAGCCCAGGAAGCAATCACCGAGATGCAGCAGGCGACACTCTTTTCTCCCTACGATGCCTACTATAACCTTCGTCTGGGGATGGTCTATCTGCAGGCAGGGTTTCTCAGCGAAGCGGCGGATGCGATGCGCCAGGCGGTCAGCCTCGATCCTGAAAACGCTTCCTACCATGCGCTGCTTGGCGATGTCTATCTCCAGCTCGGGTTCGAAAGACAGGCTTTATTGCACTATCGCAGTGCGGGGAAACTGGACCCCTACGATTCCAACTATGTCGAGCGTGTTCGCCGATTAATCGCCAGCGATCCAACCTAGTCTTGCCTCCTGCCTGCTCTCCCGCAACGACTCCTACTCAACTATCCTTTCACTCGACAGCGTGCGAAATCGAAGTCAATGCCAGTTTGATTGAGCACTGCGATTCGCTTCGTTCGAGTTTCCAGTTTGTTTCCAGTTTGTTTTCAGTGGAAAGCGCAGGATACAAATGAATAGCAGTACACCGGAATACACCCTCGATGGAGAACTTCATCTTCCAGGCCAGTGGACGGAACCAGGAAGCTACCGTGAGATCAATACGGGGCGTGTCGTGACGCTGGAGAAGGTCGATACGCTTCCAGCATCGCTTGATGGCCAGGTCGCATGTTACGTTCTGATCGCTCATACCCGAGCTCAGATCGATTGTCAGACTGAACGACCCACGATCAGCAAGAAGCCGTCTGTTTCGCCGTAACGTGCAGCAGAGGACTGCGATGTTGATACAGGTGTCGATAACGTCACGTGAAAAATGGGACTGAACAGTCCGTCAATTCGCGAATAGGTGTCTCTTGAGGGACGAGGAGGCAGAAAATGCTGGAGAGTTCGGTTATGGAGGCTGGAAGGTTCGATACAGCACAAAAGGAACTGCTGGACATCACATGGCGAATGCTGAATGCGATCCATATCGGTGATGCCGCGACCTACGCATCGCTCTCGAGGACAGACCTGACCTGCTTCGAGGATGTCTGCGCCTACCGCATCGACGGTCTGGAATTCCATCTGACGATGATACGCCAGATGGCACAGAATCCAGCGCTAAAACCCGCACGGTTTGATATGCTCTCTCCGAGCGTCCAGATCTTCAACGGGCAGACGGGCATTGTCACCTACACGCGCCTGATGACGTATGATGACAATGGCAAACCGCGTTGGACCACTTTCAACGAAACGCGCGTCTTCGTCCGGCAGGACGAGCAGTGGAAAATGGCGCATTTTCACCGGTCACCGACCTGATTGGTTAAACCAAAATCGATGCCTCAGTCTGCATTCATAGCGCATCCAGCAGGCTCTACAATTTCCTCACGTTAGTCGAATCTCACTCACACATTCAGTGCGCGGGTCGTAGCCTGTGTGTTCCCTGTTACGAGTGGACGATAGTGCAGTACGTAGTCCGAGGTCAACTCTGAACTTCCTGCGACTGTAACACGCAGAGTCAAGCGGTCCCCGTCATAGTGCGGCAGTCGAAACCGTACAGCGGGACCGCGCAGGTTTCGATTGGGCTGCGCTTCGTTATAATGCCACGTAAGCAGATGCGTTTCACCGCCGTTCGCAATAATCGAGACGGTGATCTCCCCGTCAGGAATGGCCTCGTAGGAATCATTTAGCAGCCATAGTTCTGCAGTGAAATCCTCGCCTTCGCGCCATGAAAACTTCGGCAGCCGTGCGCTCGCCAGTACCGGGCGGCAGGAAGCAGCGACCGCATAGTAGGCTGGTTTCGGTGTCGCGGGCCACTCGATCAGACTGTTGTTGGCTGCGGCGGGCCAGGGTTCGTTGTAACACCAGTTCAGGCTCATCGAACACACGGGCTTTTGTCTCCGTGCCTCCTCATATATAGCTTTGTAACCCTCGCACTGCAGCCACTGCCCGCGCTCGACCAGTTCATCCAGCGTATTGGTCGGTCCGAAATAATGCTCGATCGTAGATGGACAGAGCCATGTCCCTGGCTCCATCTCCCAGGCGCCGAGACCATGATGTGTCTCCCATGCGGTGCCGCGTTTCGGTGGGAAAAGGTCTTCGTCGGGGATGAAACCCTCCAATGTCGCTCGTGAGGAAGGACCAGGGCAGCCGAACTCCGTATAAGCGGTTCCTGTGGCATCCCCGAAAATACTGTATACCTCGCGTCCTGTTTCGTCGCGGAACCTATAGTCGCCATGCGCCATGCCCATTAAAGGCGAGGTCGGCAGATAGGGCGTGTTCGGATCGAGTTCATAGCAGTTCTTGTTCAGCAGGCGCAGCGCCTTCGATTGATCTGTCATACCCGACCAGGAGTTGAAAAGCTCATTGCCGCCGCACCAGAGCGCCAGCGAAGGGTGTACGCGCAACTGCTGGATGATCGAGCGCGACTCCCGATCCAGAACGGCGAGGTACTCGGGCGTCCCCAGATAGTCGTTACACGCCAGCGGAAACTCCTGCCAGACCATAATTCCCATCGCATCACAGAGTTCGAAGAACGACGGCTTGTTGACGATGCCGCCGCCCCAGATTCGCAGCAGATTGAAGTGGGCGCCGCGCGCGAGTTCGAGGAGTGGTCGATACGTCTCCTCGGTCATGATGCCGGGAAAAATTTCCGGATTGACCCAGTTCGTGCCTTTAGCAAAAATGCGCCGTCCATTGAGTTCGAGCGTGATCGGCGGCGTGCTGCGCGTCTTGGGAAATCCAGCAGGTTCGTTCCAGGAGCCTTCGTGCATTACGAGGCGGACGCGCCGGAAACCGATCGTCTGCAGGTTTTCACTCTCTTCGCCATTTTCCGTACGCACTGTAGTTCTCAGCACATAGAGCGCCTGTTCCCCGTGATCGTGCGACCACCATAGGCGCGGGGCTACGATACGCTCGGAGTGGGAGACCGTATGGCTGTCGATCGGGACAGCACGCTGGAAAACTTCCACACCATCGGGATCGGTCAGTCGAAAAGCGACTGTACCCGCTGCACTGGCGTTGATATGGGCTTCGATGTGAAGATCCGCTGCCGACAGATCTTCCGACAATGAATAGGCGGTGGAAACGTCGACAAGATGGACGGCGGGACGTACTTCGAGGTAGGTTTCGCGCCATATTCCCAGCGGAATCAAGCGCGGATGCCAGTCCCAGCCGTAGCTGACCGCTGGCTTGCAGCTCTGTGCCGCCTGTGTGCGATCGATGGGGAAGGGATGCGTTTTTGGCGCGGGATAGACGAGAACTTCGAGGCGACTGCCATCGACTGCCTGCTCCGTGATGTCGAGATCGACGGGCGTGAACATCCCCTCCTGAGTCAATAAAGTGACTCCGTCGAGGCGCACTTCAAACCGGTAATCAACGCCACCGCAAACGAAATGCAGCCGTTCTCCCTTCGCTAAGAACGGGCGATTCAGCTGTGCGGAATAGTGCCAGTAGACGTCTTCCATCCAGTCGTACTGCTTGAAATTGTCCGCTTTCCAGTAGGGCTGCCAGTCGTGCACCTTCGCCCAGTCGAGCTGTACCGCGCCAGGAACTGCTGCAGGTACCATTTCTTCTGGCGATTCTGAAAGGGCTGATGTATAACCAACCGTCCAATCCAACCCGTGGCGGGAGAGCATAGAGTAACCTTTGTCGGCGAATTATTTATGGGGTGAGGAGCCGATGAGCGGCAGGGCAGGGTGCCGAGAATCGGCGCTGCAGCAGGTGTATCGCACAGCAGGTGTTTGTTCGACGCGAACGGTCACTATTCCTGTCAACTTCCTGGTACGATTTGCGAAGTCCTCGCCCATCCGGTGGGCGAGGACTTCGGGAAGCTAATTATTTGACCGGCGGCTGGTAGATTCGAATCGATCCGATCGGGAAACTGCCCTGTGCATCTGCCACTACTTCCAGTTTGTGCTTCGTATTTGCAAGACCCTGCGCGATCGTGGTCGGGTACTCCCGAGCCGCGTCCGGCATTGGAGGAACGGTGAACATATCGCTGTTCAATCGATATACCTTCCATTTGATCGCATAGCCGACTGGTATCGTACCATTTCTGAAAAAACCTTCTGGATCGATCCTGACTCTGCCCGACTTTGACGTGAAGGGAGTATCGTTGTTGCCGCTGCCATCCGCGCCAGTCACCGAGCCATCGACATCGAAAGTCCAGTGCGTGGAATCGGGATTTACCGATGTGACTTTCAGAGTCCAATCTTCGACAATCAGCGGACTATCATGATTGACGCGCACCACCGCTAGCGGCGACCAGGGACCAGGTGCGGGACGGGTGATCGCGTAGAGCTCCGGAAAATCGGAAGGCTTTTTGCCGTCAATCAAGATCCGTGCTTGCGTGCCCACCTTCGCATTACGCGTCGGCATCAGGTCGATACGATTGCCTTCGAATTCGAAGGTCAGTCTGCCGTCTTTCGGCTTTATGTCCGTTCCAATTTTGTAGGAGCGGACGAGATTCTTCCAGTTGTCTTTCGGAAGGTCTGGGCGATATATGAGATTGCGTTCGACGAGCGCCGCCATCAGGAAATTGCCGTGATCGTTGAGATGAACACCATCTTTGAGCAGTTGTCTCGGCTCATAATGGTTCGTTTTCAGGTAGTCGAGCCAGGGCGTGCGGTCGTCAGCAATGCCGCAGCCATATTTCTGGGCGATTTCCGGCAGGAAATGGTTGTTCATCATGTCGTCCCACCACATTCCCTTATCTTTCGTCTGATCGGGGACGGCAGGCGGCCACTGAGTGACGTGATCTTTCTGCATCAGAACTTCCGCGGTGGTACGACTGCGGGTGCTCTTGATAATCTGCTCATATTCGCCGTTCGCTCCATAGACATGAAAGATCATCAGGTCGGGATAAAATGGGTAGAGATCGTGTTCGGCGGGACGGATGAGCAGTTGAGAAGCAAAGCCGCCGATCGCCTTATTCTCGATCTCGAGGTCGGCATTCGGGAACCGTTTGCGGAGGTCGTCAGCCACCTGTTTCGACCATTCCTGTTCGGTAATCGACTGGCCATAAAAGAGGATGCGAACTTTGTTCCGATGTGCAGGCGTACTGGTGGCAAGCAGGGTCATCGTACGCTGGATGTTTACACCAAGTTGGGCGGCTTCTTTGCCTTTCAGTGGCGCAGGGGCGGGGTAGGCGATCGGCGCTGAGTGAAGGTTGTCGTCCATTTTTTTGTTGGGAGCGGCAGAGGCGGTTGTGAGACAGGCGAGTGAAAGCCCCACAACATATTTTGTAAGTATCATTTTTTTCATAGTTCGATCTCCAAAATCGTGGAACATCCGACTTATACGCTATACATGTAAAGTTCGGCATGGCGTTCATCGCCGTCATAATGGCTGAACTGCTTGTCGCATTCGATCTGCTCTGCTCAATTCCGTCCAGCACATTTTCATTTTGATCAACATTTTCAGCAATTCTCCATCGCACCGATTGTTTCCTTCTTTCTATCTCCTTCGTTGACCGTCCACTGCAGACGGAGGCTGCCAAAATCAGGTACTCTACCAGCAACTATGGCTCCGACCAACGACGATAATAGTTCGATAATCGGGTTCCTTGCTACGGCCGCGGGGAAAGAGCTGCTCGCCTCCGCTGAACAGCTTCCGGAGGATCGCCTGACGAGAATCAGCCGACTTCGGAGAATAGTAACGCCGGGAGTGGCGAACGCTGCTGTCGAACTGCTGGAACTGCGTCGCCGCGCACGGCGTAAATTCGTCCGTGCCAACGAAATGTTCTTCACTCCCGAAGGACTCGAGCAGTCGACAGGCGAGGCGATCGCTGCTTATCGTGCCTCCCGATTTCCGCCGGGTCAGCCCATCTTCGATGCCTGCTGCGGTATCGGCAGCGATGCGATTGCGCTTTCAGAACGCGGTCGAGTTTTCGCCGGGGATAGTAACCATGAGACCGCAGCCTGTGCCCAAGCCAATGCTGATTTACCGCGCAACGCAGGGAATACCTCCGACAATCCGACCTGTAATTCAGTCGATGTGGTCTGTGCGGATGTGTTGCGTCTTGACCTGAAACGGCTGGCGAACTCCGGTATTCGGAGCGCGTTTTTCGATCCATCCCGTCGCGGGGATTCGCGAGAAGGGCGTAGACGTCTACGGGCCGCCGAGGACTATTCGCCGCCGCTTTCGTGGCTGGAGACGCTCAAAGAACACTTTCCTGCAATCGGTGTAAAAGTCTCGCCTGCCATCGATGACGAAACTCTCCAGCGTACTGGCGGACTGGTCGAGTTCATTTCGGAGCAGGGCGAATGCAAAGAGGCGGCGATCTGGGTTGGCGCGCTCGCAATGCGCTCGCAAGAGTTCGATGCCTCGTCCCCATCGAGCTACATTGCGACCGTTTTGCAGAAAGACAGTTCGCCGCGAACGCTCGAGCCTTTCG
This sequence comes from Chthonomonadales bacterium, assembly GCA_038216735.1. GTDB lineage: Bacteria > Armatimonadota > Chthonomonadetes > Chthonomonadales > Chthonomonadaceae > JBBQPY01. The sequence continues at coordinate 38,925 of JBBQPY010000008.1, forward strand.
ATGCAGACGAGCCTGCGCTCTGCGAACCACTGGCGTGGTTTTATGAGCCCGATCCGGCAGTGATACGCGCGCATCTGATTCCGCAATTCGCCTCGCTCGTCGGAGCAAGCCAGATCGAAACGCGAATCGCCTATTTGACCTCGGAAACATATTGTGAGACGCCTTTCGGCACTGCGTACGAAACCCTGGACTGGATGCCGTTCAATTTAAAAGCCATTCAGAAATGGCTGCGAGCCAATCAGCGCCGTGTGACCGTCGTCAAACGGCGAGGAGTTCCTCTGGAACCCGATGAGATGCGGTCGCGTCTTGCCTCTGAGGCGCTCGTCGAATGCCCTCCGGTGACGCTCGTCCTGACTCATCGCGCCGACAAACCGATTGCGATCTTCTGCGAGCCGCCAATGGTCAGGCATAAACCGACGGAACTGTCGACCCATTCTATCCCTCCGTCCGAAACCGCCAACCGTGCGAGATCCTGACCCCTGCGCTCAAAACCATGCTCTCTGAACTAATCAAGAAGTTTTTTACCCTGGGCTGTATCGGATTCGGCGGGCCGCAGGCGCATATCGCGATGATGGAGGAGAGGTTCGTTCGTCAGGAAAAGTGGCTCGAAGCCGATCGGTTCACCGAGGGGTTATCGGTGTGCAATCTGCTGCCGGGTCCGACCTCGACGCAGATGGCGATCTGGCTCGGCTATCTTCGTGGCGGAACAGGAGGCGCGGTTCTTGCGGGATTCTTCTTCATATTGCCTGCTTTCCTCTGTATGGTCGCGCTTTCCTGGGCATATATCCATTATGGGATGCTTCCACAAATAGTCGGACTCTTCGCAGGCATTGGACCTGCGGTCGTTGCGATTATTCTCGCAACCTGCTGGCGGCTGAGCAAGACGGCGGTGAAAGACGTCTACTCGTTTGTCGTTCTGGTAGCAGCGTTCGCATTGACTTATTACGGCGCGGAGCTTGCGCTCGTGCTGCTCGGCGCAGGCGTGCTCGGAATCGTACGCCATAAACTCATAAAGCCAAAATCGACTGTTGTCGGACTGTTCGGGCCGCTGATGCTCGCTTCGCCCGAGCTGTTGAAATTGACCCGACTGGGCATTTTCTTTCTCAAGACAGGGGCGCTGCTGTTCGGCGGCGGGCTGGTCGTGATGCCGTTGATTCAGCATCAGGCGGTGGACATATTCCACTGGATGACGGCAAAAGAGTTTCTCGACGGTCTTGCCCTTGGTCAGATCACACCGGGTCCGGTCGTGATCACCGCTACTTTCGTGGGCTATAAGGTTGCGGGTCTGAGTGGCGCAATCGTCGCAACGACCGCGATCTTCCTCCCTTCGTTCCTCTTCATACTGCTCGCCGCTCCCCATCTGGAAAAAGTGCGTAACTATCCGATCGCGCAGGCGTTTCTCAAAGGTGTCGCTCCGGCTGTAATCGGCGCGATCCTGACAGCTGCCGCCGAGTTCGCCAAATCGATCTATATATCCACTCCTGCCGCCCAACTCTGGTTTCCAATTCTCATTTGTACTGTCAGTCTGGCGGTGCTGATACGAACCAAAATCGCGATTCCGTGGCTCGTGCTGGTGACGGGACTGCTGGGACTGGCGCTGCATTGATGGGACAGAGTGTGCGACAGATGAGGCAATTTCATTTATCACGACAGTGCTGCCATCTGGGTCGAAGCCGAAGGTTCCCACATTGCCTTTACTTATGCCCGGGATGAAGGCAAGCATTTACCCCGAAAAAATTACGACCTCGTCTCCAATTTGGAAACGAGGTCGTAATTCACTCGAAGCGAAACAAGTCAGCTATTTCCCCATTTTGCGTAGATTTTGCAGGGAGCGATCCGCACATTCGAGCGGCGGATAGGCATAGCTCTCCTGCTCGACGATATACCACTGCGTGCCGCCAATCGTCTCACACAGAGTGAAAATCTCGTCCCATTTGACATCTCCCTCGCCGATCAATGCCGTGTCGTTGGTAGCGGAATGCTCTTTCAAGTGTACGGTAAGGGCGCGGTTCGGGTAGCGGCGCAGGAACGTACCCGCTTCGGCTCCGCCATGCATCGCGTTGCCGGTATCGAACTGCATCACGACATCCGGGCTCGTGTTACCGAAAAAAATGTCCCAGGGCAGCTCGCCGTCCATCTCATGAAACTCGGTGTGATGATTGTGGTAACCCGTCAACATGCCGTGCGGTTTAAGGTTTGTAGCGATTTCATTCATCGTTCGGGCTGTCTCGAGCCAGGCAGCTTTCGAATTGGTGCGCTCGGAAGACAGACCTGGAACGATCAGGAACTTGTTGCTGAGGGTACGCTGAAACTCGATGGTTGCCGGAAGCGCGTCACCGAGCATGCTGTCGATGCCGATATGACCGCCGCAGCACTTCAAACCGACTTCATCCAGTATTTTCTTGATGTCGGCAGCCTCATGTCCGTAATAGCCCGCGAATTCAACGCCATCATAGCCCATCTTCGCGACCGCTCGCAGTACGCTCGGAAGGTCTTTTGCCGCGTCATCGCGCACAGAATAAAGCTGCAAGGCAATCGGTATCTTTGTCATTCGTATCTCCTTTGATGTGTGTCGTCGAATTTCGATCGATTCAAACTGGAATAATGTCTATCCTCATCCCGTCTCCCGACATTCAGGGAGAGGGGTAGTTTTGCAAGCGGGTGAGAATAGCGGTAAAAACGAGCCGTTTCAAATCTCAGTGGTGAAAATGCCCTTCCGCGTCCCAGGCGCTGGTCTGCCAGTTGTCGGCAACCTGCTCCGCCAGGAAGGGGGGTATCTCCAGCATTAATCGCTGCGCGAGCCCGTTCAGATAGGGCTCATACTGACGGCGCATCTCCTCAAGACCTTCGTAAGCGGCAGGATCCTCACACAGGGAAAGTCCTGCTCCCCGCAGAGTAGTCCGAATATTCTCGTACATCTCGATTGTGAGGCGTTCTACGGGAAGTGGAATCGGATCGATCCGGAAGATCAGGGCAAGGTCTATCACGGCGTGACGGCAGATCGCGAATGTCAGCCGTGTCTGCCACGAAATCAGCTTGATCCACTCTTCTTTTCCTGCGAGACCGATATGCAGCAGCGCACAGGTATCGAGGATCGCGGTCATTGCCGCCAGCCATGATTCTCTGTCGTGCTGCGAACGATAGAAGACGAGCACCGGATAGGAAAGATGGCTTTCAAGCAGGTCGGAAGCCCACTTCTCCCACTCGCGCAGATAGCCCGTCAGTTCCGACATACAGCCTTCAGCACTGTGGCGGCGGAGCAGTTCGGTGGCAGTGGGTGGGGACCCAGCGCGTGCATCCAGCATCGAGATACCCACTTCCCGCCGCGAAAACGACTGGTAGATCACCGGCAGATAGCCGATCACCACGCCTAGAAACCCGAACCCGAGTCCTGCCTCTCCGATCGCGAGCATCCTGCCGAAGGTGTTGCCGGGCGTGACATCACCGAAGCCAAGCGTAAAAAATGTCGTTCCGCTCATGTACAGGTCGGTGATAAACCCCTGGGGAATATGATCGGCAATGACCTGAGTGCCGATCCCCCAGTGTATCAGCGCGAAACTCACAATCAAACCGAGCGCCCAGCAGACGATCAGCAGCAGCAGCGAGAGCGGACCATAAACGCCAAGATAGGCATCGGTGCGCGATTTAGAACGATCCAGACGGGCAAGAAACGACCAGAACGCCCATGTGCTGATATAGAAGATGCGCGTCAGGCGGAGGCGCCTCGTCGCCGTGCGCGGCAGCACGATCGTCTCGAAAGTATCGCCAAGTATCAGAAACAGCAGCAGGAAGCCGCCAAGAGTCGCGGCATAGTTCATGTGCGCAGATTCCACCAGTCGATCATCATCGTACGGGCGCGCTCTGCATCGCCTTCTGCAAGTCGCCCCTCGATCACTTCATTCGTCAAATACTCTTTCGCTTCCTTCAGGTGAATTCCGGGCCCGACCGAAAGTGTGGTCATTATTTCATTTCCATCGAGCGGGCTGGTGATTTGACGTGCATCGCCGAGTGCGTTGAGCGCGTCGATTCGCGCTCGCAGGGCGTTCAGATCGACGGCGTCCTCGACCGGTATCGCAGCGGCTGAGGCGTCGCAGTAAGCAAGTGTGAAAAGATCGTCGAGCAACAGACCACAGTCGCGTATCAGCCGCTTGACGGGCGCGTCGCCCCAGTCTGGACGGTAGGTGCCGAGACGCATGTGCTTCTCGACGAGCGCGGAAACGTCGCGTATCTCTTCATTCGGGAACTTGAGGCGGTTCATCATGACATGCGTCAGTTCCGCACCGACAGTCGCATGACCATAAAAATGAATGCTGCCGGTTTCCGTCTCGACACGTGTGGGAGGTTTACCGACATCGTGCCAGAGAAGCCCGAGTCTCAGTTCGAGACGTGCCTCGTCAGGCAGAAATTCCAGAGCGGTGAGCGTATGCTCCCAGACATCATAGAGATGCCAGCTTCCCTGAGTGCTGCCGACCATCGGCAGCATTTCAGGAAGGAATTTTTCCAGTAAATTGGATTCAAGCAGCAGTTCCATTCCTCGCCGCGCTTTTGCGCCGGGCAGACGGATTATCTTCGTGAACTCTTCGCGGATACGTTCGTGCGCGATAGCAGGCGGACGCAGGCGTTCCGCCTCTGCGCAGATCGCTTCCCAGGCGCTTGCCTCGATCGCAAAACCGAACCGTGCAGCGAAGCGAACCGCGCGCAGCATCCGCAGCGGATCATCGAAAAAGGTGACTCGAGGTTCGAGTGGCGTACGCAGAATGCCCGATTGCAGGTCGGTCATGGCGTGCCCTGTTAAGTCGAGCGTATCGCCTGTGTGGAGGTTTTCAAGCAGAGTGTTGATCGTGAAGTCGCGCCGATAGACGTCGTCCTGCAGCGTTCCCTGCCGCACTTCCGGCTTGCGCGAGTCAGGCTGATAGCTCTCCGCACGCGCAGAAACAAGTTCGACAGGCGTACCGGCTTCTCCTGCGGCACCGACATGGATCATTGCCGTGCCGAAGCGCGGGTAGGTGACAGGATAGTGTCGTGAGAGACCTTTCGCGTAAAAGAAATGGGCCAGCGCAACGGCGTCGCCTTCGAGCATCAGGTCGAGGTCGTTTCCGAGTGACAAGCCCAGGGCACGGTCACGAAGGATACCGCCGACGAGATATAATCGGCCCTCGTACTGACTGTTACGGGTTGCAGCGCGCAGTCGCTCCAGCGTACGAAGAGTTGTCGTTTCAGGATCACTCGGGTCGGGATTCAGCATAGTACAGTATACGACAGACATGACTTGAGGTCAATATTGGTCAGTCCCTCTGGCTCAACGGGGCAGTTTCATTGCAGAGACATTGGCTATACCGACATCAACGCCCTGACCGCCTTCGGTCTGATGGCAGTGGACAGCCAGCGTCACCGTTGCCCCCGGTTTCAGGAGGGCGCGCGCAGCGGGGCGAATCGGAAGCGTTTCATAACTGCTGATAAAGCCGCCCTCCTTTGCTGCGAGAACGCCGTTCACATAGATTTCCACGTCTTCATCATGATAGACAAAAAACTGGCTGTTCGCGCCGAACTGAGCCGGAAGGGTGATCTCCCGCCGCAGCCAGATATCGCCAGTATTCCAGGTCGTGCCGATTACCGCGCCAGGCGTGCCCGCCGTGCCGAAGCCACTCGGTCCCTGCTTCCAGGCCGAAGCGTCGAAACCCGGCTGTTTCCAGCCTTCGACAGGCGCACTCGTCGTATAGTGCCATACGACAGGTTTTTGCCGCGCAGTCGGGACGATCTCCGTAATGATCGGCGCAGGCGGCAGCAGAGCCCATCCTCCAACTCTGGCATGGTCACGACCCGCCCACTTGTTCCAGACAGCGCGATCCGTGAGCATTTTGACGAAGATGCCGCCTACGACGGGACGAGCGTGCATTCCATCACTTTTGGGATTATCGGTGACATACGAATCGACGAGCGGCACGCGCGCGGTCGTGACATTCAGATAATCGTAGATGGGCGAAACCAGCGTTTCAAAATCCTGCTTGTTGTCAGTGAGCGAGGCGATCCACACCGACCAGTCGGTTTTCGTCAGGCGGGTGCGGCTATCGAGCGGGACACCATACATCTGAAGTACATGCTTATAGTAGGCGACTTCGGTGGTTGCAACCGTCGATGGAAACACATTCAGGTTTAGAATGCGATCCCAGACGAGGTTGTATTTCTGGCTCCAGGTGTTCGGCTGGTCGAAAGCAAGACGGAAGTGATCGCCCTCGCCAGCCACCTGTACCCAGTGCTTCGCATCGGCGACCGCAAGATCGTGATATTTCCGAGCATTTGCGCTATCACCGCGCATCCGGCAGAGATCGCCATAGGCGGCGAGCGCGAGGATCGCCTTGACCGAGAGATTGGCGTTGTGTGCGAGATGCCCCATGAAGTCGTCCGTACAGAGCTGATCTTCCGGGTCCAGACCGTAGCGTTCCAGATACTGTGCCCATTGCGTCAGTTTGGGCCACCATCTGGCGGCAAAACTGGCATTACCCTCTTCCTGTGCGATCGCGTCGCAGAGCAGGAGTACGTTGCCACTCTCCTCGACCGGCATACCTTCACCGCCGTCATCGGTTCCGCGCGCGATCGGATACGTCCCAAGGTCGTGCGGAGCATTCGGGAATCGCCAGTGGCTCGACTCGGCGTAGCTTAGAATCGGAACGAGTGAGGCTTTGGCGAGCGTCGGGCTGACGAAAAGCAGCATCGGAGCCATCGGGAAAATCACGTCGACGGTCGCGATATCGCCGTTGCTCGTATTCTCTTTGGTAAAGAGCAGCGGCTGCTTGTTGCGGTCGGCGGCAATTCCCGTTCCCGCGAGGCACTGGCGATACGCGAGGGCAGCGATCTGAGCGTAGCGCGATCCGCCTTCTTTCTTCAGGTCAGCCATCAACATCTGATCGAAGAGTGCGCAGCGTGTGGTAAGCGCCGCGTAATCATGCTCAGCGGACGCAAACAGGGTCGCGGGCGTCGCGCCATTGCGCCGCCAGTAGGGGCGCAAATTCTGCCCGAAATACTTGATGGCGTAGACCTCGTCGTAGGCGATCATCAGATGCCGGGATACAGGCGCCGTTCCGACCTTGCCCAGATCGAATGCGAATGCCATTTCGGGCTGCGCATCGCTGACAGAGCGGGGCTGGCGGGAATCGTCGCCTTTCGGCAGACTGCCGTTTGAAACAAACGCACTGGTCAGTGCAGTATCCTCGCCGATCGCAGATGTCGCCATTTGCTTATCAGAAGCGGCAAGATACGCATATCCCCAATTGATGCGGATGTCGTCGCCGCCTTGCTCGAGAACAGGCTGCTCGGACGCGCCGATTTGCAGCATCGTGATATTGTGACCGTTTTGGCGCTGCCACCCGACTTTCTCCGTCGGCACATTGACGGCAAGCTGTGAACTGGCGCTGTCATAGAGCGAAACGGCATGAGCTGCGCCGTCAGAGGAATGCGCTTCCCAGGTAATATAGGTGACCGGTCGCGAGAGGACATCGAGATCGTCCGGCAAAATCGGCGTCATGAAGGTGAGAGTGAGATGAATTTGACCGTTGTCGAAAGCGTAGATCGTACGTGTCGGAAGCACCTCTAAGCCGACCTGAGGCATCGGTGGCACGTCGGCCGGCATACTCCCCATTAATCGGAAGGGCTTGCCGTCGATCCGGATCAGACTGGTCAGAGAATGCGGCTGATGTGTCCAGTGGCGCGTCACGTCATCGGTGAGGCGATCGGCTGCCGACCAGATGCTCAGGTAGGGATCGCTGACGACGAGCGGGACGGCGGGCGGGCGAAATGCGGCAGACACTTCTTCCGCGCGCAGAGTGGACGCTGCAAGCATCAGGACTGCGATGGCTGGAAGCAGGGCGGCGAAGGAGTATGAAAATCTCTTCAAATATATTTCCCCAATCGTGGGCAGTACGTAGTCGGTTCGATCCTGGTTTTGTTTATATCTGCGGACAACGAGGACGCAGGAATCGTTTCGGACAGCGGGTTACGCATATTGTGGCGGAAGTTTGAGCGCAGTCGACCTTCGCTGCAGCAGTATCGGTCACCGCAGAAAATCCCGGTTGTCAGTCGACGACAGTCATCGGGTCAGGTTGGCATTGACCCAGGTGCAAAAACCCGCCATACAGTCTGTCGAGTGTATGGCGGGTAAGGCTGTCGAAACGGACCGCCAGCCTGGCGAAAAAACAAATTTGGCTATTTGTCGCTGAAGGCTTCTGCTGGCGAGCGGTTGACGAGCGGGCGGGCAGCGACTGTCTGAGCAGCAGCTGGCGGTGTAACCGTCGTGCCTTGCGTTTCTGTTACGCCGGGCGTTTCGACTGTATTCATGCTTGCTGCGCTGCGGTAAGTGCCGAGGCACTTATCAGCGAGCGGAAAGAAAACATTGAGATTCTGCAGCATATACTTGTGGTGTATGCGATGATGCTCTTTGGCAAAGGTGAACGGGCGGAGTTTCTCAAATGTGCGCCCCGCGGGAACGTGCATACAGAAATGGAAATACTCGTAGACTGCATAGTAGAAAGCTATCGCTGCCATGCCGCCCCAGACGCAATGCCATCCAGTAAGGTACTTGATGACCACGAACATCGGTAGGTGCACGCCCAGAAAGAGGGGAAGCGCGAACCAGTCCATCGCAATATGGTCTTTCTCCTGACCTTCCTGCCACTCATACTGGTTGATTGCAAACTTATAGCGCTGATGATGCACCAGCTGATGCGCTTTGAAAGTAGCTTTGATGAACTTCGGAGAGTGAAACAGATGCTTGTGGAACGCCCATTCGAAGAAGCTGCCATAGAGGAAAAAAAACACAAACGCAATGAGCTCTTGTGCCCATATATTCAATGTCATACGAATCGATATCCCTTCTCAGGTACTACACCGGCTGCGTCCAGTGATCAGACGCTGAGTTATGTGTCACCGGCATTGTACCAGTTTCGCCAAATGAGTGTCAAGCAAAATGCGAATGACTTGACGCGACACTTTTCAAATTGTTCCACGCAATGCTACCGCCGACAAGTTGATCTTGCTGCCTGGAGAGCGGTCCAAAACAAGAGGCTTTCATCCTCTTCACAGTATTTTACGCTGCACAGTAGGGCGGCGTTGCATCCGAGTTGCTTTCGAATGCAAATTGCTACGTTTTGCAGCCAGGGTACTGCTTGCCATATCCTCTTGCTCTTGCCATGCCCTCAACACGGCGACCCATAACATCCGGGCAGATGAGCATTCTGCCGGATACAAATTGCCGGGCACTAAAAACGCCAGCCGGACTGTGTTGCCGACCTTCCAAATCGACCAGCAGTGTGCAATTCGATGCGGAGAGTTTTCGAATCCCATAACCGTCCCGTAAATCCGCCCTCGCAAAGCAAGTTCCAAAGGTCCATCCCATTGACAGGGGCTGACTTCAAGCAGACGGATAATTTTCGTAGCGCTTTTCCGCTTGTAGAATCTATTAGGAGTAGCGTATAATAATGTACTGCTGTCTACTCTAACCGTGCAGACAACTGGGGAAGGTCTTCAAACCAATTCATGTCAGCCGCTCCCGACACCGCAAAATCTAAATCCGATCACTCCGAAAAAAAAGGCAAACACAAAGGCATCCTTTCGTTGGATGCCTTTTTTGGTAGGAAGGGACCGCTGGCGAAATCGCTCCCCGGCTACGAAGCGCGGCAGGAGCAGATCGAAGTCGCCGCCGCAATCGAACGAGCGATGGAGCAGGGCAAACCCTGCCTTGCGGAGGCGGGAACCGGCGTCGGGAAGACCCTCGCTTACCTCGTCCCCGCCGTTCGCGCGGCGCTGAACGGCAAGCGCACGATCATCAGCACACACACGATCAGCCTGCAGACACAGCTGATGACCAAAGACCTGCCGCTCGTCCTTTCACTGTTCCCCGGCGCAGAAGAGCGGATCGACTACACTTTGATGAAGGGACGGGGCAACTATCTTTGTAAACAGAGCCTCGAACACGCCCGCACAGATCTGTTCCTGATCTCCGACCCAAACTTCAAACGCGTCGATCGCTGGCAGCGCGAAGATGACTGCACGGGCGACGTCGCGGACCTGCCTTTCGGTTACAACGCCTGGCATGAACTGACCTCCACGCCCGAAACGTGCCGAGGGCAGGAGTGCCATTTCTACAACTCCTGTTTTTACTATCAGATGCGTCACGCCGCCGCGAATAGTGACATCATAGTCGTCAATCATGCCTTGTTTCTCAGCGATGTCGCGCTGCGTCGCAGTGACCCGAACTCCGGCATTCTGCCCGATTATGATTATGTTGTGTTCGATGAGGCGCACCACCTCGAAGACGTTGCCACCAAGACGTTCGGTATCGAGTTCGGTTCGCGCCGCCTGACTAATCTCATGGACCGAATCAAGCATGTCAAAGGGCTGGATGTCGACCGTTCCCGCCTGCAAATGCTCGAAGATATGAACGCCAATCTGTTTCTTCCCTTCGTGCAGGCGAGTGCACAGTCCGGAAAAAGTGAGTTCTTTTTCGAGGATGTTCTGGTGGAGGACGGAGCGCGTGAAGCGACCGAAAACTGGTCTTCTCAGACTTGTAACTCAATTTCGGAACTGCAAAAAGATATTCAAGGCATTGCCAAAGACGACGAGACACTGCGCGAACGACTCGAAAGTATGGCGCGGCTGTGCGGCCGAGCACGTGAAGAACTCAACGAGCTTTTCTTTCAAAAAGACGAGAATGCGATCCGCTGGGCGGAAGTTACCATGGTGGGCAGAACCGACAAGCAAGAGCCGCGCGTCACACTGCATCTGACACCGATTTCGATCGCCAACATTTTGCAGGACAGCCTATTCGGGAGCGAGCGTCTGCGAATTAAAAAAGGCAGTGTGATCATGGTGTCGGCGACGCTCGCCAATTCCGGCACTTTCTCCTATCAGCGTGAGCGGCTGGGCATTCCGGAAGATGCTGTCGAGTGCATCGTCGGCAGTTCTTTCGATTATAAAGAGCGTTCGCTGCTTTATGTGCCGGGGCATCTGCCCGCTCCCTCACCGACTCCCGCATATACTGATCTGCTTGTTGCCGAGATCGAGCGTGTGCTTAAGCTTACAGGTGGACGCGCCTTTCTGCTCTTCACATCTCGCGCTGTGATGAACACGGTACATCAGCGGCTGAGCGAGTCGTGTGCGTTTCCGCTCTTCAAACAGGGCGACCTGCCGCCGGGCAAACTCGTCGAGGCGTTCAAGGCGAGCGGCAATGGCTGTCTGCTCGGCGCACAGACGTTCTGGGAGGGAGTGGACATTCAGGGCGACAGCCTGTCGTGCGTGATCATCGACCGGCTGCCGTTTGCGGTTCCCGACTCGCCTGTGACGAAGGCACGCACCCAGGCGATCGTGGCGGCGGGCGGCGACTGGTTCCGTGACTTTTCGATTCCGCAGGCGCAGATACGGTTGAAGCAGGGGTTCGGTCGGCTGATAAGGACACGGCATGATCGGGGAATAGTCTGCATTCTGGATTCGCGACTGATTACGAAAGACTATGGCGCGGAGTTCGTCCGCTACCTGCCGCCCGCCTCTCGTGCGAGCAAATGGGCACGCGTCGAGAAGTTCTGGCATGATGACAAGCTAAACCAGTCATAGAAAGTCAGGAAAACAGAATGAGCTTAAATTCGATTTTACAGTTCACCGGTTTCATCAAAAACATAAGCTATGTTGCCCGCCTTACCAGACCGCTGGTCACTTCCCGTTTCAAAGATTTCGATATTAATGTCGCTCCATCATCTGGACTGATCACGATGAGTAGCGATCAGGATGTTCTTGCATACTCGAAATGGGTCTCGCCCAAACGGACGCGTAGCTATCCGTTTGAAAGGATATACAATACATACAATCAGCAAAAATGTGTTACGATCATTCCAATTATCAAGGACGAAGGTGTTGATGGCGACCTAGATAAAATTCAGTACTCCACTGTTTCGTGGATGAATTTGCTCAACATATACATCGTTCTCGCGTATTACGACCGCGCCGGTAAAAATGCGAGGCAAAGTCAGCAAGGAAAGCAAAAGCTTACTAACCAGAGATTTGACATCGAATTTGTCAACGCACAAATTTTCGAAATAGGCAGCTACAAAATGAGTGCGCTACACTGGAACAAGCAACTGATTGAGGATCGATTTCTCGACATATTTGACACTGCCTTGACTAGATACCAAGCCATAGCGGACTCAACTGGAGTTCCAGTTCACGCGCAGCAGCGAATGCGCACTTATGCAGCGGGTATCCTGGAGGATTTCGCTACCTTCAAAGATATTTCCCATCTCGGCTCAGAACGAGCAAGCACTCGTGAAGCGGTAACCGAACATCGACTCGAATACCTGACGGACGGAGCAAAAGCACGGTTCTTCATCAAGAATTATCTCGGAGGAATCTATTATTTGACCGCTGATGAAGTGCTGATTGAGAACGGAGTCTACGTAATTCAGGAAAGCAAAAACGCTTCTAAAGGCGCATTTCCTGCGGGGAGTGACATCAAAGATGGACTATTCAAGCTAATCCTCTTTTCCAATTTAGATCGTCTAGAATTGGATGGTGTCACTGTTCCCTTCAAAAGTCGACTTAAACTGACTGGTACAGGTATTCAGGGGCGTTTACGACTTCCCTGCTCAACGGAGACGATGAATGCCTTTCTAGAACTGAATCAGTCCGTTTTCAAAAAAACTCATCGTACACTTTTGAATAGTCTCCTGAATGAGGCACATTCTAACTTGAAACTAGAAATTGAGATTGCTTCCAACGAATGAGCATACCAATCAAAAGCCCGCTGCGCTATCCCGGCGGCAAATCAAAAGCTATTGACCAGATCGTAAGGTTTCTCCCATCATGCTTTCGGGAGTTCCGTGAGCCGTTTATTGGCGGTGGCTCGGTCTATATTCATCTACGACAGCAGTATCCTGGATACCCTTGCTGGATTAACGACCTGAACACGGAACTGTACCTTTTCTGGAAGATCGTGCAGGAAGATCTTGATGCTCTCACAACTGAGGTAGAGCGGATTCGGTGTAGTCCGGAAACTGGCAGAGAGATTTTCAAACGTCTGGCGCAGGTGGATGCAGAGAGCCTGACTGACTTCGAGCGAGCAGTAAGATTTTTTATTCTCAACCGTATCACGTTTTCCGGCACGGTGGAAGCGGGCGGCTACTCCCAGAAGGCTTACGAGGGTAGGTTCACGAGGACGGCAGTCGAACGTCTTGCTTGTATGGGCAGTATATTACAGGGTACACGAGTGACGAACCTCGACTATCGCGAATTGCTGAACGTTCCCGGCGACGATGTCTTTCTCTTCCTCGATCCTCCTTACTACAGCGCGACGAAATCAAAATTATACGGGCGTAAAGGGATTTTGCACACGTCATTCGATCATGCTGCGTTTGCCGCAGCGATGCGCGAATGCCCGCACAAGTGGCTGATTACCTATGACGACTGCGCCGAGATTCGTGGCAATTTCGAGTTTGCCTGGCAGTATGAATGGACCCTTCAATACGGGATGAACAACTTCCGTCAAGGCTCTGCCGCGAAGGGAAAAGAGCTGTTTCTAACAAATTATGAGGTGCCGCAGATCGAACAGCTGTCCCTGATGCTCGAAGCGAGAGCACCTTATTTTTCGCGGTGAATTAACGGCTGCGATACCTTGCGTGCTGAAACACGAATAGGGTTCACTCTCGAAGAGCAGATGGAATAAACTAAAGTGGAAAAACAGATGGAAAAACAAAGTGATGCTCCGCAGGCTGTCTTAACGCAAGCGGTAAATTCGACGAAGCACATATTGATAGTCGAAGGTGATCTACTGTTTTCGGTGCGGATCGAAACCACGCTGAAGAAACTGGGCTATCGGACGACCGTAATCGGGAATGGTGCAAAGGCGATGACTTACCTAGCGGAAAGTCCTGCTGAAGCTTCCCCGACTCTCGTGATCGCGAACTTCGGCAGTGGTCGGCTCGACCCGCTTTCGTTTCTGGAACAGCTGAAACTGCTCCCCAATCCGCCGCTGGCGCTGGGTTTCGTGCCACATGGAAAGCTGCCTGAAATGCGCCCCTTGCTGAAAGCGGCTGGTTGTGACCTGCTCGTCGCCAACTCTGCGATTGCCGCGCATCTGCCAAAACTCGTTGCGCGCCTGCTGCCCGATTCATCTAATGGCAACGCTCCTGCGCCGGACGCAAATACACTTACCGAAATTGAGGCGGAAGCAGACACGGAAGACTGAGAATTGAAGTTTTAAAATTATCGAATGCAAATCGAGCTGAAACAGGGTAATTCGTCGAATCGTCTTGACATCGGAGCCGGAATCGTGTTAGAGTCTGGCAGTACTATGTACAGGGAGGAAATTACCGTGCCGCCACTAGATACATTCATTTCAACCATTTCGACCCAAAATAATACTGCTGTGAGCCGCATGCGATGCCTGATAACAGCAGCCTCGTTGCTTGGAGTCGTGAGCATTGGTCTGCTTGCCGGTCGCCCCGCTCTGGCGCAGAAAGCCACCGATCCAGGCGACCCGCCTGAAGCGACGATCGAGGCGGCTCAGACGCCTCCCGCTGCAGCATCGCCCGTGATCAATTTCCGCGAACGTCCGATAGTCAAATCCGAGGCACAGCGTTTGCGCCGCACTCCGACAATCGATGGCGTTTTCTCCCAGGGCGAATGGGATTCGTTTTATACCGTGAGTGATGGACCGATCACCGGCACAGTCTATTGCAACTGGGACGATAATTTCCTCTATCTCGCGACGCGCACCGATCGCCCCGCAACGCTGGTTTTCGATGTCGACGGCGGGGGAGACGGCTGGCTTCGTGGAGCAGACAACCTGGAAATCGTGATCGGGAGTGTCGGCGGTGTCACACCTCCCAGCATTTCGGCGCGAGTTCTGGATGCCGCCAACAGCAAGGACGCTCCCGCATGGCTTGAAAAGAATATCGATGTCAAAAGCATTTCTTTTGCGGGTAAGGTGGTGAACGGCGAGCAGTTCGTCGAGGTTGCCATCCCTAAATCCCTCGGAAGTCTGGTGCTCCGAGCGGGTGTGACACTTGGACTGCGGGCTGAATTCCTGCCAGCTGGCGCGACCTATACACCGACACAGCCGTATGAACCGCACCTTTTGCTCGATGCAACCCTTGTCGATTCCCGCGCACAGCCTGCCGTCGGTATCAATCCGAAACTCGTCCTTTCCGCCAGTCGTTGCGTCGCCGGTCAGAAACTATTTGCAACCTTCGAACTGTACAATCAGACCGACGTCAACGTGCCCCTCAAATCCCTGACATGGGCAGGTCAGGGAAGTTCCGCTTCCGCCGTAAATATGCTTCGCGAGGTGACGATTGCGCCGATACCGCCGTTCCGACGCGTAAAGTACGGCTACAAAACGGTACTTCCTGCTGATCTGTCTGTCGGCTCCTACACACTGACTGCGACCGCTGAAACTGCCGACGGCAAGCAGATTCAGTCCACTGCCGCGTTTTCGGTCGTCGAGCCGCTGCAGGTACAGTTGACGATCGATCCCGACCCGATCCTGATCCTGGGTCCGACGCGATTCGATCTCGTGATCAGTGTCTTCAGCGCTGCACCCTTTACTGTAAAGGGCGATATCGAGTTCACGACCGTGCCTCCCGGTTTCGAGCTTGAGGACAAACGCCCGCGAATTCCGATTACTGCTGACAAAGAGAATAGCAAAGCGACTCGACGTATCGGCGTAAAAATCCCGTCGACGATCCCCGCAGGAGACTATACCTTTGAGGCGAATGTTCGCTGGAACAAGCGCATCTGGAAAGTACGGCAGGTAGCGCATCTGACACGTCCGGAGCCGAAAACGCCGGACGCAAAATAGACCTTCCCCGTTTTGTCGACAAGAGGAAAATTCTGTGGAACTGGCAATCGAGACGGTCGAGATCAGCAAGAAATATCGTAGTTTTACGGCGGTCAAAGACCTGAGTTTGTCGGTTCCACGCGGTGAGGTATTCGGCTTTTTAGGCCCGAACGGCGCTGGCAAAACGACCACGATCATGATGCTGCTCGGCAATATCCGACCCTCCTCGGGGCGTGCGACACTGCTCGGCAAACCGATCGGCGACGTGCAGACGCGGCGAATGGTCGGGTTTCTGCCGGAGAAGTTTCAGTTCCACGATTTCCTGACCGCGACGGAGTTCCTGCATCTTCATGGCAAACTGGCAGGTATGAGCAGTACGGCGCGGGCACAGAGGATTCCAGAAGTGCTGGAAAGGGTGGGGCTTGGAGATCGCGCCAAATCGAAAATACGTGAGTTTTCCAAGGGCATGCAGCAGCGTATCGGGCTTGCTCAGGCGATTCTGCACGATCCCGAGCTGGTGATACTCGACGAACCCACTTCTGCGCTCGATCCGATCGGGCGGCGCGATGTGCGCGACATCGTGCTCGAACTGCGCGGGCGCGGCAAGACGGTTCTTCTCAATTCACACCTGCTGTCGGAAATCGAGATGACCTGCGACCGAGTTGCGATCGTGAAGCGGGGGCAGATCGCGACGCAGGGGACGATGAACGAACTGCTGGCGTTTTCATCCTCGATCGACGTCGAAGTGCGGGAAATGAACGATGCTGCCATGAAAGCGCTGCAGCTCGTCAGCGCGAAACTCAAGTTCGAGCGTGTGCCGATCCGGAAGTTCACGGTCTGGGTGCGCGGAGAGGACGATATTCCCGAAGTCGCGCGTGCGCTGGTCGAAAACGGTGTCAAACTGCTGTCGCTCGTCCCCAAACGCGAAACGCTCGAAGAGCTTTTCGTCCGCATTATCGAAACAGAATGAGACCATCGACGACCCAACCAAATGTGTGACAAACCTCCCTCAGACCCTGCCTTTATCATAGATTCCTCACGCAACTCACATTGGTAATCGCCTATCCCGAAACTCAGGGAAGTGGAGGAAATGCGACCTCACCCCCTTCCCCTCTCCACACGCAAGCTCGTTAAGAGAGGGGTGACAATATCGTTAAAGGTATAGTATCGCCTTACCCATCTCCCATTTTCAATCCACTCCTTTTTAATTGACGTTTAGATAAATCTGACGAGATAGTTAATCTCAGCACAATAGTCCCAAACCGATTTATTGATGAGTCGGGTGCGCCGCTTCCGCTGTCACGGGTCATCAATAATTGCGTCGAAAACCGACGATCTACGTGTAGAA
>JBBQPY010000009.1:0-54843 GCA_038216735.1 Chthonomonadales bacterium
GGAGAGGGGCTAGGGGTGAGGGCAGAATTTGGAACGCCCGTAAATAGGACTGGCGGATGTCAGCGAAAGGACGAACAGCATGGCGAACAATCTCGGAAAGGTATACAGCAGCGTTCCCTTGTTCGATCCATCGGAGGGCATTCCGGTACGTGCTCCGCTTCAGGACGGTGCGGGCTGGTGGGCAGGCGCACCCGGAGCGACTTTCGACGCCGCAAGCAACACCTTCTATCTCGTCTATCGCCAGCGTCAGCCACGTGAACTCGGGCGCGGGGTCGAGTGCCGCATCGCCGCTAGCGACAATGGGATCGCCTTTCAGGACATCTGGGCGCTGCCCAAAACTTCGCTCGCCGCACTCTCCTTGGAGCGCTGTTCGCTGTTACGTGGTCTGGATGGTCGCTGGCGCCTCTACATTGGCTATGTCTCCGAGGAGGACCGTCGCTGGCGAATTGGGATGTACGAAGCCGATGAGCCCGACCAGTTCCATCGCAGTGCTCTCCAGACTATACTGACAGCCGACGTTATCGGAGCGGAGGGTATCAAGGACCCGAATGTGTTTCTGATCGGGCGAATGTACTATATGTTGACGAGCTATGCGGTCGGTTTTGGCGCAATGACACCTGCCGATGAGCAGCGCAAGCACTCTAGCGGCGACATCTACAACACCGGATTGATCGCTTCCCGCACGGGCGCGGCAATCTCTGGCGATGGGAAACATTTCCAGTGGCTCGGCGATGTCTCCCCACGTGATGCGCTCTCCGCGACCTCTCTGGATGCGAGCGGAAGTTCTGCAACGGGCAAATGGGACGCCTATTGCCAGCGAATCGGCAGCCTGCTGCCGCTCGACACGGGCGGCTGGCTCGCTTTTTACGACGGCGGCGCGTCGGTGGCACAGAATTACGAAGAGACGACCGGACTGGCAACCACATTCGATCTGCGCACCTACTACTCGCTCTCCCCGGAGGTTGCCGCACTGCATTCACCCGACGGCAGCGGCAGTTTGCGTTATGTCGATGTACTCCCTGTCGGACACGAGCTTTTCTACTACTATGAGATCGCCCGCCCCGATGGCAGCCACGAACTGCGTGTCAGCGTCGTCGAGCGCGATTGATGAATCAAGCGATAAGTGCCCTCGATCAGAATTGCTAAAGTGATTCAGAGACGATCCTCCGCAGACTGTAGGGTATACTTTTCAGGTATCCTCGTGAGCAGTATTCCACCTCTTGTATTCCGACTGCAGCATTCGATGCAAACCCTTTTGCAGCATGGGATGCAAACCTTTTGCGCTTCTGTCCCGTATACAGAGGCGCGCGTTTCCCCAAAACAGATGCGCTTAAATCACACACCTTCCAAGGAGTTTTCCAATGCTTATTCGACCCGCCATCCGGTATGGGCTCGGGCTTTGCACGATACTGTCTGTACTGACTTTTGTCTCCCCTTCTGCAAAGGCAGCCGAAACAGCTCAGTCGGCACTCAAGAAAATGCTAGCGCTGTATACCCAGGCAACCTCTTTTCAGGGCACTCTGAAAATCAATTCGAGCGGCACCACGAACGATAAGAAGCCCTACACAGTTTCCCAGACGCAGCACATGAAGTATAAAAGCCCGAACCGAGTCTATATTCAGATTTCGCAAACGGGAACCGGCGCGGCAAAAGCCAGTCAGGGCGGACAAACGACCATTATCGATGGCAAATCGATGATCGAGTATCGCCCTGAACTGAAGAAGTACGCGAAACAGCCCGCGCCCCCGCGTATCACTGTGCCCGAATTTTTGAGTCGACTACAGCTGACACTCGATTCCAGCACTGCAAAAATGCAGACCCCGACTGCGTGGCAGGGACACGCCGTCTATGTGATTTCATGCTACCCTCCCTTGCCTCCAGATAAAACTGCCGCAGAGCGACAGAAAGCCTATGCCACTTTCAAACCGCGAGAATACTGGATCGATAAGCAAACTTTTCAACTGCTGCATATTGCACAGAAAAACGCGAAGGGTGACTCGGTGACGATGGATCTCTTTCCACAGACTTTCAACAGTTCGATTGCCGACAGCGCGTTCGTATTTACGCCTCCTGCTGGCGTAACCGAAGTGATACAGTCCAGTAGACCAAATGGCGCGCCTGGCCGCCCAGGCGGACCAATGAGCGCACCACCGAGCGGCGCAAAACCGCCTAAAAAATGATCTGTTGCTCATCCCGCTGGCAGTATTTGAGTGGAGATCTATCCCATCCCCTCATTTTAACTTTGATCGTAACTAATCCCCTTCACCTCAATCCCCTCTTCCTGAAGCTTCGGGAAGAGGGGAGGCAATGCAGATATTCTGCCAGTAGGTACAAAACTGAAGGCGGGGTGAATAGTTACCTTTAATCATGGGCAAGCCTGACGGGAATTTCTGGCGAAGATTAGCGATACAGTGACGATGGAAAAAGTGAGCGTAGAGTGAAAACATTCAAAATATGGTAAACGAGCAGCGTCTGCGTCTGTATCTGGTTCGGCACGGCATTACGAGCTGGAATCGTGAAATGCGTATGCAGGGTCACAGCGATATCGCGCTCGATGCGGAAGGTCTGGAACAGGCGGATCGGGTCGGCGCGCGTCTTTCCAGGCTGCCCCTGCCACCAGAACGAATCTGGTCGAGCGACCTGTCGCGGGCGCGAGTCACTGCGGAAGCGATCGCTGCCCCGCTCGGCTTACAGGTACAGACAACCCCGCTGCTTCGCGAGATAATGCTCGGCGACTGGGAGGGTCTGACCCGCCAGGACATTATTGCACGTGGCGATTCGGAGCTGCTTGCCGACTATCTCCGCGATGCCTACCGGTACCGGCCGCCTGGCGGCGAAACTATAGACTCGGTTTTCGATCGAATGGCGCAGGTGGCACAGATGATACGCGAGGAGTGTCCGACAGGTCAGGCAGCAGTCGTCGGGCATGGCGGCAGCCTTCGCGCGCTTGTCTGCCTCGGACTCGATGCCGCTGCCACCTCGCTGCGGCACCTCTGGCTCGACAATGCCTCCCTCAGTATCTTAGAAGAAACGCGTACCGAAGACAGAAGTCACTCCCGAATTCTGCTGTTGAACGAGACGTCTCATCTGACTGCCTGAATCATTTTCATCGAGCATTTTCATCAAGTAAAGAATGTGGCGGTCAGAATGATCCTACACACAGCGCGTTCGCTCTCCTTCGGTTCGCGTTCTCGTAGCACTCGTTGTTCATTTCCAAACGCATAGTGCTTGCTTTGCCCAGCCCGAGCCTTGCAATTGCTTTCTCAAAGCGCTTTCCTGAGTGTAAGCCTGTGTTATCGATAGATTTTCACTCTCACCCCAACCCCGCGCTCGAGTCTTCGGGAGAGGGATTGAATCAGATTTTCGGCCTGTAGATGCGAAACTAAAAGCAGCGTGAATATTTACGATTTCGATAGATTTTCACTGTGATTGTACGTGATTTGAGCTGACTGGCGAACATCATGCAGGAATTCATGCGTCTTTAGTGAAGAATAATGCATCTAATTCGCCTGGCCGGAAACTATTCGTAAATTTGCATTGTTAAAACTCATGGTACCAGCCGCCAGCATTCCAACAGGAGGCAAAGTCTCTCAGCATCTCTCCAAAGGAATCCATGTTACCGACTGCTACGATACACTTCGCACTCAGGGACGCCTGTCTCAGAACAGACTCTAGGAGTCCTGCTGCCTGTTGTGTTTGTCCTGTTGTCTGTAAATACTCTCTGCACCTTTGAAATCGGACTTGGAAAGGACATTTCATGCTACTCTCCAGCAAACGGCGCCTATCGCTGCGCTCGACTTTGATGAAAACTGTAATGAAAACGGCAGTGTCGTTAGCGCTTGCGACTGGCCTGTTCGCGTCGCAGGCAGCAATGGCGCAGACATCCGTCACCACCCAGCACAACAACAATATGCGCACGGGCGCCAACACCGGAGAGACCAGTCTCACGCCTCTCAATGTGTCACAGGACACTTTCGGACTGCTCTACACGCAGCCGGTCGATGGCTATATTGTCGCGCAGCCACTCATTTTATCCGGCATTACGATCCCGGGAAAAGGCAAGCATAACGTAGTCTATGTCGCTACGGAACACAACAGCGTCTACGCCTACGATGCCAGCAGCAATACCGGCGTTAGCGCCGATCCGTTCTGGCATGTCAACTTCGGCGCTTCCGTTCCCTGGTGGGAGGTCGGCACCGAGGATATCCCCGTCGAAATCGGCATCACCAGCACCCCGGTAATCGACACTGCCAGCAAAACGCTCTTTGTGGTTGCCAAGACCAAAGAATCGGACGGCACTTATGCCCAGCGCCTTCATGCGCTGGACGTGACCACCGGCGCAGAACGCGCCAATAGTCCCGTGCTCATTCAGGCGAGCGTGGACGGCGTCGGAGATGGCAATATCAACGGCAAGGTGTATCTCGATCCACTGCGCCATATGAACCGGGTTGGACTGCTGCTGCAGAACGGCGTCGTCTACATCGGATTTGGTTCGCACGGCGACAATATCCCATATCACGGCTGGATACTGGGCTACAACGCTAAAACTTTAGCACAGAGCTTCGTTTACTGCTCCTCTCCCAATGCCGTTACCGACCCCTCCGGCTATCCTATCGGCGCAGGCGGCATCTGGATGAGCGGAGGCGGGCTCCCTGCCTCAGGCGACAGCATCTATTTTCAAGTCGGTAACGGAAGTTTTTCCGCCAATAAGATCGATGCGAACGGTCAGCCTGGTAAGGACTACGGCGACAGTTTCGTCAGGGTCAGTGCGTCGAAGCAGACGGTACTCGACTATTTCACCCCATTCAACCAGAATGACTTGAACATTTATGACGCCGACCTGGGCTCGGGCGGTACGATACTGCTTCCGACCTCAATGGGCAGTACAGCACACCCTCGCCTTCTGTTAGGCGCGGGCAAGCAGGGCACAATCTATATCATCGACCGCTTCAACATGGGTAAATTCAACAGCAGCGATGACAGTCAGATCGTGCAGTCTCTGCCCAACGCCATCGGCGGTGCCTGGAGCCAGCCAGCCTACTTCAATGGTTCGATCTACTATCAGGGAAATGGCGACTCACTCAAAGCGTTCTCGATTGCAAACGGAAAGCTTTCTGGACCCACCTCGCAGTCGACCGACTATTTCACTTATCCTGGCGCGACGCCCAGCGTCTCAAGCTATGGAAGTAAAACTGGGATCGTCTGGGTAATCGAAAACGGAGGCTCCGCACTGCTTCATGCCTACGATGCCAAAGATGTCAGCAAGCCTCTGTATAATTCCGGACTCACCAATAATCGCGATGCGATCGGGAGCTATGTCAAGTTCACGGTACCGACGATTGCAAACGGCAAGGTTTTCGTTGGAACACAAAGCGGTATTTCGGTATTTGGTAAGGGCAGATGGGTTGCGACACCGGTTATCACTCCCGATGCAGGCTCCTACTCGCCGCCGCTTACGGTCACAATAACCGATGCGACGCTAGGCGCCGCGATTCATTATACGCTGGATGGTACGACGCCTACGGCTTCGTCGCCGCTCTACACAGCTCCGCTGTCGCTCACGACATGTGCTACCGTGCAGGCAATCGCATTCAAAATCGGTTTTAATCACAGTGGCATCGCCACCAGAGACTATCTGGTCGATAGTGGTCCCGGCACGGGGACCGGTCTGATGGGCGCCTACTATAACACCCTCGATCTGAGCGGTCCTGCGCTTACGCGCACCGATCCGACGATCGACTTCGACTGGAGCAACTCTGCCCCGTTCGCCGGCGTAAATCTGAACAATTTCAGCGTTCGCTGGTTGGGATCCGTGCAGGCTCGCTGTAGCGGTACCTACACCTTCTATGCCAACGCAGACGATGGTGTTCGGCTCTGGGTCAATGGAACACAACTGGTCGACGCCTGGATCTATCAGGGCGCGACGGAGTATAGCGGCACGATCGCCCTGCAGGCCGGTCAGAAATATTCGATCAAGATCGAATATTTCCAGGGTTATGGCGGCGCAATCATGCAGTTGAAGTGGTCTGGACCCGGCATCGCGAAACAGATCGTTCCCTCTTCTCAGCTTTTTCCAGCCAATATCCCGAGAGGAAAATAACGAGAAGCGCTTCAGGCGATCATACAATCGAACTGATTGGCTCCGAGTGTCCGGTTTCAAAGCCGGACACTCGGAGCCAATTTCCTTTCCTCTTGTTTATCGACCCGGCTAAGCCATTGCCGATGGCTGCAAACGATCGGCGACAGTTTCGTCGGGCGATGTTACCTTGCGAATGCCGCCAGAAGACCGTCCGCCGCGAACTGGTTTGCCTCTTTCGCTTTATCGACGACTGCTCCCATTCCGAAGAACTCATGGGTAACGCCGTCATAGTTGCGATATCGTACTTTGACGCCTGCCGCTTCGAGTCGATCGGCATAGGCTTTGCCTTCACTGCGGAGTGGATCGATTTGAGCGGTAATCACAGTTGCTGAAGGTACGCCTGCGACTTTCGCACGCAGAATGGAAAGATACGGGTTTTTGCCGTCTGCAGGGCTTTTGACTGTCTGACGGAAGAACCACTGCATCATCGGTTTGTTGAGCGGTTTTGCATTTGCGTTTTCTTTGTACGAAGGCGTGTCGAAAGCATAATCGGCGACCGGGTAGACGAGCATCTGATAAAGGGGCATCATACCCTTGCGGTCACGTGCCATCAGGCAGACTGCCGCCGCCATATTCCCGCCAGCGCTTTCACCGCCGACAGCGACGCGCATGGGGTCGCAATTCATCTGCGCCGCATTCTTCAGTACATACTGTGTTGCCGCATAGGCATCTTCGTGTGCAGCGGGAAATTTGTTTTCCGGCGCATGTCGGTATTCGACCGAAACGACGACTGCATGGGTCAGGTTGGCCAGCGCGCGTGGAGTTGAATCGTAGGTATTCAGATCGGCAATGACCCAGCCACCCCCATGGAAATAGACGAGTACGGGAAATGGACCGCTGCCATCGGGCGTATACACTCGTATCGGGATCGTGCCTGCCGGTCCCGGGATCGTCGAGTCTTCCACTTTAGAAACCTGCTCGGGCGCAGTGCTTTTACCCTGTTTTATCAACAGCGCTTTGACAGCATCGGCGGGACCAGGCTGCATACGCGCTTCCTGTGCAGTTAACTTTTCGAGAGGCTTAGGGTGCAGCGCGGTGAGCTGATCGAGTACCGCATGCATCTGCGGGTCGGCTTTCGGGGGCGTCTGCGCCGATACAAAGGGCACCGTCATCGCTGCGACAACGGTCGCAGCCACAAACATACGTACAAACTTCATGATTTGTCTCCGGAAAAATTACTGCTCAGTGATGTCGCACGGCAAAGAAGACAGAGAACCACCGAGTTTGGTTCCTCAAAATGAACGCTATGGGTTGGCCTTTGAGTATGCTTCACCAGAAGCTCGACGTGATTGGCCCTGACTTTCGACGTGCGGGATACACAAATCGTCTTGGAATGATCTAGTCCAGGTACTTTTTCGACAAAGGCGCAGTCCATAGAGGTATAGCCCACCGATGCTTCAGGTACCGTCTCTATCGCCCGCCCGCGCAACAGACCCCGCTATGCCATACTCTGTAGACACGTCATGAAGTCTACAAACGCCAGCTCAATGCGCGCAGACATGATTGTGACGTGTCTCGCAAATCGCCTTCCCGGTTCGATCGGCGTAGTAGCCGCCGGAGCGATCCATATGGAGTTGTCCCCTCAAATTGCATAGGGTGTATTGTTAATTGTCGCAAAAACTGATACAATGGATAGCAACTGCCTGTCGACCGGTCAGACATACCCCATGCTGTAGTACGGAGGTTCGCGCCATCACACCCCCGCCTGATTGTAAACACACTCTCAAGACAAAGATTTCGCCCGGTATCCTCTTTTTTCTGGTGACTGTTCTCGCGGTTGTAGCTGCGCTGCCTGTCGCCTATTCTCAATCGCACATTGTCACGCCCTCTTCCTCTGTGCCGTCAGAGCAGCAAGCGAATGCGCCATCCACCACAGTATCGACTGCGCCGGCTTCTCCTGCCACAGACTCGCCCAGACAGTCGACAGAGGCTGCCCCAGGCCGAGCTAATCCGTCGGTATCCATGCCCGCTGCCAAGCAGTCGATTCCTGCAGCGACCGCGCCGCTTCCGACTGGCGGGGTCATTGTGGATATGTCTGTGCCTGCATCTCCCACTGTGCCTCGTTCTGCACCCGCCGCTTCGCCGACGATTTCTGCCGTCCCTTCTTCTGCGTCTACATCGACGCTGACGGGTACTGCTGCAACGCCTGCACCGGTATCGACAGCCACTATTTCGGCTGCAACTACAATCCCTGCGTCACCCGCATTGCCCGATGGTCCTCCGCAAACCGTC
Source organism: Chthonomonadales bacterium (assembly GCA_038216735.1). Taxonomy (GTDB): domain Bacteria; phylum Armatimonadota; class Chthonomonadetes; order Chthonomonadales; family Chthonomonadaceae; genus JBBQPY01. The sequence goes on from JBBQPY010000009.1 coordinate 8,372, forward strand.
GAGACGAATATCGTACTGCCGCCAACGCTCCCCGAACCCAGAGTCACCTCTCCCGCGCCAGACGTCAGCGCCGCAAGCGCAATCCTCGTCGATGCTGTCAGCGGACAGGTGCTGTACGCACAGTCCGCCGATACGCCGCGCCCGATGGCGAGCACGACCAAGATCATGACTGCGTTGCTTTTCTGCGAGCGCGTGCCGGACGATGCCCTGATCACCGCCAGCAAATATGCCTCCGAGACGCGCGAGAGTTCGCTGCATCTGAAGCCCAACGAGAAGCTCACAGCACACGATCTGCTTCGTGCGATCCTGATGCGCTCTGCCAACGACGGCTGTGTAGCCGCTGCCGAGCACGTTGCGGGAAGCGAAGCCGCCTTCGTCGCGTTGATGAACGCCCGCGCTGCGCAGCTCGGCGCAACGCATACCCATTTTATGAACCCGCACGGGCTGCACAATAAAGCCCACTATACCACCGCACGAGACCTCGCAACGATCGCCCGAACTGCTATTCGAGAGCCGCGCATCAACGAAGTCGTCAAAATGGAGCACACCTATATCGCGCGATCAATGGACAAATTCGACGTCGGGATGCGTAACCACTCGCACTTCCTCGGACACTTTCCCGGCGCTGACGGCATCAAAACCGGCTATACCGTTCCTGCCGGACACTGCTATGTCGGCTCGGCGACGCAGAACGACTGGCGGCTGATAACTGTCGTTCTGAAGAGCAAAGATTATGTGAAGGACACTGCCGCGCTGATGCAATGGGGGTTTCAGAACTTTGAGCCGCGTCCGCTCGTCAAAGCGGGAGCGTCGATTGGAACGTGCGACATCCGCAATGGCAGCGCCGGTTCCGTATCCGTCGTGGCGCAGCGTCCGGTACAGGTCGTGTTGAAGAAGGGCGCGGGAGCGTCCATCACGCAGCGTGTCACGCTCTCGCCGCTGAAGGCTCCAGTCGATGCGGGCGCCTCCGTCGGCGTAATCGAGGAGTCGATGAATGGTAAAGTCGTCAGCGTTTCGCCGCTGATCGCCGCGTCGGCCGTGCCGAAGAATCCACCTCCCGCGCCGATACTCGGGACGCGCGGATCGTCGCGCCCGCTGGTGGTCGTGGCAGCAATCGCGTTGATTCTCGCCTTGTACAAGGTATCCTTTAGTTATGGAAACAAGAAAGACGGCAGCAAACAAGCCGGAAACACGCAAGACCGAAGCAAAGCAGCCGCAAGTCAAAAAGACAGCACTCACAAAGCCGGAAGTCAACAAGCCGGAAACGGATCTGCCGCGCCTGCAAAAGGTGCTCGCCGCCGCAGGCGTCGCGTCACGTAGAGCCTGTGAAACGCTGATCACCGAGGGGCGCGTCGTCGTCAACGGCAGCGTCGTACGTGAACTCGGCTCGAAAGTCGATCCCGAGACGGACAAGATCGAAGTGGACGGCGAAGCCGTGCCGACCGGCAAACCGCCCAAACCGATCTATATAATGCTCAACAAACCGGCGGGCTACACCAGCACCGTTGCCGATCCGCATGCGGAGAAAACGGTTCTCGATCTCGTCGGGCAGGTCGATACGCGTGTCTATCCGGTCGGTCGCCTCGACGTGGACAGCGACGGCCTGCTGCTGCTCACCAACGACGGCGAGTTCGCCAACCGTCTGACACATCCGCGCTACCATGTGCCGAAACTGTATCGGGTGCGGGCGCGAGGATTCGTCGGGCGCGAAGCCGCGATCCAACTGACGGAAGGCATCGAACTTCCCGATGGAAAGACCGCTCCCGCCGAGCTGCAGTTCGTCGAGTATGATGCCGCCACACAATGTACGATCCTCGACATTACGCTTTATGAGGGGCGCAACCGGCAGGTGCGCAGGATGCTCGAAGCGGTCGGAAATCCGGTTCGGGGGCTCACCCGCATTGGCTTTGGAAACCTGAGGTTGAAAGGCTTAACGACCGGCACATGGCGTAAACTCACCAAAGATGAGGTGGCGGAACTGCTCGCCCTCGCGCAGCCGACGCCGACCCCACACAAAGACGCCCGCCGCGCCAAGCCTGCGCACTACCGCCCACGCAATGTTACTCAACCGATATCGGAGACCGAATGAGATCGCCGTTTTATGTTCGTGCTAAATCGGTCTGCTGCAAGATTAGAGCCAACGGAGGCGTACGCGGCACCGCACCCATTCTCACACTCTCCCTGCTGCTCGGTGCGAGCATTCTGCTGCTTGCTGGCTGTAAGACAGCGACAGTCCCGCCCGTTGCGGCTCCGCCAGTCACGGCACCGTCGACTTCGATTCCAGGAAGTTTTCCGCTGACGATCTCCGACTCCCGCGGGCAAACCCTGAAGATTCCCTCTGCGCCGCAGCATATTATTTCGCTGACGCCGAGCAATACCGAAATACTCTATGCGATTGGAGCAGGCGCTCAGATCGCTGCCGACACGACCGCCTGCGACTTTCCCCCCGAAGCCAAAACCATTGCGCACATCGACGCGCTCAGCCCGAGCATCGAGGCGATCGAAGCGAAGTCGCCCGATCTTGTGATCGCGCTCGATACCATCAATGGCAAAATGATCGAGATGCTCGATAAAGCGGGTGTACCGGTGCTGGTGGTTCGTGCCAAAACTTTAGAGCAGACCTATGAAGCGATTTCACTGATTGGTACGGCGACCGGGCATCAGGCGCAAGCCGAGCAGACCGTTAAGGCGATGAAGGATCGTATCGCGGTGGTGACCCAGAAACTCGCGTCTACTCAGGGAAATGCACAGGACGGACAGCCGGGCAGATCTACGCCGTCGCGAGTCTTCGTAATGTATGGCGACAGTCCGATCTACACGACCGGTCCCGATTCCTATATCAGCGACCTGATCAAGATCGCGGGCGGCGTCAATGTGGTCATCGAGCCGCTGGCAGGAGACGTGATTTCGCCGGAAAAGGTCGTTGAACTCGAGCCGGATGTAATTATCTGCAGCCCGGAACTACAAAAAAAAGCGCTGCAAATGCCGGGGTGGGCGATGGGCGTTCCTGCCGTTCGCAACAGCCGATTCTTCGTCACTTCTCAGGGCGCGACGCTGGAGCGGCCCGGTCCGCGTCTGGCAGCGGCGGCGGAGGAATTAGCAGCGTTCCTGCACCCGGAAGCGTTCGCAGCGTCTGACACGATGGCTTCTCATTCCTCTTCAGCGCCTTCCGTTACAACTCCGGGGTCTGTCGCTCCCGGTCAGCCTTCTACTCATGACTCTCCTGTGCCGACGGGCAAGCCCTGAGCCGCCCGATGCCTACGGACATGCCGCCCACACCAGCCTCAGAAACGTCGGAAGAGACTGCTATATCGCGCCGACAGCTACGACAGGCGCGTAAGGCGCTTTCCCCGCACGGTCGCTCCGGACGTATATTCTTCGCCCTGACAGTCATCTTTCTGCTCGTGCTGGTCGTTGATATGTGGATGGGCGAGGCGGGCGTAGCCGATGTCGTGACTCCACGAGTGATCGGGAATGTGCTGCTGCGCCACCTGCCGTTTATCGGCTCGAATTTTGCGCCGCCGTCCGGGGTGCGCTATGCCGATGCGATCGTCTGGGATCAGCGTTTTCCGCGCGCACTCGGCGCGGCGATGATCGGCGCGATGCTCGCGATGGCAGGCGTTGCCTTCCAGAGTCTGCTCAACAATCCGCTCGCGGATCCCTACACTGTCGGCGTTTCCTCCGGATCCGCGCTCGGTGCGATGGTCGTCACCCTGCTCGGCGGTACGGGACTGCTGGCGGGTTTCGCACAGCCGATCGCCGCTTTTGTGACCGGACTCGGTGCCGTCACAGTCGTGTATATGCTGGCGCGTGTCGGCGGGCAGGTTTCGGCACGCACTTTTCTGCTCTCGGGCATTATCGTGGGTACGTTTTTCTGGTCGTTGATCCCGCTGATGGTCTCGCTCGGCAACCGTTCGGGCATTGATCGGCGAAGCGCAATCCTGTCGGAACTGCTCGGCAATCTGAACGCGCTCGGCTGGAGCAAAGTCGGTCTGCTATTCGTATTCGGTACTATCGGGGCAGCGATTTTGTGGCGCGGCTCAGAGGAACTCGATATCATGGCGCTCGGCGAAGAGAGCGCGGCATATCTCGGCGTCGATACGGAGGCGTTCAAGCGGCGCGTCATTCTGGCGGGTTCGCTGCTCACGGCGGCGGCGGTTTCGGTGGCGGGAATCATTGCCTTCGTTGGATTCGTCGTGCCGCACATGGCGCGCAGGCTCGTCGGCGCGAACCACCGTGTACTGCTGCCCGCTTCAATGCTGCTCGGCGGCACGGTGCTAGTGGCTTCGGAGTGGCTGTCGCGGGTCTATCTGCATAGCATCGAGATCGGTGTTGTGACGTCGATTCTGGGCGTTCCGATCTTCTGCGTGATGCTGCGCCGTAACCTGATGCAGGGCTAACATGATACGCTGTTGTCTGAAAAACGATTTTTGAAGAAAGAGTGTTATCGATGGCACGTTCGTCAAATGCGGTACGCCGCAGACAGCCCGCAAAAAAAGGCGCGAATCGACCGACCCCCCAGGCAGCACGGGCGAAAGCCGTCTCGACCACGCTCGACCCTGCAGCACAAAAACAGGTCAATGGGCTGTTTTATGCCCATCTCCGACGTGTCGCGACGCTGCTGCTCGGGCTGATGGTGACGGCGATTATGCTCGTCGATATCACGCACTCCTCACGCTCAGCCACTGTGCCGATGATGTTCTTCTCCGCGCTGGTTGCAATCATCCTCTACTTTCCGATAAGCGTCAACAAATTATTTAGAGCAATCAAAGCGATTGGGCGCGAACATGCACAGAAACGTCGGTACGCCGATGCCGTCTATGCATTGGAAAACTTTCACCGCATTGGCAATATGAGCCTCGACCCGGACGGTGAGGCTCACTACTATCTGGCACAATCTTACCTTGGGCTGGACAAACGCGTGCAGGCGGAGGAGATAGTACAGTGGCTGCTTCGTCACCGTAAAAAATCGGAATGGACGCCGAAGGCAGAGGCGTTGATTACCCTCTCCTCGCGTCCAGATACAAGCGCCGAGCAGGCTTTGCAGCCCTAGTCACCGATACAAACATGTAACAGATTTGTCCCGCCTGCCACTAACTGACTTCAGCCCGCCACGGGAAGCCTGCAATTCCACACGGGTTTCAACCCAAGGCATTCGATGAAGCGAAATTCGCTTCGATTGAATCAGATTGAATAAGCTTGAAACAAGAAAGTAAGTAACGGATGTCTTTTTTGAGTCCCGCTTTTCTCGGAGCGCTCGCGCTCATCGGCATCCCTCTGTTGATCCACCTGATCCGCAAGCGCAAACTGCGCATCGTTCAGTGGGCGGCGATGGACTTCCTGCTGCAGTCCGCCAAAAAACAGCGACGGAAGCTGCGCATCGAAGAACTGCTCCTGCTCCTGCTTCGGATGTTAATCGTCGCGCTGGCAGTGCTGGCGTTCGCGCGACCGGTGCTTCGCTCGCTCGGGATACCGCTGCTTTCACAAAATGCCCGCGTCTATGCGGTGATTGTTCTCGATAACTCCTACAGTATGGACTTCCGCGGCCAGCCCGACAACAAATCGAGCTGGGAACGCGCGCAGCAGTCCGCCGCCGATATCCTGACCAAAATCCTCAAACCGGGCGACTCCGTCTCCGTCGTACTGCTCTCCGACAAGCCTGAAGCGCTCATAAACGCGCCCAGTTTCGACCGACAGCTTGCGCTGCAACGCATTCGTGTCGCGCACACCAGCGATCGCAGCAGCGACTATCTCGCGGGCGGACAACTGGTCAATAAGCTGCTCAAGGCTTCGAGCGCGACCGTAAAAGAGTGCTATTGGGTGACCGATGATCAGGCGAACGCCTGGGCAACCAGCAAGCGCGAACAGGCACGGGGCGTCTGGCAGGAGATGGGCAAACAGGCGCGTGTCGCATGGGTATCGGTGGGCGCACCGGCAGGCAGTCGCGAGAATCTGTCTGTCGCCCTAACGCCGCTGGCTCGCGAACTGGTCACGCCCTACCTGCCCGCTCGCATCGAAGCTAAAATCAGCAATCACGGCGCGAAAGCTCGTAACGATGTCGCCGTGAACCTCATCGTCGACGGCCGGCAGGCGGGTTCTGCCCGCGTGTCCATTGCGCCGGGAGCGGAGGCGTCGGTACGTTTCATGCCGCTGTTCAGCCGTGCCGGAACGCATACTGGGCGTGTCGAACTCGCTGATCCCGTACGTATAGACGGGCTATTACGGGACAACGCCGCTCCTTTTGTCGTTCGCACTCGCGACCGGCTCCGTATCCTCGTGCAGGACATGCACCCGAATGCCGACCCGAGCAAAAGCGATTCTTTCTATCTCCTCAATGCGATGGCTCCCGGCGGCACGGCAGAGAGTTTTGCCCCAAAGCTGCGCGAGGGAGAAGGCTTCGGAGGCGTGACGCTGCACGACTACGACACGATCATCGTGACCGGACTCGGCAATCTCTCGTCCGGTGATGTTCGCGCCCTGAGCGAGTATGCCAGGGCGGGTGGGGGGCTACTGCTTTTCCCTGGTGTCAGCACAGTCTCACAGCGCGTGAATGCGGATCTAGGCGCAGCAGGACTTCTTCCGGCGCAGATCGGAGAGCGCAAAACCCTCACAGAGGAGACGGCTGTGACGCTCAATCCTTCCACCATACGGGCCGACTCGTTCCTGTCGATCTTCCGGGACACGACCGGTCTGAACCTTGCCAGCGCGCGTTTTACCACATACTACGGGCTCGAACCCGTCACGGATGAAGAAGATCCAAATGCCGTGCAGACACTCGTACGCTTCAGCGATGGCGAACCGGCGTTCGTCGAGCGACGAGTTGGGCTTGGCAAAGTGATTCTCGCGGCGAGCAGTGCGGGGTCAGCGTGGAATCAGCTCGCCCTCAAACCGAGCTATGTGCCGCTCGTATATCAACTCTTGTCATATCTGGGACAGGGCGCGGCATCGCATCGGAACCTACGGCAAGACGAGCCGCTTTTCCTCTCTCTGCCGCTTACGGATGCCAACAAGCAGGTACGAATCACCGATCCGGACGGGCGCGTCCACGCGCAGAACAGTGTTCTCGACGCGCGCGGGGTAACATTCACTTATGCTGATACACAGCGTGCCGGCCTCTATCGTGCCGCCGTCGCTGGAAGTCCGACTCAGGACGCATTCGCCGTAAGTCTGCCCATCGCAGAATCCGATCTGCGCGCAGCTGATCCCGTTACAGCTGTGACGCAGGCGGGGTTACCTGCGAACCGTCTGACTGTCACTACGCCTGACCGTCTGCAATCGTCGATACGCCGTTCCCGTTACGGCGCAGAGTTCTGGCGTCCGTTCATCTTTGCGGTGATCGGTCTGCTCTTTTTAGAGAGTTTCCTGGCACAGCGTTTCGGGCGACGCGGCTAAAGGAAGATGGGTTCGATGTCTGGTTTCAGTCCTGCTCGCAAGAAGTTGATAACCATAGGTTCGGTGGAGTTCGGTCAGTCGTCTTGCAGATGGGAAAGTATACTGTCATCAGAGAAGAGATCCATTCTCAGTCCCTGTGCTCGAACTTTGCAGCTCCCGACAGTGACGTCATACCCATGTACTTGAATGATTCCAGACAGAGACTTCAGTTGTGTGTCCAGGAGCGATAGGTGGTACAATTCTTTTATCAGGTGGGAGGAACGAGAGGGAATATGGCTTACGTGAAGGTGCTGAATGCAGACGAACTGGAGCCCGGCACAGGGCGTGTCGTGTCGATCGGAAGCAAAGAACTGGCGCTGTTCAATATCGATGGCGAGTATCACTGCATCGATAACTCCTGTCCTCATGCTGACGGGCCGCTCGGCGCAGGCGACATCGAGGGCGATACCGTAATCTGTCCCTGGCACGCCTGGCAGTTCAGCGTCCGTACCGGCGAGATGGAGTACAATCCGAACATCTGTGTCGCCCGCTTCGACTGCAAGGTCGAGGACGGCGCGGTGCTTGTCGATTGGTAACGACGACCGTTTTCGTCTAGGGGTTGCGCGCAGTCACGGAAGAGGGAGCAATGAAGGGAAAGGGCACAACGGATGGAAGTCCGTCGCTGCGGGAGTTGCGCAGGGTGAGTGTCTTTTCCAGTCGGAAGATTCTCTACCCTCCTTCGATCTCTCAAGGAGGGAGCCGGAGGTATGTTCGAACCGACGCTCCCTCTCCCGAAGTTTTGGGAGAGGGAGCGCTGGAAAGCACGAGTTATAGCCCGACGACGCCTTGCGGGCGAGTTCCAGCAGGGACCGGCAGCGTAAGCGGTGAGGAACCGATCTCTCTCAGTAAGCCGTCCTTATCGACTTTGAGCACGTGCAGCAGACTGCCATCGCCGAGCGGTGTCGCAGCCGAGGAGCGCTGCCCGACTACATACAGGAACTTTCCCTTCGAATCCAGCGATAGTTGAAAGGCGCTACTGTTTCCAGCGAGTATGACTTTCTGTATCTCGACGGGTGCGAGCGGATCGGTCAGATCATAGACCGAGACACTGTTGTCCGCAGTATTGGTCGTGTACAGCCGTGTGCCCGCTTTGTTGCCTGTTATCCAGCAAATCGCTTTGCCGGTGTTGGGAACGCTGCGCTCGAAATGCAGCGTACCTGTGGTATCGTAAGTGTAGACGCCCATCCTGTTGATCGTGACAAAGCCGACATAGAGGATCGGCAGTTTCGGATGGGCATCCAGACCAAGCGGGAAGCGCGGCGTGAGCGTGTCGGCAAACTCGGCGTCTGGCAGCGGCAGCGGCGGGTGTTCCGAAAGCGAACCGTTGTCAGCTATCGTGAAGCTGCGCAACAGGCCGCCCATGAAGTCCGCGCCAAACACAAACTTATTGTTGGGCGAGATCAGTGCCTGCGATGGCGACGCTCCCTGATCGATGTAGTAGGTCGTGTCCGCCAGGTCTTCGAGTTGTCCCTGTCCGTTGACATGAAAAGTCGTGTAGTTCGGCAGCGACGCAACGGCGGGCTGATTGATATCCTGATTTTTGTTGACGACCGCCAACGTATCGCCGGCAAGACCGATGCTGACCGGATTGATGCCGCCGGACGCGAAGGGCGAGCCCTTGACCGGTTTGAGGCTGCCGTTGGCGCGGATATGGAAAACGGCGATCGTGTTGGACCCGGAATTGACGGCGAAGAGCAGCGTTCTGTTGCGATTGACAATGATGTTCTGGTCGGAATCGAATGGTCCGAGGCTGAGTGTCGTGTCATAGATGCCTGTTCCATCCGTCGCATAGGGTGAGTCCGGCAGTGCGGTCAGGTTGCCGGCAGCGTCTCGTCGATATGCCAGGATCGAATTGCCGTTGGCGGTTCCGATATTGCTTTCTACATAAACGACCCCTTCGCGCGTTTCGGCAGGTGCGGCTTTCGAGGGAAGCGCGGCGCAGAAGAGCAACGCTAGCGGCAGCGACTTCAAGAATACTGCGGCTCGTGCTCGGATTGGTGTGGGTTTTGCAGCAATAGAAAAACGCATTCGAGAACTCCTTCTTCTGACGGGCGTGTCTGGGAATAGTGTTGCAAACCCGATAGGTCAACGGTATTCTTACCGGGCTGCTCATTCCAACAAACGACGCCAACCAAATAGTTCTCGAATTGCAACGTTTTCGAAGAATATTTTGGTGCGCTTTTCATCATTGTTCCGCCTTCCTCAAAACATGGGGTGACGTTTCCCTGTCTGGAGTTACGCCTGCAATGCGTGATTGAGTCCCCGGCTTGGTGTTGGAAATCCGCTTACGCGAACTTGATACTCCCCTCTTTTTCTTTTCTTGAAGGGAGGTTAGGGGAAAGGCTGCCAGCGCTTCCTTCCGGAAGTATCGGGAGCCGAGTTGTTGAATAGATTTCGTTTTCAAGTCGATCGAACTTATCAGACGCCCCGTTTGTTGAAAGGGCATGGCAAATACAATCGCACAACAACGCCCTTCGCTTTTTGGGACTTCTCTGGGGCTGCTTACCAGACGCAGTGTGGCAGAAAAGCCGCAGCAGTCCGAGCAGACTCATGCCCCCGTCGATAAGCGCAAAGCCTACGCGGATATCGCTCACAGCTGTGAGGGAGATCTGTTGCGGGCGGCGCGGCGGCTCTGCAGCAATGAGGATTGGGCACAGGATCTGGTGCAAGACGCGCTCGTCCGCGGCTATGAAGCGTTCCTCGAAGGACGCTTTCAAACTGGCACGAACGCGAAGGCGTGGCTGGTGCGGATATTGACGAACAGTTTTATCAACGACTACCGCCGCAAGAAGAAGTGGGAAGCGCCCCTCGATGTCGATACATTGACCTGCAGCGGCGAAGTCGGACCGGTGTCCCTTCGCGCAAGCGAGAACGACCAGCCAGAAAGCGCTCTGCTAACGAGTACTCTGGACGAACCGCTCGAACGTGCCCTCGCCGGGCTTTCAGAGGAGTTACGTATCTGTGTGGTATTGGTCGATATCGAGGGTATGGAGTACGCGGAGATGGCACGCGCGTTGGAAATCCCGATCGGAACTGTGCGCTCGCGTCTGTCGCGAGCGCGGCTTCTGCTGCACTCGCAGCTTCTCGGCTATGCTGAAAATATCAGGAGAGTTTGACTGCGAATGACACAAATAAATGAACCTGTGAAAACCGAAGTCGAAGGAGTTGTTCCTATCCGCCCCTGTCGTCACATGTCACGCTGGCTCAGCGCGCTTTCCGACAATTCTCTGACGGGACCGATACGCTGGTATGCGCTGTTGCACGTGTCCGGGTGCCATCGCTGTCAGGCGGCGCTTCGCTCGCTCGAACAGCTTCGTGCACGGTTGCGCGCGCTCGGTGGACCGGCAGTTTCAGGTCCGGACGAAACGCTCACCGACGACCGGCGCAATTCCCTTGAAGCGTCCCTCGATCGCATCGATCGCGAACATAAGCACGTTTGAGCGAGGTTCAGTTTCTGTTCTCCGCGAATTGAAATGTATAAGCTCCGAATCGTAACCTTCACTCTGCCTTCAGTTTCGCATCTACAGGCAAACTATCTGCATTGCCTCCCCTCCTCCCGAAGCTTCGGGACGAGGAAGTTGGGGTGAGAGGAAATGGTTAGTCCGAATCTTTGTAGGGCTCTGTTGACTGCTCTCGGACTTTTTACAGCCTTGTGCATGCCCCCTCGGGATCAAAACCCCGCAGGATCCCTGATTACTCTTTGGACGACGCTCTTATTGGCTGGGCGGTTTCTTCCGGCAGAATAATATCTTCCGGCTGTACGATCCTCACCTTAACGTCCTCCCAAATCGCGACGGGGTTTCCGGCTCGTTTGTGATCGAGCAGGGCTTCGCGCACGGCGAGTGCTACTGCACGATCAAGAGCTTCTTCCTCCTCATCAAAACAAGGGGCTGTCAATATCGCCTCACTGAGTGGGATGGATTTGGTAAGTAAATCAGTCATCGTTTACTTTCCTCATACGGTCGACTCCAGAGCGGAGAGTTGCGCACCAGTTTGACGTCCCGTGCCACAATGACGGGATGGCCTAATTCAGAATTATTATATAACCGCCATCGGTCTGCAAGCGGAACATAGATTTGGAAGATATTACGCAGTCCGGCTGCATATCGTCGGCGAATTACGTCCTCGGGAATATGATGTCCGCCGCGCCGAACACGCTCTGCCACACGCTGCACCGACAAATCGGGGCTTGGCACCCACATATATGTTAAGCTAAAACGATACCCGCTCTTCTGCAAACGTGCGATGCGCGGCGCAAGGGAGCGGCTTGCCAGCGTGGTTTCCACCGCGAAACTGGCTGACTTCGTTTCCAGTTCGTCCATTTGCCTCAACAGCATTCGTCCCGCCATCACATCTTTGTTCTGAGTTTCCTCTGCTGTCAATTCCTTTGCGATTTCGTCCGCATTAAGAAACGGAATGGATGGTGGCACAATACGTACCGCAATCGTCGACTTGCCAGCTCCATTCGGTCCGGCAATGACGATTATCTGCGAGCCGGATGTTTGGGGAGTCTCCATAGAGGAATTATACAAAGCATGGCGTAGGGTATCCGGATAGCCTGACCTGGGCGGTAACACCGCTGAGTTGGGAAGTTGGAGCCGATCCACGCCGTCGAAAAAAGCCCGTTGCATCGGATTGCTCCAGTGCGACGGGCTTTCTCCCTTGCTGTTTACGCTCCAGTTATCTTTCTTCGCTTCAACTCAGGCTTGCGTACGATCCAGCGAAGGGCGTCCCCAGTGGCGCGGTCCAATGGCGGCGATGAATTTCTGCATAGCCGCCTCATGCTGTGCACTATCGCGCTCTGAAATCACGCCCATCTGGTTGACTGCCGCACCCTGCGGAAGCGACGCAGTCAGCAAATCCACCGCTTCTCCGGTGACGGCGATCGCTTTGGCATGCTTGTAGGTCTGCGCCAGGAAAACATGTGCGTCACCCTTTTGCTTGAGCAAAGCCGCACTCGCGCCGCCCGGTACATACACCGCATCGTAAAGGACAGGACTGGTATTGGCAAACGTTTTTGTAGCCGCAACCTCACCGCTCTTACCGCTTACCATTCCCAGATGCGGTCCGACGATATCACCCGAGGCGCCAGCCGCCTTGAGCGCTTTCTGCATCGCCTGCACCTGTACAACATCCACTCCGGCCTCGACAAGTATCGCGACTTTTCGACCTTTTGCGCTGGCTGGCTGCCCCTGCATACTGAGCGCCTTCGACTTCTGAGCTCCGCCCGAAGCGGTCGTAGGTGAAGTCGCATTCGCAAGCGCTTTCGTCTCCTCAACCGAATCCGCGGTTCCATTCGGCTTGGCGGGTGCAGAACCACCCGGAACAGTCTCGCCGAGCGCGGCGCCGACCTGTGCGGCAAGCACGTCATTGATCTTTACCAGATGACCCAGCATTCGCTGGCGCACCGCGCGCGTCTCGACTTTGCTCAACTCGAACTGCAGCGCCTTGACGATATGCTCCTTCTCCGGCGGAGTCATGCTGTTCCAGAACAGCTGCGCCTGCCCGTAGTGATCGTCGAACGATTTGCTGCGCTCACGCACCTTCGGCGCATTAATCTGCTCGGGAAAGCTGACGAAACCGCCGCGCTTCGGGGTTGCCTCATCCGGCGAATGGCCATCGAGCGAAGCGGGCGTATAGGACACACGCCCCTTATTGATCGTGTGACGCATATGCGCTTCGCGCTGATTGTTGGACACGGGGCAGCTCGGGCGATTGATCGGTAATTCGGTGAAGTTCGGGCTGCCAAGCCGACTGAGTTGCGTATCAAGGTAGGAGAAGTTCCGTCCCTGCAGCAGCGGATCGTTGCTGAAGTCGATACCCGGCACAATGTTGGTGGTGTTGAATGCCACCTGCTCGGTCTCGGCAAAGTAGTTGTCGGGATTACGGTTGAGCGTCATTTTTCCGACGCGGCGTACCGGAAGAAGCTCTTCTGGCCAGAGCTTGGTAGCGTCGAGGATATCGAAGTCGAACTTTGTTTCGTCCTCCTGCGCGAGCGTCTGAATGCCGAGTTCCCACTCCAGGAAGTTGCCCTTCTCGATCGACTCCCACATATCCCGTCGGTGGAAATCGGGGTCTTTGCCAGCGATGGTCTGCGCTTCATCCCAAACCAGCGAGTGGACACCCAGTACGGGCTTCCAATGGAACTTGACGAAGGTAGATTTGCCTGATGAATTCACGAGTCGGAATGTGTGAACGCCAAAGCCCTCCATCATACCGAAACTGCGCGGAAGAGTACGATCACTCATGATCCACATAACCATGTGCATCGATTCCGGCGTCAGAGAAATAAAGTCCCAGAAGGTATCGTGTGCGGTGGCTGCCTGCGGAATCTCATTGTTCGGCTCCGGTTTGGCGGCATGGATCAGGTCCGGAAACTTGATCGCATCCTGAATGAAGAATACCGGAATATTGTTGCCGACGAGGTCCCAGTTACCCTCAGGCGTGTACATTTTGACAGCGAAACCGCGCACGTCACGGGCAGTATCGGCTGAACCGCGCGATCCGGCGACCGTGGAAAAACGAACGAATACCGGTGTTTCTAGAGTCGTGTCGGTGAGCACTTTCGCCGTCGTGAGATCGGAAAGAGACTCTGTGAGTTTGAAGACGCCATGTGCTGCTGCGCCGCGTGCATGGACGATTCGCTCTGGAATTCGCTCGTGGTCGAAGTGCTGAAGTTTTTCACGAAGCACGAAGTCTTCGAGAAGTGCCGGACCCCGCGCTCCGGCACGGAGCGAGTTCTGATCGGTGCTGATCGGCTGACCGACATTGGTCGTCAGCGGAAGTTTGTCCTCTGTGGTAACGGAAGCAAGGGCTTTGTCCTTGCTCAAAGCGCCAGCGGTGGACGCGTCGGGGGGGGTAGCCATCGCGGGCTCCGTTTCTGCCGCGTTCGCGGCTGTTTCTGACATCGTCAAACCCGCTGCACTGGCGAGTGAGATGCCGGTCTGAATAAAGTCTCTTCGAGTCTGTGCCATACTGCTGAATTTTCCTCTTTTCTCCTTAATTCCTTTACCTTCCACTTTCTGTTGTTTCCACTCGGTCGTTTCACTTTATTACCATGCCGCGCTCAAATTCCAAGCGTGTAAGATGCGTTGATCGACGCCGGATAATTGACTGCATCTACAGCAGGCATGTTCCCGTTTTGCGATCTCCCTTATCTCGTAGACAGGAGCGTTCTGCCGATAGCGTACACGCCCCGTCACATAGAAACGCGTTTCCCTCACATCCCCGATAGTCGACGCAGTGCAGCCAGAAACCCCTTGTCATCGCCCGCGAAAGGATGGATCGAGTAACGGGGATGCGAAGATGCGCGGGCATCCATATCGACAGCGAACAGCCCTGCCTGCTGCGCATCATCCCGTACGAAATCCCGCCCGAGCACTGCCTGCAATCGCTCGCCATCGTTGTAAAAATACTCCTGAAGCAGGGGCACGATTCGGCTGAACCAGGCGAAGCGCAATGCCTCCACAGCGTCACCCTTATCAAAATCCATCAAATAGGCGTGCCCGATACAGTGGTCGTTGTCGAGCAGGGCGCCAATACGCCGGTTCAGGCACGTAAGCAGGGCAGTGAGGTCCACTCCCGAGACCGTGCCGAGCAGCGATGGGTCCGGCTGTTGTTCGAAGAACGCGAAACGTCGGCGCAGCGCGATATCGAGCAGCGCAATCGAACGATCTGTGGTGTTCATCGTGCCCACCAGCATCAGGTTAGAGGGCACCCCGAACCGCTGTCCAGAGTAGGGCAGCGTGACGCGGCGTTCGTTTTCGCGCCCGAGGCGCTTGTCGTCTTCGAGCAGTGTAATCAGTTCACCGAGGACTCGCGAAAGATTGGCGCGATTGATCTCGTCGATTGCGAGGACGAATCGTTTATCTGGCTCTCGCTCGGCTCGCTCGCAGAGTCGACGAAAGATGCCCGGTCGCACAGGGTAGGAGATTTGACCATTCGTTGTCTGCGGGCGAATACCTTCAACGAACTCTTCATAGGCGAACGAGGGATGAAAGGTGACGAACTCTAGATAGTGCTGCTGAGCGACTCCATCTCCATCCATTCGCCGCTGTGCTTCCTCACGCAGCGCGTTAGCGGTGGCACCGTCATGGCTCTGCACCGCATGCCAGTAGACTTGCGCCTGGTGAGGAGAGGCGTTATGATGCAGTAAGAAACAGGTTGTGAAGTGACCGACACACCAGGTTTTCCCCGTCCCCGGTGGACCGTGGAGGATAATATTGCCGGTGTGCTCGGATAGTTTCATCAATGAGGCGAAAGGCTGTAGACTGGATTTTGACGTGTCCCGCATTTTGTTGATTTCGAGTTTCCTCTCGATATTTCCCTCGATATCTTCGTCGAACTTTACCTCGGTCTCTGCTGCGATCTTTACCTCGTTCATTACGAAGTCATCCTCTCTGTGAGCCTCGACTGTCCCGCCGAATCGGTCGATCCGACTGCCGGGTTCAGCAGTTCCCGGAACCGTGCTTCGAGGAGTCGAAGTTCTGCTGGATCGTTAAGGTCGGCGCACAGATCGAGCGTCGCCGCCGCAATTATGTGTTCTCTATCGCAATGCAGATGAAATGCCCGGTATAATGACGTGGTCATATCCGCCGTCTGCGGATAGATCAGCAGGACGCGCGGGCTGCGGCAGCGAGCGGCATAGGCGTGCATCTGGTAGAAATCGGTTTCTGAGATACCGTATTTCGCGTCCGCAGGATCGAGGCGCTTATATTTAGCATCGAGCAGCAGCGGGAACGAGTCCCCGAGACGGAAAACGAGGTCGGGCTTAAGCTCGAACAGATCTCCTCCATTGGTGTGTGCGAGATGAAGCGACGAACCGATGGCCTGTGGCTGCAGCACAGCCGAGCGCAGTTCGCCTTCCAGCAGAATATTCCGATTGCGGCGGATAAAGCCGACGACGAACGCCTCGAACAGCGCGTTCATATCCAGGACGAATGCGCAGGTTGCGCGATCACCGGCAGTCAGTTGAAGCGCCCCGCCCTTTACAAATAGACGGGCGAGGTTGAGTAGAGGAAGATAATCGTGTCCGAGGCGAGAGGTACCGTGGCGTAGCTCCAGGTGCTCGCACTCAGCGGCGGAAACTGCGGGTAGCAGCGTGACGCCCTCCATCCGCTCACGGAGTTCGCCGAGCAGGGAACGGTTCCCCGGGTCACGTGTGAGCAGCCAGAGGCGCTCGACGACGAATCGCAGTAGTCGGTTGAGGGGGTTGTCATCTGTCAGGTTATCAGTGGTGACGGCGAATCGGTGAAGTCTCTCCGGGCGTCGTGACTGATCGACGATGCGCAGCCTACCGCGCAGCAGTGGCAGTTCTTCGTCGAGTGTCTGATAGCGGCGTACTGCACTGCTCCTCAAAACCTCTCGCAGCCGAGTCGCAAACAGGCGTGTCAGCAGTTCGAGCCAGTTCGAATTTTGGCTGGCAAGCGGTAGCGTATAGTCCTCGGCACGAATGTCGAGGTTCTCTGCGTAGGACAGCAGGAAAAGCAGATTTCTCGTTGCCTGTTGCTGCTGTTCACAACTTTTTGTTGTATTTTTAGTTGGCTTTGCGTCGTGACTGCGATAAATCTTGGGCAGTATCTCGAAGGTATGTTCGCCGAATCGCACAACTCCGACCAACTGCGTGGTTTTTAGCCCGCGTCGTGCCTGCTGCACGACCGGACGCAGAATATCGGAGCCGTCGTGATTGAGCCGCGCCAGCATTTTCAGGTCGTGATCGGTCCAGTCGAATGGGTAAAACTCATGCTCATAAAGTGTGATCGGATTCATTTTATTCTCATTTACCGTATAGACCATAATAGACAATAGTTCGTGGCTCTTCCGCCTCGTCCTTCACGCCACAACACCCCTCCCGAAACTATGAGAAAGGAGGAGACGCTATCGGTCAGTTCGATGGCAAAGTGGCATGAACCGTATTCTCTCCGTCCTCATGGAGGGGTCACTGATCGCGATAATAGTGCAATTATGTACGCCACTTGCTGCGCCTTCGTTCCATGAGTCTTCTATCATATCCGCTTCATGCGAAATAGCGCAACAGATTTACCTGTCCAGACGTCTCCTTATGCGAACGTGCCAAAATGGTTGTTTGGGCTGGTACCATAACTTCTCCCAGGAGTGCAGTGCCAGACCGGGGCGTCAATACCGTCTTGTCAGCGCGGCTCTAGCCTGGGAAACGATTCCATCGTTATAAATTCGAGCGGCACATTCACGGACGAACGCGTTTTGTTTTCAGGAGCCTCGATGCCAGACGCAATGTCAGACGCAATTTTTAATACAAAACCCTTACTCGCAAGCGACGCGGAGCAGGTTCCAGGCGGAGCGGTCACAGCGGAGCATATTCGGCTGCTGGCGCTCTCATCCGATGTCGGCCGCGCACTTACTGAGGAGAACTCGCTTTCGATCGCTCTGCAGCGCTGCACTATCAAGATCGTACAGCATCTGGACGCCGCATTTGCTCGAATCTGGGTGCTGGATGAAGCAGGCGAAACGCTGGAACTTCGCGCGAGCGCTGGTTTATATACACACCTTGATGGCGCACATGGTCGGGTTCCCGTCGGCAAGTTCAAGATCGGAATGATCGCCGAGGAGCGCAAACCGCATCTCACAAATCGGGTTGTAGGTGATCCCCGTGTCGGCGATCAGGAGTGGGTCAGGCGGGAAGGGATGGTATCGTTTGCAGGGCATCCCCTCGTCGTCGCCGATCGGCTCATCGGCGTGATGGCGCTTTTCGCGCGTCACTCGTTAGCCGATGCGACGCTGGACGCTCTCGCGTCAATCGCCAATCAAATAGCAGTCGGTATTGAGAGACAGCAAGTCCAGCAGAAGCTGCAGGAACAGACCGAGGCTCTCGAGACGATTCATCGGATCGGTCAGACATTATCAGCGGAACTCGATCTCGAAAAGCTGGTGCAGTCGGCCACGGATGCAGCGACTCATCTCACAGGAGCGCAGTTTGGTGCGTTCTTTTATAACGTCGAGAACGAACAGGGCGAATCCCTGACATTGTATACGCTTTCAGGGGCGCCACGAGAGGCGTTTTCTTCCTTCCCGATGCCGCGCAATACAGCCGTGTTCGCCCCCACTTTCAAGGGGGAAGGTACATTGCGCAGCCGCGACATCACTGAAGACGAACGTTACGGTAAGAATCCGCCCTACGTGGGAATGCCCGCCGGACATCTACCTGTGCGGAGCTTCCTTGCCGTCTCCGTCGTCTCGCGCTCGGGAGAGGTAATGGGCGCGCTGTTCTTCGGACATGAAATGCCCGGCATTTTCACAGCGCGTCATGAACAAATCGTTGAAGGACTGGCATCACAAACGGCGATTGCGATCGATAACGCACGCCTCTATCAACAGGCGCAGCAGGAGATCCTAGCGCGTGAGCGCGTCCAGATCGCCTTGCGAGACAGCGAAAAGCAGCTCCGTCTCGTGATGGACACCGTACCCGTCCTGATTTCGTATGTGGATGATCAGCACCGTTTTCGATTCAATAATCGGGCGTATGCCGATTGGCTGGGACTGATTCCAGATCAGATCAACGGCAAACACTTAGCGGAGATGGTGGGGGAACCAGCGTATCTGGCAGCTCTTCCTGAGATCGAGGCGGCACTCGCAGGGGAGAAAGTCGTCTACGAACGCGAAATGAAGTATCGTGGGCTCGAGTCGCGCTTTGTCCATTCCGAGTTCGTTCCAGATCGGGACGAAATGGGCGAAGTCAAAGGCTTCGTCGCGGTCGGGAGCGACATTTCGGAGCAGAAACGCCAGCGCGATGCGCTGAGTGAGAGCGAACGGCGCTACCGCTTCATGGCTGAGTCGATCCCGCAAATAATTTGGACAGCCGAACCAGACGGCGGTCTGGACTATTTTAACCAGCGATGGATGGCATACACCGGACTGACGCTTGAAGAGACGAAGGACTGGGGCTGGCGCGAGTGCCTGCACCCCGACGATCGCGTGCCGACAACAGCGGCTTGGGAGGAAGCGCTGCGAACCGGCAATCTGTATGTGATCGAATACCGTATCCGCAGCAAAGAAGGCGCGTATCGGTGGTTTCTTACTCGATCCGTTGCAATGCGGGATGCTCAAGGCAGCATTCTGAAGTGGTTTGGCACTGCGATCGACATCGATGACCAGAAGCGTAGTCAGGAGCGCGAGCGATTGCTGGGACAATTGAGTGAACAAATTCGCTCTTGTACCGATCCTCAAGAAGTGTTGTGGGCGACTGTTCACACGATCGGCGATTATTTGCAAACATCCCGCTGTTATTTCGCCGATGCGGACGTGGAGCGAGATCGTGCAGTAATCCATCGTGATTACTGCCGGGGGGTTGCAAGCTGGGCGGGCGAGTATCCGCTCAGTGCGTTCGGAGAAGCGGTCATAGCTGACCTCAGCCGGGGTAAGACAGTGGCGATAGCCGATACACAGAGCGATCCGCGTACGGTATCACAGTACCAGACTGCCTATGGCCCTCACGATATACGCGCCTACCTCGCCGTGCCACTGATCGAAAATGGGGAATGGATGGCTTCCCTTGTCGTGAGCGCAGCCGGCGCGCCACGCCACTGGACGGCGGGTGAGATAGAACTTCTTGAAACTGCTGCAGAGCGTACCCAACTGGCAGTCGAGAATGCCCGGCTGTGGCAGGCAGAACGCGAACGAAGCGAGCAGTTGGCGCGTGCGATTCAGGAAGTCCATCATCGCGTGAAGAACTCTTTGCAGGGCGTGAGCGCACTGCTGGAAATGCAGCTGCCATGGGATAGCGATGTGATCCCGGTTGCCACGGTTCAGGAGGGCTTGAATCAGATCAAGACCATTGCGCTCGTACATGACCTGCTCTCCCGCGACCAGCCGATCGGCGTGGTAGATGCAGCACAGGTGCTCACGAGCCTTGTCGAACTGCTCTCTGCGGGAACCAGGACGTCGGAACATCACGCGCCGATTCTCCTGCAGGCGGAAAGTGTTCTTATACCGACAAAAGCGGCAACTGCTCTCGCTCTAACGGTTAACGAGCTGATCAGTAACGCCATTAAGCATAACCGCATACTCGATCGAAAGGACGCAACAAACTATGAAGCCATCGAAGTCAGTCTCACCCAACAGAACGGCAAAATTCATGTCTCCGTCCAGGATAATGGATCGGGTTTTGCATCAGACTTCAATCCGAAACTCCACGCTAATATCGGTCTCGAACTCGTTCAGACGCTCGTTGAGCACGACCTGCACGGCGCAATTTCCTTCTCCAATCGCGGCGAAGGGGATGAGGATACCAGCGCCCACGGAGGAAACGTCGAAATCGTCTTCGGAGCAGACGCCCCCGGCTAGCCGTTCCGAGCAGGTTCAGACGTCCGGTGCTGGCCTGGAATTAAGCGGAAAGCGTGTCGTCGTCTGCGAAGATGAGGGTATCATACTGATGCAGTTGAAACGAATGCTGACGCTGGCAGGTCTGATCGTCGTCGATCTCGCCGACAACGGAGAGTCTGCCGTCGAGACCGTCCTCAGGGAGCAGCCAGACCTCGTGCTGATGGACATTCGTATGCCGAAGATGGATGGTTTGACGGCTGCAGCAAGCATTCTGAGTACGTATCCTGTCTGCATCGTGATGCTGACCGCGTATTCCGATGATGAGTCGCGGCAGCGGGCGCAGGATATCGGAACGAGCGGCTATGTTCTCAAGCCGGTTACGCGCGACACGCTGATGCCGCAGCTGACAGCGGCATGGCAGAAATTTCATTCCTGATCCACTTTTGAGGATAGAATTTATGGAGGAGATACCATTCTAGACTGGACACATGCCGGACCGAGTATTATCGCTTCCTTTCTCGCTTCGCTGGTAGAATTCGTCGAGGCTCTGACGATCGTGCTAGCGGTTGGAACGGTGCGTGGATGGCGTCCCGCGATTATCGGTACGGTCGCGGGTGTCGTCTTTTTGGGATTGCTCGTACTGATCTTCGGTCCGAGTTTACAGCGCATACCCATCTCGACACTACAGTTGATAGTAGGCGTTTTGCTTCTCTTATTTGGAATGCGCTGGCTGCGAAAAGCCATTCTGCGCTCGGCAGGCATCATCGGGCTGCACGATGAGGACGCGATTTACGCGAAGGAGACGAGCGCGCTTCGGGCCGACGGTCTTCCGAATCCCGCACGACTGGATAAGATCGCCGTAGCCACCACGTTCAAGGCAGTGGTTCTGGAGGGTCTCGAAGTCGTGTTTATCGTGATTGCGACCGGAGCAGTGGGGCACATGCTCCTTCCTGCCAGTTTAGGGGCAGCGGCTGCGGGTATTCTTGTAATTGCGCTCGGGCTGGTCGTTCATAAGCCGTTATCGCGGGTTCCGGAGAATATGCTCAAGTTTGCAGTCGGCATTCTTCTCTCCGCTTTCGGCGTTTTCTGGATCGGCGAAGGACTGCATTTCGGGTGGCCAGGTGAGGATCTGTCGCTGTTTGGTCTTGCAGGAGGATTTCTTGCGGTGTCGGCGCTGCTGGTAATTCTGGCTCGTCGCACAGTGAGCGATGGGGCATCGCCGCCTGTTGCGCTCGCTTCTCCTTCGGCAGACCTGGGAGGCGATCCCACATGAATGTGATCGTAACCGCACTCAAAGAGGTATTCGGTCTGTTTGTCGAGGATGGCAGTTACGCGGTGGCGATCATCGTCTGGCTTCTCATCGCTGCATTCGCATTACCGCATGTCGGCACCGTATCATGGCGCGCCCCGCTGCTCTTTGTTGGTCTGCTCCTGATACTCAGTGAAAACGTGATTCGCAGTGCGAAGCGCGCTCGATAAGCGGGTGCGACCTCACCCCCAACCCCCTCTCCTCTGCCTTCGTACCTCACTAAGAGAGGGGGAGAAGAATATGTCTGAACCTTGATTTATATGATTGACTTGATGAAATAAATGATTTTCACTCTGCTGAAAATAGGGCATGGCACGTACACAATCAGCTCCGATCCGTGCTCCGAAAATCATCCCCATCCTACAAATCACACAAATCAAGGTTCAGACACTTGGTTGGGAATTAAGACTTTCGTGACAGGGCATTTCCTCCCCCTCTCTTAGTGAGGCACGAGCGGAGAGGAGAGGGGGTTGGGGGTGAGGTCAAACAGAAACAATGGTCGCGACTGCGGAAGCTTCAATGCCTTCACTTCGACCGACGAACCCCAATTTCTCCGCAGTCGTCGCTTTGACGGAAATACGCCCCGGTTCCACTTTCAGACAGTCTGCAATCGTCTCCTGGATTTCAATTCGATGCGGCATGAGCCTTGGCGATTCAGCGACCACCGTTGCGTCGACATTTACCACGCGCCAGCCAGCCTCCGCAAGACGCGCGCTGACTACTCCTAGCAGCCGCAGGCTCGATATTCCTTTGTAAGCATTGTCGGTGTTGGGAAACAGAATACCGATGTCGCCGAGCGAGGCGGCGCCAAGCAGCGCGTCACAGACGGCATGAAGCAGCACATCCGCATCGGAATGTCCTTCTAATCCCCTGTCGTGCGCGATCTCGATACCGCCCAAAAACAGTTTTCGGTCGGCGGACGGGGGCGCGAAGGCGTGTACATCATAGCCGAAACCGGTGCGAATTTCAGGGTAGTCGGGAGCAGAAACAGTAGGAGGGCTCTGTGTGGAAAGCGCCAGCGCAGGAGTCGATGCGCTCGCGGCTTCTGAGGAATGAAGTGCCTGAGCTGAGAAATCCTTTGCTGCGCCTGCAATCAACCATTCGGCGAGCGCAACATCTTCAGGGCGGGTGATTTTGATGTTGACAGCGTCCCCGGGCACAACCAAAACCGATGCGCCATAGTTTTCGACGAGGGAGGCTTCGTCTGTCGGCTCGAAAGCGCCGAAAGAGGTGCGCTCGGAGCGTTCATAAGCAGCTCGCAGCAGAGCGACGCGCACACCCTGAGGAGTCTGCACCGCAGTCAAACCGAATACCGATTTCTGGTCAGTACTCGTTTCGATCAGCGCAGTACGCGGAATCGTGCTGCGAATCAACCCATCCGCATCGACGCGCTTCACAGTATCGGAAAGCGGCAGACCCGGGACTGCAGCGCCAAACCGGATCGTTCCCTGGATCACACGGTCGATCAAATCGGTCGATACGAGCGGGCGAGCGGCGTCATGGACGAGCGCTATTTCTGTGCCGTCGGGAAGTGCGTTCAGCCCATGCCGCACCGATTCTGCACGCGTTTCGCCACCCGGCACGACCGCTACGACCTTTGGAAATGCAGATACCGCCGTCCGAACACGCTCCTGCTCCTCTGCACCGACCACAACCACAATCGAATCGACCGCGGGATGTGCAGCGAATGTCGCCAGTGTGCGTTCCAGCACCGTACGCCCCGCAAGCATTGTCCAGATTTTGTTCTCCCCGCTACCGAACCTTCTTGCTCGGCCCGCGGCGGGAATAATCACCGCGACTCGCGCCGGTACTGCCGGTGAATCCTCCACCGGGTGCGTCGCGATTGTTGGTATAGTCAAACGTATCTCCCTCGTCCTCGGAGCGTGTCCGCGCGAAAATCATCTTCCCCGCCACTGTCTGCAGAACACTGGTCACGATCACACCGAGTGTTTTGTCGAGAAATCGCCGTCCGTCCTCCACGACGATCATGGTACCGTCATCGAGATATGCGACGCCCTGATTGGGCTCCTTGCCCTCTTTGACGATCGCGACCATCATTACCTCGCCAGGCAGTACGACCGGCTTGAGCGCGTTCGCGAGTTCATTGACGTTCAGCACCTGCACTCCCTGTAGCACTGCCACTTTGTTGAGGTTGAAATCGTTTGTTACGATCGAGCCCTTCAGCGCTTTCGCCAGCTTGACGAGCTTCGTATCGACCTCATCGTGCTGCGCCGCTTTCTCCAGCTCTTTGTCCCAGACTCGAACGATGAGCGGGAGCTCTTTCTGCATATTGTTCAGAATATCGAGACCGCGTCGTCCGCGTGCTCGCTTGAGGCTGTCACCCGAGTCGGCGATGTGCTGAAGCTCGTCCAGAACAAAGCCTGGCACATACAGTGTGCCCTCCAAAAACCCGGTGCGACACACGTCAGCGATTCGCCCATCGATGATTACATTTGTATCGAGGATTTTGCAGCCTTCGGTCGGATTGGCTTCTTCTACGATCTGCGCCGCGGCGGCTCCGCCGATGAAGCGAAACTCGTCTTTGATACTCATCGTGCCGCGAATGCTAAGATAGACGAAGGCGACAGCGAGTAGAACTGCGAGCGACAAGCCAATCGCATTGCGTGACAGCACCATGAAAAACGGTGTCGAGACGGCGATGCCGATGAACGTGCCCATACCGACTGCGATCTTATCTTTGGCTGACATCTGCTCAAGCGAGTTGCCTGCATCGATGAGTGACTTTGCGACTTTGGGACCGATAATAGTGCCGAATAATACGCCCAGGGCACAGAGCGCGCCGGTTACCCCGGTAAGATAGTTCGGGTTGACTTTCGCGAACCCAACGAAAGTCTCGAGCCACATTGGATAGACACTGAGCGCAGGAACAGCGCTCCGAATCGCCAGCCCGATACTCAATCCGATAAAGCCCAGGATTAAAGCAAAAACAATACTGAACGCAGTCTTGAAATTACGAATACTCATGTGGAACAGTCCACCTCCTCACGCAAGGCTTGCAGTCTCGATTTGTGGGCTGTATCCCGTCGAATAGAGACCGGGAAAATCAGTACACAGCCTGATCGGATATGCCGCTCTTATAGAGACGGCGCGCAAGCGCTTCATGACGCCTTCAGTTGAATTATTTTCGTTATAATTTTCGCATGACGTTGTTTTCCTCGTTCGGCGATGCAGAACAGTAATCGCATCGGAACCGGGACTAGTGAATCGTTTACTGCTCGACTGAGGAGGATGCGGCACCCTGGAAAGGGACATGGGCTTGTATGCCGCCTTTGAAACCGCCCGAGGTCATAATTTTGCAGTCAACGAGAGTCGTGTTATCGCTTCAAACCAAGATCGAATCGGACCACTTCAATGTATGGCTTCCGCTGAACGTTTCGTAAATCTCAGCTCTTTTTTTGCAGACCGCAGACCCGCTGTAACCATTTTTTTTGTAGGTGTCAGAGGAACGACCGGTGCATCGAGCTCCGTATAATGTGGTTTCGTAAAGAGCGCATAATGTGCCTGAGCAGCCTTTGCGGCAAAGAGGGTATAGGTAAAGGCCAGATCTCTCGCTGTCGATTCGTCTGTGCGGGTAAGAATCCAAAAGTGGAACGATCGCGAGAGTGTATGCGATCGGACCCGTAACCCGGAGCACCCCGGGCTTGCCAACCCCATGCAATTCGGGGTTATAGCGGTCTATATTGCTCAACACGTTTTCGATGACGGCTTTGAGAAAGGGATGCCCAGGAACGCAGGCGATGAACCACTGTTGGAACTCGCCACCCTCTATTATGCCATGTAGATCGCGATGGAGTCCCCAGTTCGCGTGTTGCTCCCCCTTACCATTATGCCATTGGGAGAGTAGATATCTGTCGCTTTCGAGTAATGTCTCGTCGAGCGGGCGTACAATCGAGCTCTTTACATCCAGGTAGACGCCGCCCTTTTTGTACATCAGAAGATAGCGAAACAGATCGGCTCGCGCGGCTCCATATATCGCATCTATCCGGTGATAGTATTGCAGTATGCGATCTCCATAGTTCTGGAGAATGAAGGATTCGATATCCACGTCGTTGTACAGGATATGCGTCCAGCCTGGATTCAGGGCTTTTATGCCGGCAATATTGTCTGCGAGAGCCGGTGGAAGCTTCGACACGTGCGAGTAGGTCTGGTGGATCGTTTTGGGGATAGCAGTTCCCATCTCCTGGGTGGGCAGCCGATCTGGGCTGCGCCGATTGTTCAGTTTCGGCACAAACTTATAAAGCATTTCCATGATCGGTTCCAATTTATGACTCCAAATTTTATTGATAGGTTTCAGTCACTGCGTATGTGCAGCTTCCCGATTACGCCGACCACATCGAACATTTGCGCGACATCTCCCTGCGCGAATTTGATGTGCGTGGCGTCTACGTAAGGCAGTGGATCCGCTGGATTGTTGAGCGTCGGATCGACTGCAACCCACTTTCCGATATAACTTTCTGCCCAGGCATGATAGAAAAATCGTCCCTGCGCGCCACTGCTACCGACTCCATCGGCATAGACGATACCGCTGCAGAGGCGAGTAGGTATTCCCGCCGAGCGCGCAAGCGCCGTGTAGAGAGTGGCATAATCGCGGCAGACGCCGCGCCGCCGCCCAAAGATGTTGGTCGCTGTGCGCGGTACGCCGATCGTCATGTCGGGGGTCATGCTCGCGCTTACCCAGTCGCGCAGTTTGAGTACGACTCTGGCAGCGTTGTTATCGCTGCCGCGCAGCTTTTTCGCCATCGCGTGAATGCCCGGTGAGTCGATGTCGAGAAAAGCCGCTTTGCTCAAATAGGGAGCGAATGAAGCATTGGTAATCGGCAAATGTACTGAATCAGAGGGGTCGATTGCGTCTGCAGTTATATCAAGACGTACGGTAATCCCGGATGTTCCGTAGACTGTTGCCGTCGTCGACTCGGTTGCTTCAGAGGCTACGCCGGTGACAGCGGAAGCTTTTTGCCGCGCATCTGACAGCACGAACTGCCTGCCCGGGATCCCGCTGACGATTACGTGCAGACTCCTGAGGTGACGCGGGTCCGCGATTTGACTATCCGAGACGACAGCGGTTGCGATGGCGAAATCTGCCGGAGGTACGTACGCAGGCATGTTTTGCCTGGTCGCTTGTTTTGCGGAAGAATCAACGTTTGCCCTATTGTCGGTATCCTTGCCCTCGAGCGCGAGCTCATTATTTTGAGCAATCATCGTAATCGTAATGCCGCCGACATGCGTTTCCGACTTCAGTGTATCACCATTCTCGTCGTCCCACTCGACTGAATCGCCAACTGGCATTTTCGAGCTTACGACGAAGGCGCTGATGTCTTTACCGGTAATTGCGCTGTGCACGGTTTCGCGACCGGTGACGGCAATTTCAGCAATCTGGAACTCGACTGTGAGCGGATAGAGATAGGCAAATGTGAATTTCTGTCCGACCGCGAGTTTCTTGCCTTCGACCATCAGGCTCGAGTCGGCGGCGAGCGTCGTATCTTTGGGCATCGCAAGCGTTTTGCTCGTCCGATCGCTGCCTGTTCCAGACAAGCAGGCGACCGTGTGCTTTGTATAGTCGTAAACTACTTCGAGATGCAGGGCGCTGCCATTGGAGGAAATGTTCATTGTCTGGCGCAGTGGGCGCTGCTGAAGATCGGTAACAGTTTCGGTCTCCTCATCCTGCTCGACCTCTGCGCCAAAGAGTTTGAGTTTCGTGATGCCCTTGCTGGTCATCTTGAGTGCGGGTTTGCCTTTGTAGGTCGCGGGCTCTGTATGTATATGCGAGTATCCGATCCGCTCACCGCTCATATACATGCCGAGCCAGACGTCTTTTGCCGATAAAGCCGAATGCGCTGGAACGCTTTTGCTTTGCCCCGCAGGTACTGGCTGTTGTCCGTGTGCAGGGTATCGTGATGAGCTTCCGCTTGCGCAGACGAAAGTGAATATGGCGGCCATCAACACAGTCGAAACTATAGGTGCGCCGAGCGGCTTGTGCACGGCGCGAATAATCTGGGCTCCATTAGAAAACATCGAACTTACTCCTGACGAACGGAAGATCAATTCTGGAGAAAGGAGGTGCGAAACGGTGCGGCATAAATGCAGGACACGGTTGCTCAGAATTATACCATGTTTTGGCAGAACCAATTGGAGACGACTCGAGGCAGCATGAGCAGGAAATCCATGTCTCTTCACCCCAGGCAGTCATAATCTGAGCAGGGCTTTCGTGCAGGATTGGCTTAAGCATAACGAGAGGTGCGAACGATAGAGACAAGAGCTCGACACCATTTCCCTCTGATCTATTTTTCGATATCGTTTGATTCCTGGAAACTATTCACCTTGCTTTCAGTTTCGCACTTACAGGCATAATATCTGCATTGCCTCACCTTCTTCCAGAAGCTTCGGAAAGAGCGGTTGGGGATTAGGGTGAATAGTTACGATTCCTGAAAGAAACCGCATGACCGTTAAAATAGAGAGATCGAGCATGGAAGAAATGACGGAGTTGCGGTCGCTACTGGCAAAAGAGCATGGACGCGCCTGGTTCGTTCTCTGGCAAAACGGCGAGTTACTCTGCCGTGCTGCGCTTTTAGAGGCCTGTCAGCAGTGCCAGATATACGATACGCAGTGTGAAAGTTCGCGTGCGCCTTATCTGTTCGAGTTGATACAGAACTCTGGCAATGTAGACTACTACCGAACCCAGATTCTTGCTGGCTTGCCGGAAGTGTTCGACAAAGAGGATACGCAGGGGTGGCGCAGCCGCTATCAGCGTCTGGAATTGACGCGTATGTTTGCTGCCCAGGGCAATAATTTGGCGCGATCTGCGCTGTATGAGGATTTTGAGAGCCGCATTCCAACCAAGGATTTTTCGGCAGGGGGAGATATCGTTGCACTCGACGGCATCGACGGACTTCGCTATGTGCTGACCCATATAGATAATATAGCTTCAACGGAAATGTTATTCGTCGAACCGGAAGAAGATGCTGCTTACCTCGACCGACTGGTATTTGAACTCGAGGAGCGTGACGGTGACTCCGCTGCATGGGAAGCGCTGGAACAGGAGGCGCGTACCTTCCCTGTGGTCGGACCGCTGCTGGCGGAACGTCGGGGGCGGGTAGAGAAATGGAAACATGAGCGAGAAGCAAGAAAAGCCGCAGTCCGGGAAGATTACGGGGCAATTCGAGAACGCATTTTGACGTCTAAGCAATTCGTTCGCGGGCTGATGCCCTGGGGACACGAAGCCACGGAAGAGGAGCTGCTTCTCGCTGCGCAGGACATGCTGTTAGAAACCGATCCGATCAGACTGAGATTCTATCTGATGATTTTCCATGATCGCGTTTTCCCACTCGACTTTCATCCATTGTTCGCACTGGTTCGCAGCGGGGAGCGCCGTCTCGCTCTCAGGGCAAGAGATGCGCTTGCCAACATCACGCACCCGGACATCCGCGCCTTCGCTCTCGAACTGGCGCAGGAATCCTTTATGCGAAGTGATGCGGTCCATCTGCTGGTGAAAAATTCGGCTGCGGGCGATTATGCGCTGCTTGAAGCATGGCTGCGGATGCCTGCCGGGATGGATGAGATTCACTGGTTCGGGATAGGCGTAAAGAAATATGTGAGGGCGCACCCCGATCCTGAGGCGGCGCGGGTGCTGAGACTGCTTTACGATCTCGACCCCTGCTCGAGGTGCAGAGAAGGCGTTGTCGACATGCTGGCGGAAATGCATTCGCTCTCGGAGGTGATGCGACAGGAATGCCTGCATGACGCAGTGGCGGACATACGCAAGATTGCCGCTGCGTATAATAACCAAAATAATTGAGACTGTTTAGCCCTCTGGCCCCCGACCCCTTCTCCCTACCATTCGTACCTCATTCGGGAGAGTGGGAGACCATGTAGAAAGTGCGCTGTTGACAGCGAGTCGTGCCGCCTTTTGAGGGGAATGAAGGACAAAATCTCAATTACATACGATCTAGAAAGGGTAATTTGAAATTCGAGACCCTGTCTTTAGCCCTGAGCTAGCGCCATTTTTGCTTTCTTCTGCTGCCGGGACAATGCCTTTGTAAGGTCTTGATGCCAGTAATCGGCGTTCTTGCGCACTGGAGCTGAGACATCCTTGAGGCAGCCTTCGATGACTTCCAGACAACGCTGCGTGCCGAGTTCTGCCAGCGCCTCGATGCCCGCGATGCGTATATGCTCGTCGGGGTCGGTCAGCAGCGTGGCTAACCGTTCGATTTCTGCTTCGCCGCCAATATGTCCAAGCACAGAGGCGGCCATCATTCGAACTTCTGTTGTTGCGCCCTGCAGCAACGAGAGCAGAGCAGGAATCGGGAGCCTCCCCATACGCGTCAATCCCATCGCCGCCGCGCTATCTACACCAGAGTCAACGTCTGGGACAGACATCAGCGCGATCAGCGGTTCGATCCCGCGCTCGTCGCCGAGAATGCCCAGCGCGATCGCGGCGTCATAACGAACTTCACCAACCGGATCGCGGGTCAGGCGTAGGATGGTATCAAAAGCGCGGGGGTCCTGCGAACAGCCGAGCGCCCAGGCTGCCCGAAAGCGCACAATAGGGTTTGAGTGGTCACAGGCGGCAATCAGTGGTTCCAAAGCTCGGACGCCGTAATAGCGGATGAGCGTATCTCCTGCGCGGGCGGAAATCTCCGCGTCTGGACTGTTCAGTGCCTCGATGTGCTGTTCGATACGTTTCTGTACACGTCTGGTCAACTCTGTCAAAATGTAACTATTCACCACACAACCCCCCATTGAACAAATGCAAAGGAGCAAATGCACCACCCCCTTGCCTCTCCTTGAACGAAAGCAAAGGAGGGGGAGAAGGCAGGCTTTCAGGGCAAATACAGACGTGGAATGCGGGGCAGAAGACAGGTCGTGATTTCATGTTCGGTGGCGTCGATCAATGAGGCGATCTGCAGGACAGTAATACTCTGATTGTCCTGCGTACCGATGCAGACAGCGGTATCGCCAGCCACGACCGCCGGAATCTCGGTCACGTCGACAACCGTCTGATCCATGCAGACCCGTCCGAGTATCGGGGCGTACCGACCATGTATCAACATTCTCCCACAATTCGAGAGACGGCGCGGATAGCCGTCGCCATAGCCGATCAGGACGGTCGCGACACGACTCTTACACTGCAATCGATGCGTCATCCCATAGCTGATCGGCTGTCCGGCGGGCAGTTCGCGTACTGCCGCCACCCTTGCGTTGAGTGTGAGTAGAGCCCTCAGTGGCGCGGCAATTTCAGGAGGGGTGTTGCGTGGCGCGATGCCGTATAGCAGCAGTCCGGGGCGCACCAGATTGCCTGTCGAGCCGTAAGTTCGGAGTGTTGCAGGGCTGTTGCTGAGGTGTATGAGATCGAATTGCGCGCCTGCCGAACGCAGTTCAGAATAGGTCTTTTCGAATAAGGCTTCCTGCTGTCGAGAGAAGGTATCATTCGCACCGTCCGCGTCCGCAAAGTGTGTGCAGAGACCAGAGACATTGAGTCCGACGTGCTTTGCGGACTGCCACAGCGAGACAGCTTCCCGTGGCTGTTCGCCTGCCCGCCCGATGCCCGTGTCGATGTCCAGATGGATCGCATAGGGCACCTTAGATTCGCTGTGGCGCACAGCCTGGACAATCGCAGCAAGCGCGTCGCTGTCGCCGATACTCGGAGTAATGTTGTTGTCAACGAGTGTGGCGGCATCCTCCGGCGCGAAGCCGCAGAGCAGCGCGATCGGAACCGTCAGCCCCGCCCCACGAAGTGAAGCCCCTTCGGCCACCGTTGCAACGCCCAGCCACTCTGCACCAGCCGCCTGTGCCGCCAAAGCTACCGGGACGAGTCCGTGCCCGTAAGCGTCCGCTTTGACCACCGCGAGCACCTTTGTGTCGGGAGCGATCAGGCGTCGAATGGCTGCGAGATTATCAGGGACCGCGCCGAGAGCAATCTCCGCCCAGGCACGGTTACACGCAACGCGGTTAGTGGAAAGAAGCGAGGCTGACTGTGGCATTGTAGGGTTCAAACTTCGCCTACAGTTCCAGCGAACGAGCGACGGTCGTCATGTCTTTATCGCCTCGTCCGGAGCAGTTTACCACCACGATCGTCTCCGGAGTCAGCATCCCGTTCGACTGCATTTTTGTGAGATAGGCGAACGCGTGTGCTGTTTCCAGTGCGGCGATAATGCCCTCGTTCCGCGCCAACCACTGCAGCGCTTCGAGCGCCTCACTGTCTGTTACGGACACATACTGCGCGCGCAGGCTATCTTTTAGAAACGAGTGTTCCGGTCCTACGCCGGGATAGTCGAGACCGGCGGAAATCGAATGCGACGGCGCGACCTGACCGTCGGCATCCTGTATAAGATAGCTCGCCGAGCCCTGGAAAACGCCCGGTGAACCGGCTGTCAGAGGGGCGCAATGTCTGCCTGTCTCGATGCCTTCGCCAGCTGCTTCGATCCCCATGAGTTTGACTTTTTTGTCGTTCAGAAACGGATAGAAAATGCCCATCGCGTTCGAACCGCCCCCGACACATGCCAGTATATAGTCCGGCAGCCGCCCTTCGCGCTCCATAATCTGAGCCCGCGTCTCTTTACCGATCACAGACTGAAAATCGCGCACGAGCATCGGGTACGGGTGCGGTCCGACCACCGAGCCGATGATGTAATGCGTGTCGCGCACGTTGGTGACCCAGTCGCGCATCGCGTCGTTGGTTGCGTCCTTGAGCGTGCGTGTGCCCGAGGTAACCGTCGTGACTTTTGCGCCCATCAGCTTCATGCGGGAGACGTTGAGCGCCTGCCGATGCACGTCTTCCTCGCCCATATAGACTTCGCACTCCAGCCCGAAACGTGCACATACAGTCGCCGTTGCAACCCCGTGCTGTCCGGCACCAGTCTCGGCGATGATACGTGGCTTGCCCATGCGTTTGGCGAGCAGTATCTGCCCGACAGTATTGTTTATTTTGTGTGCGCCAGTGTGGCATAGGTCTTCGCGTTTGAGGTAGATTTTGCCGCCGTGCTGCTCTGAAAGCCGCTGCGCATGATAGAGGGGGGTCGCGCGTCCGACAAAATCGCGTAAGTGATAGTCGATTTCCGCCTGAAACGCAGGGTCGGCTTTCGCCCGCTCATACTCTGCTGCGAGTTCGTCGAGCGCGGGGATCAGCGTCTCCGGCACGAACCGCCCGCCATAGTCCCCAAACCGTCCACGCGCGTCCGGTATCCGCCCGCTATCAATCTTATCTGTCTCACTGATTTGATTCGTCTCTCGCAAAATTGTGTCTGCCATTGTACCGCCTGTTTCCACTAAATTAGTGCGTCCAGCCCTCATCTCCCCAGCCCCTTCTCCCTACCATTCGTCCCTCATTAGGGAGCAGGGTGAGTCACAATGCATACGACTGTATTCGCCCCTCTCCCTAGCGAAGAATGAGTGGCAGGGAGAGGGGTTGGGGTGAGGGCTGAACCCCCGAAAACTCACATTGCATTATACACTACGCGTTCTCCTGTTCCAAAGGACGGGAAGCAGGAACGTACCTGCAGCGTATAGTTTAGTACGAATACGTACCAATCCTCGTTTGAAAACTTGGTGGTGCGCAGCAACTAAATGGAGAGAAAGATTGAGATTTACAGAGTGAGATAGAGAAAGCGAGCGCGGCGAAAATGGAAAATTCAATACAAGAACTAATCCAGGCATCACAAACGAATATTTCAGGATCAAAAACAATCGACACGCCTGACAGTAACATGGCGAGCGCGGTGCTGCCAACGTCGATAGAGATAGGTGAGGATGGTGACTTACTCGACGCATACTCGCGAGCCGTCGTCAATGCTTCGGAGCGCGTGAGCCCGTCCGTCGTTTTTATAGAGGTAACGGTTCGTCAGAAAGTGCGCGGGCGTGGACAGAATGCACAAGTTCAGGAGCGCGAAGGGCAGGGGAGCGGATCGGGATTCATTTTCACGCCCGACGGCTATATCCTGACCAACAGCCATGTCGTTCATGACGCGATCAAGATCGAGACGCTGCTGCCGGACGGTCGCCGTTATCGCGCCGAACTGATCGGTGACGACCCGGACACCGATCTGGCTGTGATACGAATCGACGCGCCGGACCTGACGCCCGTAAAGCTCGGGGACTCGCAATTGGTTCGTGTCGGGCAGGTAGCTATTGCGATCGGCAATCCGTACGGCTTCCAGTATACGGTGACGGCGGGCGTCGTCAGCGCGCTCGGGCGGTCGTTGCGGGGCAGCGGCGGGCGGCTGATGGACAATATTCTGCAGACGGATGCCGCGCTGAACCCTGGCAACTCCGGCGGACCACTGGTCAATTCACGCGGCGAGGTGATCGGCGTCAACACGGCAACGATTCTGCCCGCACAGGGCTTGTGCTTCGCGATCGCCATCAACACCGCCAAATATGTCGCGATGAAGCTGATCAAGGACGGGAAGATACGGCGCAGCGTGATCGGGGTGGGCGGGCAGGACGTGCGTCTGCAGCGATGGGCGACCCGGCAGTTTAGCCTGATTAACGAGAGCGGTGTCCTGGTGCAGACAGTCGAGCCGAATAGTCCGGCGAAGCGCGCGGGTCTGAACGAAGGCGATGTGATCATCGGGATCGCGAACCAGCCTGTCGGCGGCATCGACGACCTGCATCGTCGGCTGACCGACGCTCAGATCGGCATCGAGACGGCGCTCGCCGTCCTGCGGCGCAACGAGCGGCTGGTGCTGACGGTCGTACCGGAAGAGTCCCGTCAGCGGTGAAGCCCTCACCCCCCGATCCCCTTCTCCCTGCCATTCGTACCTCATTAGAGAGAGGGGGAGGCAGTCAACAGGCTTCTCGACGCTTTATTCCAGCGTAGAAGCGTGCGCCAATTCGCGTCTAATTAATGCTCGCTAAGGATTCATCTGCCATTCGTTGCCACCATTTCAGTAGAGACTTGCGGACGATGTATTCGAACAAGTGAAGGAGCATTGGGGTATCTTTGGCGTCCCATACTGCTCCTTTAGCTTGGCTTCCCAGACCTCGTGGCTTCTCGGGGTACACACCGTCAGCTAAAAGGTGAACTTGACTACACATTGGGAATGGGAATGGGGTTCCCCCGTGTAGTGCTAGGGAGCGATATTTATAGATGAGCTTGAAAGTCTTGGTTAACTCTGGTACTTCCCACGAATGCTGATTGTAGTCGGGTCTTCTTTCCGGTGGGGCAGGTACGAAGTTGATTAGAAACTCAGTGAACGCCTTTGTCGAGCCCATATAATCTGCAATTTCTTTCGCCACCCTTTGCACCAAATCATCGCCATAAGGTGTTAGCAAGGCTACCATATCTGGGCGCGATGCTTGCATACGCTCCAAGTCCGAGTCTTTCGCAGATCGCCACTGTCCGGCCGCGACTTCGACTGCAGAGACAAACATCAGCCATGAGAGTTCAGGCTGTGATTCAGCAATCCACATTGCGTTTTGATAAAGCCGGGCGGCGCGAATTAGGGCAATGGCGTTGTTGGGCGTCAGACGGGGCAATTACAGAAGCGGGGCAATATCTTCCAATCTGTGGGAGCCTAAAGCATAAGGCAGCACATAGGCATCGCTTAATGGAGGCAACACTGGCGCGTCGAAGCCGTCCCAGGCTACCGGGCGACCGCGCGCGTCCCCATCACATTCAAACCTGCGTGTATAGTTCCCGCTGTTCAAACGAATACCGAGGCATAAAGATACAAGGGCAGCAAGCTCATCGTTAATTCTACCACCATGATACCTGCTATAGTCCGTCTTCGACTCCCAGCTTAGAGGAGGACTAGCTGACGTATGGTCTTCTATCCTGAGTACAATTGAAGGCTTCAGTCTTGATATGACAGAATGAGCAATGGTATTGATGAGTTGGTACGGTCCATATCCCTCCGATATATCCCCTGTGATATTGGCGTCAGTATACAGGGTGAACTCGAGCGCGCCCTCAGATTTGTGGCCGGCCGCCATCCCCTTCCAATTTGCATAAGCTTCAGGTCCCTGGCTGTCCATTGATTTTTTTGGTTCCACGTTGCTCCTGTGCTTTTCTTAGAGCCCGCTGATCGGTCAAGAACAAGTTTTGCCCTATGCATTCGCCCCTCTCCCTAACGAAGAATGCGTGGCAGGGAGAGGGGTTGGGGTGAGGGCTCCTCACTGATCCCAGCCGAGGCGTCCGTTGATCGAGACGCTGTACGTCGCGGTGTGCGTCGCCATCGCATAGCTAGACCAGATCGCTTCGGCGCAGAACTCCGCCAGCATGATCCCGAGCGCGACCTGATGCATCTTGTCGTGACCCTTCAAGCCATAGTACCGCTCGACGAACACCTTGATGATCCACACGATCACCAGACCGAACCAGAAATAATCGAGCCCGAAGTTCATCGCAAGCGCATACCCCGCCGGATGCAGCGCGAACCCCGCGACACGGAACCGCACGAAATCCAGAAACAGCACGAACACGAACCCGATCACGACGAACAATATGCCGACAGGATTCGCGGGCTGGTGACGGCTCGTGATCTGAGAAACGACATCCGCGACATCGCCACCCGCGCTTTTGCCCCCGAAATGGTAGCCAGTATAAATGTAATACATGTGTCCGAGGATGCTGCCGACGATCGTCGCAACGAGGACCGCACCGAACACCGCGCGCTGGTTGAGCCCCGCATTGTCCGCCATTTTCATCGATTCCAACTGATGCGGCATCGGGTGCGTACGGTGGATACGGTTCATGAAGAAGAAAGTCGAGACGAGACGACTGATGCCTGCCTTCGGGAGCGCCTGCGTCCCGATGAAATCAACGAGCATCTGGTTCGGACCCATGAATGCCATCTCGTGCGAGGGCGCGCCGATCTGCCCGCGCATACGCGTCAGCGCCGCGCTGAACATCAGGAACAGCACAACGGTGAAAAGCACCATCCAGAGCGGAATGCCAATCATCAAGCCAATACCGCCCAGTCCGGCGACGCTCAGCAGCAGTCCGGCGAAGGCAACACGGTGCGGAACGCCCTTATCTCCTTTCGGATTACCGTGCAGAATCTGCTGCCAGACCTCCTTCAGGTAGTTTCGCGCCACCCACATCGCCGTCACGAACAGCGCCAGAAACGCGCCCCAGCTCTGTTCGCTGAAATAGGGCGGGCTCGGCACCAGACCGCCGCCCCCGAAAACGCCCGCGCTCTCCGTGTATCCGAGCGAGTAGGTAAACACCTGCTCGAACTTGCGGAAGAAGAAAAAGAAGATGCACGAGAACAACAGGTCGGTCGGCATGAAGAACCCGATCACGGCGAGATAGGGGAAGATGCCGATCGGAGTCCAGCCGATCGCGTTGAGCGGCGCGGTGCGTGTGTAGTCGTTGAGCGCGCCGAGAAAGCGCATATTGACGAGCGGCAGATTCGGGTAGATGAAGTGGAAGCCGTTGAGCATATCTATCGCGAACATGATCAGGAAGGGCGCGAAGAAGAACTTACTTTTCCAGACCTGCGAGCGCCCCGAGCCGGACTGTACGATCGCCATCGGAAGCTGAATGATCGGGAACGCCAGCCGTTCTCGGTTCGTCCACTCGTCGCGCATTAAGCTGTTGATGCAGAGCATCGCGAGCGAAACGAGCGTCACCAGCAGCGTCCAAGAAGCGATATAGATCCACCAGAGGTTGAGATGCTGTAGGAAGTAGGTGAACGAGTAACCGCCATTGCGGAAATCGATGAATTGATCCGCGTTTTTGACCGGTATGAAGAACGCAGGATGCGCGTAGGGGTTGATCAGATCGCGGAAATGCGTGTCGGTGCTGGCAAAAAGTCCGTACGAATAGATGCAGGGCGCGATGACATTCATCCACTCGGCGCAGATCGCGCTCATCACGGTGTGCGTCGCATAGAAGATGATCAGTTCGCCCTCGGTCAGAGCGTAGCGCGGCGCGACACGGCGGACGATCAGGTTGAGAACCGCGACGACCAGGGTCATCATGACGGGCGGGATCATGAGCGAAAAGATGACGTCGACGAGTTGGTCAGAGGTCCAGTAGGTGGTGATGGGTGCGAGCACGAAAGCGAGCAGCATCGCGCGCCAGCTTATCGGACGTGATGGTTGATCCGTTTTGGGCGTCGTCTGCAAAAAACTGGGAGTATCGGGATCGATATGTCCCGAAGGCATTGAGGCGGACAAAAGCTTACTCCTGCAGGAAAATAGTCTATCACTTTTCTGCCTCATCTCCAGTCGAGGAATATCTCGACTCCCCTTCTCCCCGAAGCTTCGGGGAGAAGGGGTTGGGGGATGAGGGCTGAATGAAACTGTATGCTGTAAACAAAGACGAATACAGGGCGGTATTCAGCCCTGTATTCGCGCGTAAGTTTACGTTATGTTCACGATTGTTCGGTCCGATTCCTGCTCCTGTGCGCACCGCATACACTTTCCGTACAGGCTCTTGCTGTGTATGGTACAATATTCCACGTCATTACGATACACGATCTCGAAATACTTATGCCAACACAAGCGGTTGAAGAAAAACTGGCGGGACTGCCGACCAAACCCGGCTGCTACCTGCACAAAGACAAGAACGGCACGATCATCTACGTCGGGAAAGCCATTAACCTGCGTAACCGCGTCCGCTCCTATTTCCACAAATCCGCGAACCACACGCCCAAAATACGCCGACTCGTCAGCAATATCGCCGACCTCGAATATATCGTCACCGACAGCGAACTCGAAGCTCTCGTGCTCGAATGCTCGCTGATCAAAAAACACCAGCCTCATTATAATGTGAGGCTCCGCGACGATAAGCAGTACCCGTACCTCTGCCTGACGACACGCGAACCCTTTCCACGCCTGCTGCTCGTGCGCCGTGTGCGCGACGACAAAAACCGCTACTTCGGACCGTATCCCAACTCCCGCGCCGTCTACACGACGATGGAACTCGTCAACCGCATCTTCCCGCTGATCTCCTGCGGCAAAAGCTTCGACGGACGACCAGTGCAAAAGCCATGCCTCTATCACCACATGGGGCAGTGCCTTGCGCCCTGTGCTGGTCTCGCGGATAAAGAAGAGTATGGTCTGGCGGTCAAAGACGTCGGCGATTTTCTGGACGGGCGGCAGGAGCAGGTCGTCAAGAAGCTGCGCGAAGAGATGGCGGAGGCGTCCGAGGAGTTGGAGTTCGAGCGTGCTGCGCGTCTGCGGGACCGGATACAGGGCGTCGAGGAGGTTCTGCAACGGCAAAAAGTGATCACGACCGAAATGATCGATCAGGACGTGATCGCGGTCGTGGAAGACGACACCGGTCTGAATGGCTCCTGCGTCCAGATGTTCTTCATCCGCGGCGGCAAGCTGATCGGGCAGAACCATTTTATGGTCGAGGGAACCGGCGAAGAGACACAGGGCGATGTGGTGCAGGAGTTCGTGAAGCAGTATTATCAGACCGCCGCGTATATCCCGCAGGAGATATTGCTGCCCCATGATATGGACGAGATCGCGATCGTGCAGAGCTGGCTGCGCCAGAAAAAGGGCAAGAAGGTCGAGATCCAGGTTCCAGTGCGCGGCGACAAGAAAAAGCTCGTCGATATGGCGACCGAGAATGCGACTCATGCGCTCGAACAGATCAAGGCGGAGATGCGCGCCAAGCTAGGCAATACCGAGCGCGCCATGCAGGAGCTCGCCGACGCATTGGGGCTGGCGGCTCCTCCACACCGTATCGAGTGCTTCGATATATCGAATACGCAGGGCGCGAATCAGGTCGCTTCGATGGTGGTCTGCGAGCGTGGGCAGATGAACAAGCAGGAGTATCGGCGCTTCAAAATCAAACGGGAAGACGACAAGCCCAATGATTTCGCCTCGATGCAGGAGGTCATCACGCGGCGACTGAACGAGGCTAAGAGCGACAATCCCCGGTTCAACAAACTGCCCGATCTGCTGATCGTCGATGGCGGGCGCGGTCAGGTGTCCTCCGCGATGGCGGCGATGGCGGAGACCGGCATCACGGTTCCGCTGGCGGGTCTGGCGAAGCAGTTCGAGCATCTGTTTCTGCCCAACGAACCCGATCCGGTGATCCTGCCGCGCACCAGTCAGGCGCTCTATCTCGTGCAGCGCATTCGGGACGAAGCGCACCGCTTCGCCAACACATTCAACGCGCAACTGCGCGGCAAGCAGCAGACGCACTCGCTGCTCGACGATATTCCCGGCATCGGACCGAAGCGACGCAAGGCATTACAGATGCACTTCGGGAGCGTCAGCAAAATGAAAGTCGCGACACTCGAGGAGCTCGCCGCTACGCCGGGCATGAATGCAAAACTCGCCGAAACAGTGTATGATTTCCTGCACGACGCCACTAAAAGTTGAGGCTGCATCCCTCACCCCAACCCCTCTCCCTGCCAGTCGCAGGCTCCTCAGGGAGAGGGGCGAATGCGTTTTTGTTCTCGTCTTCTACCCAGTGTATAGAGCGACAAACCTCAACTAAACGTCTCCCCCTCTCCCGAATGAGGTACGATTGGTAGGGAGAAGGTGGCCGGTTCACAGGGGTAGGTATTTGGTTTTCAAGGCGTCAAATGGCACATTTTAGACCAAATCTACAGCCTGTTTGAGATCAGCCGAGCGAGCTTCTCAGCAAATACCTACCCCTGATTAGGGGGTGAGGGCTGATTGAGACACGGGTTGTAACCCTGAGTTATTTGGGGCGCAGCAATCAGCACCCCATTTTGCATTCGTGATGGAGAGCAGTTTAGGCACGCGAAAGGATCGATCGTAGATGGAAACAATTCGACTTGGCAAAACGGGGCTCAAGGTATCGCGTATCTGTCTGGGCTGCATGAGCTACGGGATACCGGAGCGCGGTTCGCACCCCTGGTCGCTCCCCGAGGAGAAGAGCCGTCCCTTCCTGCAGCGCGCCCTGGAGATAGGCATCAACTTCTTCGATACCGCCAACGTCTATTCCGATGGTACGAGTGAAGAGATCGTCGGGCGAGCCCTCCGAGATTTCGGTAAGCGTGAGGAGTTGGTGATTGCAACCAAGGTGCACGGCCGGATGCGCCCAGATGCGAATGGAGCAGGGCTATCGCGGAAAGCTATTTTCGCAGAGATCGACGCCAGTCTAAAGCGGCTGGGAACCGACTATGTTGACCTGTACCAGATTCACCGCTTCGACAAAGACACGCCGATCGAGGAGACTCTCGAAGCGCTCCACGATATCGTCAAGGCGGGCAAGGCGCGCTACATTGGCGCATCGTCAATGTATGCCTACCAGTTCTGCAAGGCGCTGTATGTCGCCGATCAGCACGGCTGGACACGCTTCGTCTCGATGCAAAACCATTATAATCTGCTCTACCGCGAGGAGGAGCGTGAGATGATGGGCTTGTGTCTGGAAGAGGGGATTGGCGTGATCCCGTGGAGCCCGCTGGCACGCGGACGTCTGACGCGGTCGTGGGAGGAGCGAGGCAGCACCGAGCGCGCAGGTTCCGATCCGTTTGGCAAAACGCTGTATGCCGCAACTGAGGACGCCGACCGTCAGGTAATCGAGCGGGTCGAAAAAGTCGCTGCCGAACACGGAGTTCCGATGGCGCAGGTCGCGCTTGCCTGGATGCTGACTAAGCCTGCGATCACGGCACCGATCATCGGTGCGACGAAGTTGCATCATCTAGAAGATGCCGTCGCCGCTCTGTCCCTGAAGCTATCAACTGAGGAGATTGCGTCGCTCGAGGAGCCTTATATTCCACACGCGGTCGCAGGGTTTGCCTGACCGAACTCAGTCAGGTTTTTGTCTCGACCCGCGCCGGGCAGTCATATCGCATTCATGCGGCGAGGCTGCCCGGTTCGTCCATTCCTACTGATTTGACTTCTGCTTTTGTTTCTGGTTTCACAGCTTCGATAGTGTGTATATGGGTCGATTTTATACTGGATTTGTCGTTGAGCATCTCTAGAAACGCTTTGACGGCACGAGGATCGAAATGTGTGCCGGACAGGCTGCGCAGATGTGCGACCGTCTTTGCCTTCGACCACGCCTCCCGATAAGGGCGGTCGCTGGTCAGCGCATCATACACATCGATCACGGCGAACAATCGCGCGACCAGCGGAATGTCGTTTCCCTTCAAACCGCGCGGGTACCCCGTACCGTCCCACTTTTCATGATGGCAATAGGGAATATCGAGCGCCGGGCGCAGGAACGAAACTGGCAGCAGCATTTCTTTTGCGATCTCGGTATGCCGCCGCATCACGACCCACTCCGCTTCGTCCAGCGGACCGGGCTTGTGCAGGATGTTATCGGGAACTCCCATTTTGCCCACATCGTGGAGCAGCGCGCCCCAGCGCGCATAGAGCACTTCCTCCGTGTTCATGCCGATATGCCGCGTCAGCTGCACAGTCAGTTTCGTGACACGCGTGCTGTGTCCTTCCGTCTCCTTATCGCGCACATCGAGCAGCCGTGACCAGCTCAAAATTGTCGCGTCATAGGCTTGCGCCAGCGTGTCCTGTATCTGCTCCGAAGCAGAAATCAGAGTATCCGCCTGCAGCTGAAGCATCTCCCGGATTAGATCCGAATAGGGCAGACTCGCATTCCCCTCCAGTTCGTTCGATGCATCCTGACTGGAAAGTTCCGACGCGTGAATCGTGCAGTTACGCCCTGCTTTCTTGCTGGCATAGAGCGCTTTGTCCGCTGCATCGACCAGACTTTGTGTTGTTTCAAGTCCCTTTTTCAGTGTCGCCGCACCGAAGCTGGCAGTCACCGGACGCAGACGCCAGGGGTATGTCTCGACTGCTTCGCGAAAGCGTTCTGCAGCAGCGATTGCGCCCTGTGCGTCGGTGTTCGACAGCACGATCACGAATTCTTCGCCTCCGTAGCGGCACACATAATCCGTCTCACGTGCGGCGGTCTGGAGCACTTTCGCTACCGTTTTCAACACAGTATCTCCTTCAGGATGTCCATAGGCATCGTTGAAGGCTTTGAATTTGTCGACATCCAGCAAAAGGAGCGACAGCCCGGCCCCGCCGCGCCTGGCTCGCGCGCACTCTTCCCCGAGCTTCTCCTGAAACGCGCGATGGTTCTTCAGCCCGGTCAGTCCATCCGTGGTCGCCAGAGCCTCCAGTTGTGAATTCGCCCGCTGCATCTCCGCTTTCTGC
The DNA here is from genome assembly GCA_038216735.1 of Chthonomonadales bacterium. GTDB lineage: Bacteria > Armatimonadota > Chthonomonadetes > Chthonomonadales > Chthonomonadaceae > JBBQPY01. The sequence continues at coordinate 51,477 of JBBQPY010000009.1, forward strand.
TGCTCCAGCTCCGCGTTCTGTTCATTGATCAGCGTGAGGCTGAGCTGCACCTGCTCGTAGAGTTGCTTTCGTTCAGTGATGTCCATCAGTGTGCCGACAATCCGATCGACACGCCCATCCGAATCGAACATGGGTTTGGCGATCGCATGAAACCACCGGAGCGTCCCCGAGGGATCGATGCGTCGCAGATCCAACTCGTAGCCGGTACCCTCCTTGATCGCTCGCTTGATATGCATATCAATCGATGCTTCATCCTCAGGGTGATAGGCGGCGATCTGATCCGAGTAGTCGGGGACGTCCTGCGAAGGATCACTGCCGAGCATGCGGAACATCTCCTCCGACCATGTCACCTTCATCGTGGCGGCATCCAGTTCCCAACTGCCGAGGTGCGCGATGCGCTGCGCCTCCTCCATGCGCCCCTCGCTCTGGCGAAGAGTATCCTCTGCCTGCCTGCGTCGCGTGATATTGTTTTCTATCGCCACATAATGGGTAAGGGATCTGAGCGAGTCGAATACCGGGGCGATATGCATTTCGATCCAGTAAGGAATGCCGACTTTATTGAAGTTCAGAATCTCGATCGAGACCGGCTCGCGAGCGGCAAACGCATCGTGCAGACATTCCCGCGTATGCGGATCCGTTTGTTCGCCCTGCAGAAGATCATCGAGATAGCGACCTTGTGTTTCTTCGAGAGTGTATCCAGACAGCCGTTCGAAAGCGGGATTGAAATAGATTATATGTTTGTCCGGGTCCGTAATTACTATTCCACTTAGAGACTCTTCCACGACGGTCGAGAGAAGCTGAAGCTCCTTCTCTCCTTTTTTTTGCTCCGTCAAATCATGCCAGACGGTCAGCATCGCGGATTTGCCACTGAGTACAACCGGTGTGAGAGTGACCTCGACAGGAAAATTTGTGCCATCCTTCTTGCGGTGCAGCCATTCGAAGCGATGATGACCCTGTTCCCTGGCAATTCGGTCCATCTCGATGCATTTCGCCATCGAGCGTCTGCCGTCTGGCTGGAACGCTGGTGAGAGCACGGCGGGATGTATTGCGAGTACTTCCGATTTGTCACCGCAGCCCAGTATCTGGATCGTTGCATTGTTGCAGTCGATGATCCCCGTATCGTCGAAGAGCAGATGAGCGTCCGATGAAAACTCGAACAGTACACGAAATCGTTCGTCGGCGGCAAACTGTTTTTGCTCTTCACGAAGGAGACGCTGTCCGGAACGCGCGTTCAGCAGCGCAGCGAGGAGAGTCACGAAAATGCCTCCGCAAAAGAGCCACAACGAGTTGCGATGCCGCTGCCGCGCTTCCTGTTCGATACTTGCTGTGAAAATGTCGGCGGCATCACGCATTCGATTGGCGGTCTGCCAGTCCACTTTCTGCGTCTGCTGCAGCGCGGATGCGAAGGCATGCCAGGAAAAACTCATCACAGACGCCGATTCCGAATGGCGTGTTCTGAGATCTGCCAGAATGGAGTTCATCTTTGCGAGCTCGGCAAGTATTTCCTGATTGCTGCTATGCCGTATACTGCCTCCTGGCGCAGCCCCATACAGCCAGAGGGTGCGATAGCGCAGTGAACCACTCAGGTTCACATCACGGTCATAAACTGAGGCAATATACTCGGTGGTCATGCCATGGAAGAGCAGTAAGACAGAAAGCAGCACAAACAGTGCCATTGCCAACAGTCTCTTGCGGGAGGCAAAAAGCGGGGGCAAATTATCGGAAACTGTTCTGGAAGATCTGGTCACTTCGAACGACCTTTGCAATATCGAACTATTCGGCGGTGACCGAAAGTAGCGGACAACTGGAAAGCATCGGACAACTGGAAAGCATCGGACAACTGGACATCAGCAGACATTTGACAGGCAAGAGCAGCTCGTCAGGCAGATGCGTAGGAATGAAAGTAGGTTTGTCAAAGCTCGCCTGCAGCCATGTATACTGCAGAACGAAGCGAGGCTGTCTTGCGGACGCAACTGGTTGACTGATTATCGGATGAGAGCGAGCCGGTTTGGAGAGCAGTATAGGTGGGGTAGGGCATATAACGCGAGGAGCATTCTCTGTCGGCAGGATTTTTACTGACTTGGCAAGAAAGGGCTCGGCTGGCAAGCCGAGCCCTTCCTGGTATTTTGTTGGCGAAACTGTTGGCTGGAAGGCTGCCTCCCCACCGCAGGGCGCAATGTATCCATTGAGCACTATTGCCCGGCGGATTTCTCCAGCAGGTCTTGTCCGGCTGTCCGTATCTCGTGGAGCAGTTCGGTGTACTCCGGATTGGTGTTGTGTGACGCGAAAGCAGCGACTGCCTCGTGCCACAGTACGCTGTGTTTCGAGGGAAATCCTCTGTACATTCTTTCCGCGATATACTCGGGAACATCGGGCTCGTCGGTAATGAACGGATCGGTACTGTGCAGATGTGGGTGCGCTTTCTGGTGCCAGAGTCGAGAGCATTCCAGAAACGCCGCCAGTCCGCGCTGCCCGGGGAAATCACCAATGGTTGCCAAAATATTTTCCTGATACAATCCGGACGACACTATCGCTGGTCTCATTTCTACACGCACAGTATAAGAAAACATCTGCACCACGGTAAGCAGCGAGACGTCATTGTGGATTGCGCTCAGCGCGTTTTGTATCTCGTATTTGTAGTAGGCTGCCGGGTGCTCGGGATAAGGAGCCAGCAGCATATATTCCCAGAGGAGTCGATACCTTTCGACCTTCAGCGCGTAGGGAGCGGGTGGCATATGATTGCTGTGTCCACCAAAGCCAGGGCGTTGAAGCACAAAGCCTTCGACAACCTCTTGGTACAACTGCGGGTTCGATTTACGATAGCAGGCGATCGTAATCAGCTTGGCGGAAATGCTGTCGCTTTCCTGCGCCGCCATCTTTTTAGCAAGCGCAGGATTCACCTCCGCAGCAAGCGCATCCATAGCCTGCAAGAATCGTGCCATAGTTGCATTTTCCGCTCCCGGCTTGCGCACGACTCGTTTCTGATCGGCGTTGGCATCCAGGGAGACTTCCAGCGCCAGATCGACGGCAGCCTGCACATTTTTCGGCAGCGAAATATCCGCCCGCGCGATGGTGGTTATCGCGAGCAGGAAGCATACCATCAGTCCTGTTTTCATCACTGACCCACCTTCTTGAATTGTGTCCACCAGTCGAAATTCTCGGTATTGGTATCACTAATCGTTAGTTTAACGAAGTTTTAGATAATGCGTTTTGGGCGGGTAAACTGAAGGTATGAGCAAACATACTTCCCTTACCCTCACAGCCGACCAACGCGAGCAACTCAATACCATCACGCGCATGGGCCAGCAGAAGGCCCGTTCCCTGACCCGGGTTCGCATCGTCCTCCTGCTCGACCGTTCGCAGGAGA
>JBBQPY010000010.1:0-54789 GCA_038216735.1 Chthonomonadales bacterium
CGCGATCGGACACGGCGGCCAGATACTGCTCTCGGGATCAACACATGAGAGCCTCGGCGATCGGCTGCCGGAAGATTCCGCGCTCATCGAGCGCGGCAGCCACCGCCTGAAAGACCTTCAGCAGCCAGAGCGCGTCTGGCAACTGACGCATCCCGCGCTGATCACCGACAACGCCCCACTCGCTTCACTCAACCTCGCAGCGACGAACCTTCCCGTACAGCCCTCCTCCTTCATTGGGCGCGAACAGGAAATGCGCGATATCGCCCGGCTGCTTTCCACGACGCGACTGCTCACGCTCACCGGGAGCGGTGGCACCGGCAAGACGCGTCTGATGCTCCAGGTATCGGCGGAGATGGTGGAGACGCTCGAGGAGGGTGTCTGGCTCGTCGAATTTGCCCCGCTCGGCGACCCCGCGCTGGTGCCGCAGGCGGTAGCGCAGGCGCTCAGCATCCATGAAGAGCCGGGTCGACCGCTCCTATTAACGCTGACCGACACGCTTCGCGCAAAAAAAATGCTGCTGTTGCTCGACAATTGCGAACATCTGCTCGGGGCAGTGGCGCATCTCACCGATTCGCTGCTGAAGCAGTGCCCCGGTATCCGCATTCTCGCCTCCAGTCGTGAGAGCCTCAGCATTGCGGGCGAACAGACCTATCGCGTACCCTCGCTGTCGCTGCCAGACAAGAACCAGACACAGACGGTCTCAAGTGTCATGCAGTCGGAATCGGTCGGTCTGTTTGCCACACGCGCTCGCGCCGCACTCCCCGCATTCGAGATCACCGACACCAATGCGCCGACGCTGGCACGACTCTGCCGCCGCCTCGACGGGATTCCTCTCGCGCTCGAACTCGCCGCTGCACGGGTCCGCGCGCTCTCCGTCGAACAGATCGAGGCACGCTTACACGATCGATTCCGTCTGCTGGTCGGCGGTAATCGCGCCGCTCTGCCACGCCAGCAGACGCTTCGCGCCTTAATCGACTGGAGCTACGACCTGCTGAATGCTGCGGAGAAAACATTGCTCTGCCGCCTGTCGGTTTTCGCAGGCGGGGCATCCCTCGAGGCGGTCGAGAGAGTCTGTTCGGAGTCTACTTCGGCGGCTTCTCCATCGTCGCCTGCGCTGTCTTCGCCATCAATACCTTTCGCTCCGACATCTACTCAGGCTGCGGTCGGGGCGTCCAGCGCCTTATCTGCAATTCTCCAATCGTCCCTTAGTTACTCTTCCGTGATACAGGAAAACGAGGGGTCACCACAGTCAGCATCGTCTCCTGGCTCCGGGACGACGCTGGAGAGCTGGGAAGTTCTGGATATGCTGCTGACGCTGGTAGACAAATCGCTGGTGATCTTCGAGGAGCGCGGCGGCACCTCTCGCTACCGCCTGCTGGAGACAGTTCGCCAGTATGCCCGTGACCGGCTGATTGAAAGTGGCGAGGCAGCGGAAATCCGTGCGCGATACGCCCTCTGGTGCTGGGAATTCACGCTCCAGGCAACCCAAAAACTGGGTGGATCGGAGCAGACATACTGGTATGATATGCTCGAGACCGAACACGACAATCTGCGCTCCGCGCTCGACTACTCCCTGGAAGCTCGAATAGAAAGTCCCGTGGAAAATCGAGTGAAACCTCCAGTAGAGAGTATAGTAAAAAGTCCTGGCGAACGTTCCTCTGGAAATATGTCTGGAAATCCGATTGAAGGCGCGACAGAGACTTCAACGGAAAACGCGATAGAACCTTCCATAAAAATAAACGCAGCCGAAGACCCACTGGAAAGCCTGGATTTGCAGCGAATGGGTCTGCGGATGGCAGGGGCGCTGTCGCAGTTCTGGTGGACGCGCGGTCACATGAAGGAAGGTAAAGAACGTCTGCTCGCGGCGCTAACGCGCCCGGCGGCGCAGGAGCTAACGCTTGAGCGTGCCCACGCCCTGCGCGGCGCAGGGACAATCTCCTGGATGCAGGGCGATGCACAGGCGGCCTGCCCTCTTCTCGAAGAGAGTTTGGTCATCTATCGGCAAGTGGACTGTAAATTCGGCATCGCGGCCGCGCTCGGCAATCTCGGGATCGCTGCCAAAGACCGGGGGGACTTTGCCGCAGCTGAAGAATTTTATAGCGAAAGCTTAGCTCTCTATCGCGAACTCGGAGAGCCACGGCACCTTGCCTTCGTGCTGGTGAATATGGGCATTCTCGCCGAGAAGCAGCGCGACTACACGGCGGCACACGCTCTCTACGAGGAGAGTCTAATTCTGCGTCGGCAAAGCAGTGATAAAGAAGGAATGGCCCTGTCGCTCGGCTGCCTGGGATACCTGGACTGTATTCTGGGCGACTATACTGCCGCTCGTACGCATCTCATAGAATGTCTTCGGCTCTGTCAGGAAGTTGGCAGCCGCCTCGATGCTGCCTATGCACTGGAAAGTTTCGCATTGCTGGAGCGACACTCAGGACATCTGCACCGAGCCGTCACACTCTATGGCGCGGCCGCAGCACTGCGTGAAGCGATCCATGCGCCGTTGCCTCCCGACGAGAAGCGCGAAAATGAGGTGCAGATCACGCTGGTTCGTGACTCCCTGGGTATGATAAGGTTCGCGGAAGCGCAGGAGCGGGGCGCCGGAATGACGATGCTCCAGGCGATAGACTTCGCCCTCGATAATTCTGCGCTCGATGATTTTACTCGCGTAGAACTCGGCTTCGGGGAACGCAGCTCCGGCGAAGAGGAGAGAGTTTAAACTATGTCCGACCTGCCAGATGGAACCGTTACCTTTCTGTTTACTGATATCGAGGGCAGTACGCGCCTCTGGGAGCAGGATCAGGCAGCGATGCAAACCGCTCTCGCCCGCCATGACACCCTGATGCGGAGCGCGATCGAAGGGCATAATGGAGTCGTGTTCAAGACGATCGGCGACGCGTTCTGCGCCGCTTTCTCCAATGCCCCCGATGCGCTGGCTGCTGCGGTCGCCGCACAGAATTCCCTTCATTGCGAAAATTGGGCTCCGGGTCCGCCTCTGCGCGCTCGGATCGCCCTGCACACCGGCTGCGCCGAACAGCGTGATGGAGACTATTTCGGTGTGCCGCTCAATCGTGTTGCCAGGCTGCTCGCGATTGGCTATGGCGGCCAGACCCTGCTCTCGCGATCAGCCGAAGAAAGCCTTCGCGGCACTTGCGGTTCTGTACCGAAGGGACTGCAGCTCCGGGACAGGGGTCTGCACCGCCTTCGTGACCTGTCTGTCGCTGAGCACGTCTTCGAACTGCTTCATCCCGATCTGCCCTCCGATTTCCCGCCGCTTCGTTCGCTTCTACCGACGCAGACGAACCTGCCGGTGCAGACGACCTCGTTCATCGGGCGCGAAAAAGTGTGCGCTGAGGTACGCCTACTCTTCCAGGCACGGCGGCTGCTCACGCTTACCGGGAGCGGCGGCACTGGCAAAACACGGTTGTTGCTGCAGGTCGCCGCCGACTATCTGGAAGCGATCGAGGATGGCGTCTGGCTCATTGAACTCGCGCCGCTTTCGGATCCTGACCTGGTGCCGCAGGCGGTGGCGAACGCGCTCGGCATCCGGGAGGAGCCTGGGCGACCGCTTACTCAGACTCTCATCGAGACACTGCGCACGAAAAAAATGCTGCTGCTGCTCGACAATTGCGAGCACCTACTTTCTACATGCGCCACGCTGACGGACGCGCTGCTGAAGCAGTGTCCCGGCGTTCGTATTCTGGCAACAAGTCGCGAGGGACTCGGCGTCGCAGGAGAGCAGACATATCGAGTGCCCTCCCTCTCTCTGCCCGACTCGACCCTGATACCCAGCGCCGCAAACCTTGCAGATTGCGAAGCGGTTTCGCTTTTCGTGGAAAGGGCAAAAGCAGCAAACCAGAGTTTTGTACTCACCGATGCAAATGCCTCCTTTAGCGCAGACATCTGCCGGCGACTCGATGGCATCCCGCTCGCGATCGAACTGGCGGCGGCGCGCGTCCGGGGAATGTCCGTCGAACAGATCGAGGCGCGCCTGCATGACCGCTTCCGTCTGCTGACGGGGGGAAGCCGCACTGCGCTTCCTCGCCAACAGACCCTACGAGCGATCATCGACTGGAGTTATAACCTGCTCACGGAGGATGAAAAACGCCTGTTTTTACGGCTGTCTGTCTTCTCAGGGGGGTGGACGATCGAAGCAGCAGAAGCGGTCTGCTCCGACAAGGACGCCACTCCAGACACCGAAACAGGATATGAAAAAGGTCTGGACGGGGACAGTGTGCACACAAAAAACCGGGGCAGCAGCGAGAGCGGTATGCAGCACAGCACTCTTGAAGACTGGCAGATACTCGATCTGCTCATCGGTCTTGTCGATAAATCGCTTGTCGTATTCGAGGAGGAAGAGGGGATAGGGCGCTACCATTTGCTGGAAACGGTACGCCAGTATGCTCGCGAGAAGTTTGCCGACAGCGACGAGGGCAGCATGGTTCGTGGACAGCATCGGGACTATTATTCTGCGCTTGCTGAGGAAAATGTCGCGCGTGAGAATGGTCCCGATGCCGCCGCCGTGTTTCGCCTGCTCGCACTCGAACATGACAATCTTCGTGCTGCACTCGAGTGGTTCGAGAGCGATCCGCAGGGCGCGGAGGGCGGGCTCAAGCTGGCGACGAGTCTCTGGCGCTTCTGGGAAATCCGGGGATACTGGCGTGAGGGACGCGAGCATCTGATGGCGGCGCTGGCGCGTCCGGAGGTTGCAGAGCCGACTGCGATACGCGCCTCTGCCCTTTGCGCTGTAGGAAACCTGATCGTGAGTGTCTGCGACTATCATGGCGCCGCGGTTTTCTATCGAGAAAGCCTTGCCGTTGCACGGGAGGCGGGCGATCTCAGTCAGGTCGGCTACGTAACCAATCAGCTCGGAATCGTCGCGCAGAATTTAGATGATAACGAGGGCGCGCTTGCGCTGTTCCATGAAGCAATGGCGCTGCACAAATCGCTGCAGGATTCCTCAGGCGCGGCGATCGCACTGAGCAACATGGGCGTGGCGCTGCTGAATCTGGAAAGGCTGGAGGAGGCGCGAGACGTATTCAATGAGGCGCTTGAAGTGCAGCGCGCCCTGGGCGACCAGCGCAGTATTGCAATCTCACTGAACAATCTGGGCGATATCGCGCAGCAGGAAGGCGACTTTCCGGTGGCGCATGCGCTACAGCAGGCGAGCCTGCAGATTACACTGGATATGGGCAACAAGCGGGGGGCGGCCTATGCTATCGAGTCGTTCGCGTCGCTCGCCTGCGCGCAGGGACAGTGGGAACGGGCTGCCGGACTCTGGGGCGCCGCGAATGCATTGCGCCGCTCGGCGGGCGCGCCATTGACGCCCTTCGAGAGCGAGGTGCAGGCACGCGAGTGCGTGCTTGCCCGTGCTGCACTCGGCGAAGTGGGATTCACTGACGCTTTCGCGGTCGGCGACGCCCTCACGCTGGACCAGGCATTCGCCTACGCACTCGACGCGGCTGCGCCCGCCTGATTACTCGCTTTCGCACACTAGATTCGTAACTTTGCAAACTGCAAGCATGTACACTAGGGAGTGCAGCCCGGGTCTAACCTCTCCCCCGGCGCGCCCATCGCATCCCCGATCATTCCACCGAGCAGACAGCCGTAGATACTATCTTCGAGTGTACGATTCAAATTGTGTTCAGACATTACGCTCTCCATTCGAGCCTGTGCCGGATACTGGCGCGAACTGCGTCAATATTGCCTCTGCCCATTGCTCGTTAGCCTGTCGGGTACGCCCTGCGTTGTGCGGTGTATGAACCACATTGTGCCGCCCCAGCAGCGGGTCATCCAGCGGCAGCGGTTCGATATCGAACACATCGGCAGCCAGCGCCAGTTCGTCCGCCAGCACCCTTCGGCGCAGCGCGGGAACGTCGCAGATCCCTGCACGCGTCACGAGAACGACGAGACAGCCTTTCGGCAGCGAGTCGATGTGCGCTGCGGTGACGAGACCCCGTGTGCTGTCATTCAGGGGAACCATGGGAACGAAGATTTCGGCGTCCAGGGGCAAGCGATCCAGATGATACTCGCGCCGCGAACCGGCACGGTGAAAGCACGGTTCCGACGCGAAGGGGTCCCATACTGCGACATCCGCCCCCAGCATCCGGACGAAGCTGGCGTATCGGCTGGCGATGTTCCCCGCGCCGACAATGCGTATCCGCTTGCCTTCGATTGTTCCGCTCGTGAAACGCGAATCGTCCCCGTACTGGTGTGCCCGCTGCCCGGGTCGCCCCGTGTTGCCAGCAGGGCTGTAGTCCCACGGCGCCAGATCGGTAATAATTTGATGATGGGTTTGCGGAATGCGCCGCAGCCCGCACAGCGTCAGCGCCAGACCAAATTCGGATACGGATTGTCCCCAGAACCCTTCGGTCGGGTGGGTATAGCTCCGGATACCACGCGCCTTCATCCGCTCCGTCAGCCCGACGTTTGCGGCGGAACCATAGGCGCCGCCCTGGAGGGCAACTTCTTTTAGCGCTGGCATCGCATCCAGACATGCCTCCGTAAAAGGCACGCCCCAGGCAATCAATCGCGCAATAGAGTCGGGATTTGTCAGGATTTCGCCGGCGCGCCGCCGGTCGGCAGGTTCCAGGCGGATGAGCTCGGTCTGGCTCTGCTCACGCCATCTACGGTAGGCATAATCGGCAGCGAAAGACCAGGAAGCCTCGATATCCGGATGGACGATAATGGCGGAGTTCATGCGATGCTTCCCTCTCCACCGGCAAATCGCTTCCACTCCGCTTCAACCATGGAGGGATCGATTCCGCCAGTATAAATGAACAGGCGATAGCGATTGAGGCTCTGCGCGCCGGCGGGAAGATGCCAGTCCCCGGCGATCGAGCGGCTCGGCACGATCCCGAATCCGCCGTCGACTCGCCAGGGGTTGGGATACCCGGGGTTGGAGGGATGCTCCAGAAACGCAATTCCCGCTGGACCAATCGCGCGACCCGGAATCGGCATAGAAAGGGCGATCCAGCGGGCTCGCTGTCCTTCGGCAGTGTCCGTGCTGACCGCGCCCTCGCTGGTGAGAACGTTTCCGCCTGTTTCTGCCCGCCAGGGCATCCGAAGGAAAAGTCCCCCGTAGTCATACCTGCCGAAGCGTAAATCTACTGCCGCCGTCAGTGTCCATTCCACATCGAGAACGAACGTATCTCCGTTATCCGTCAGCTGCCAGCTCTGTTTTTCGATCAGCATCGCACCGCCGTCTGGATCTCTCCAGTCCGTCATTACATCCCATGCTGCCGTACTGCCCGAAACGACAGGCGCAGCAAGGGGATGCGGATGGAAAGAGCCATCGTTTGCTCTGTTGCTGCCCAGCCCTTCTTCCCAGAAACCAACGCCGTTGATGTCGTTCAGCCCGACATACAGACCATGCTGCCAGAGGTGGTGCCCCGGCTGGTTTTCCGTCAGTTCTCCGATTCCGTCCGGCGCGAGAATCGGGTGAATATAGGCGCGTTTGTCTCGAGCGGCTTGCTGCGTCAGAAGCGGGAGATCGAGGCCGGCACGATACAGGGCGATGCGCTCGTCCGTATGCTCAGCGCGTAAATGGGTCATGCGTACCTTTCCGAAGCGTTTTAGAGGACTTCTTACGATGAGATTAACTGGTGAAATCCGGCAGGAAGACACGCTCGCCGCCGCGCAGAGCGGAGTCATGCGCGCAGATGCCGACCGCAGTGTAGTTGGCGGATTGTTCGGCATTCGGGAAGGGCGCACGTCCCTCGACGATAGACATCACGAACTCGTGCGCCATATGAGGATGCGAGCCGCCATGCCCGGAACCCTGCTTGAAGGACAGATGCACGTTCACATCGGAATCGTAGACGCCGCTGGTGGTGTACCGCCGAATACTCTCAGGCAGACGATGCGCGTAGTCCCCGACCTTGACGCGCCGGACCTCCTCGCCATAGTGAAGAAGGCTCTCCTCATGCTCGACCTGAGACCACTCCCATGAAACTTTCGATCCATACACATCGAAGGATTCTCGATACTGCCGCGCGGTGTTGAACAGCGAGCGGGTGACTTCCGCGACGACTTCCGAATCGCGCAGTTTCATCGTTGCCGTCTCGACGGCAAAGGGACTGCCGTAGTTGATGGCGAGCTCCGCGTCGATTCGTCCGGAACCATGACAGACGACCGAATCGGCGAGTGTGTCTGCGAGGGCGAGGAGCGGACTGACGCAGTGGGTAGCATAATGCATCGGCGGCAGACCCTCCCAGTAGCCGGGCCAGCCTGCCATCTCCTGCTGATGCGCGCCGCGCAAAAATTGCAGGCGTCCCATCTCGCCTTTTTTGAGCAGTTCCTGCACAAAGAAAAACTCGCGGGCATAGACGACGGTTTCCATCATCATGTAGTTCTTGCCCGAATGACGCTGCGCCCTGCAGATCGCCCTGAGCGCCTCCAGATTGGTCGCCATCGGAACCGTACAGGCGCAGTGCTTTCCCGCGTTCAGAACCGCCAGTGCCATCGCCGCGTGGTCAGGAATGGGAGAATTGATATGGATTGCATCCAGTTCGGGGTCTTGAAGCATTTCGCGCCAGTCGGTATAGCGTTTTGCCACCCCAAATGCCTCACCGATCGCTTCGAGTTTCGCCGGGTCGCGCTGACAGATCGCGGCTGGCTCGGCATACGGGTGGTTCTGGTAGATGGGAATAAACTCAGCCCCGAACCCGAGTCCGATGATACCGATTCTGATTGTCTTCGTCATGCATTCGCCTTTCGATCAGGGTAATCAAAGCAGGATAAACAAATCAGGGTAAACGAACAGGGTTTTAATGCATCCCCTCTTCTTCCAAGTAACTGTGCAATAGCGTGTGAAAAGCGAGAGTAGCGGCAAAAGTGGGTCTGGCTGCATCGTAACGTTGGTTACGCCACCAAAACTTACGGAGTTTGCTATCAACCCCCGCCCTTATTTTGTCTTAATCTCGACTGCCCGTCAAGAGGCAAGCAAAAGGAGGGCAACCTCACCGTTCATGACGGTCTCAAAAGATCGCTGGAAAAGCGGCCACTGCCAGACAACTTTCTCTAACAGACAAGGCACGCTCGTCTATCGGCGCAAAACCGATCCAGAGACCATGATCTGTGTGCTGATCCTGCTCGCCTTCGGGGAGTGTGCCTGTTTTGTGCTTGCGCATACGGTGAAGTGGCAGGAAGCAGGGCGCTGCGTGGGCATTCGGGTCTGCCATCTGTGCAGAGTGGGCGAACTGCCGGGCTACCGGATTGTGCCACCGCCGTATGCCCACGAAACGGCGAAGGAGTCCGCCTGAAAAACGAGCAAAAACGGGAGCGCAGCAATCTAAGGGAGCGAACGCAGTGGTCAATGTTTAATGTAGAACTATCCTCATTCTTGCACACATCAGCAAATGCATAACAAGTGGACCGACGTTGAATGCCCTGAAATACGTATGTCACAGTGGCGCAAGCAACTTGATTGTGCGTTTCGGGCGATAGGGACGTCGGTAAGGTCTTTATGAATTAGGAGGAAGGTTTACATTCCATCAGGAACCGTTTACGTACTATACGCCGACATCGTGCTGGATGTGAGAATAACTGCGTCCACACATACATTTGTCCTCATTGGTCGCCCGGCGCAGGCAGATCCCCATTCGAGGCAAGCCTCCCCTGCAGGCAGTAGACAGGCATCTGCCCGCGTCCCTTTACCTCGATCATGCGTGGTCCGCTGAACGTATAGCGCGCCCGCAGGCGCTGGTACGTTGCCTCCGTCACCTGGATCATCCCCGCGCTGCCGTGGCTTTCCATTCGGCTGGCGGTATTGACCGTGTCTCCCCACAGGTCGTAGGTGGTTCGCTGCGTGCCGATCACTCCGGCGACCACCGGTCCCGAATGAATGCCGAGGCGCAACTGTATGGCTTCGCCCGTGCCTCTCCGGAAGTCGGCGATGACGATTTGCATCGCAAGCGCCATCTCTGCTATCGCTTCGGCATGATCCGATCGGGGTTCCGGCAACCCAGATGCGACCATATAGGCATCCCCTATCGTCTTGATCTTTTCCAGCCCATGGGTGTGGGCCAGCGCGTCGAAAGCGGAGAAGATTTCGTTCAGGAGGGCAACCACTTCCCCCGCCGAAAGACTGGCAGCCAGAGGCGTAAACTCCACGATGTCGGCAAACAACACGCTGACCTCCGGATGGTCGTCGGCAATGATCCCCGGATGAGTTTTCAGGCGCTGCGCAATGGACTCCGGCAGAAGCGTCAGGAGCAGACTCTCCGATCTGGCACGCTCCTGGTCTAAAAGCAGGTTGGCAAGAAAATCTCCGCGCTGAAAACGCTCTAAGGTAAGATTTGCCAGCATCAAAGTGACCATGATCACCAGCGAATTCGCCAGATACACCCCGCTCAACACCTCGGGCGATGGCGCGAAGTAGTGGATCACAAGACCCAGCGCGCCTGCCTCGAAACCGGCAAGTACCAGCATTGTCCAGAGATACGGCAGACGTCCGCCAGCGGCGCAAAACACCATGCAGATGGTCTGAAAGACGATAAATACAAAGATTTTCGACTGCGCGGAAGGATATTCCCCATTCGCGCTGATCGTCACCGCAGCCTGGGAGAGGGTCGGCAGCGCAACGAGCAGATACATCACAGCAACCGACGGCATCCACACGCGTGGAAAGGCTGACAGATACGTGGCTGTCACGAAAGCCAACAGCGCTACCGCGGCAAATCCGAGCGTGGGATTGTTGTCTCCCATGATGACGGTGCGGATCTGCTGGGTCAGCATAAGCCCGGCTGTCACGAGGAGCGCAAGGCGCAACGGTCGGATCGTCCTGCGAAAATAAGCCTCACGGAAGGCTCGTTCCAGGTCGTTCGGGAAGCACAGGCGTCTCAAGCAGTTCCCTTTTTCCACCTCAGTCACGCTGCAATCTCCGTTAAATTCGCCCTCGATATTCGAATCACTTTCACCACGAACGCATCAAGTATTCGACCATGAAGCAGTCGTGTCCTCCGAATCAGCTGTACAGCGCCGCTTAGAAACGGGAGCCGATACCGCCCAGAACGATTGTTTCTGGTTCCTGCACTGCCTGTGTCTTGCCACTGGCTGGCAGCGGAGACTTGCCTTTGATCGCATTCGAGGGGTGTCCCGCTCCTGGAACCGGCAGTTGGTTGGTTTGCCCGGAAGTGGGCTTACCCGTCAGGGAATCAGCAGATGTAGCACGAGACGGCATAATTCGGCGTCCGAGGATGAATGTCCGTACGGAAGGTTTCCCAACAGTGTGCACGGTATCCCCCTGCTTTTTGATCTCTGCTTTCATTTGCGTTTTGCTTGGAGTATGCTTTGCAGGGGCTTTGCTTCCGGCAGCCTTTTGATGGGTGCGCTGCATTGCTTCGACAGTTCGTGCAGTCAGGTTGCAGAGCAGCAAGCCAAACGAGGCGATCGCTGCATAGCGCCTGAGCAGAAGTGCGCGTGCGGGACGCAGACGTGGCGGGCAGTTATCCGTGACCACGCTGCTATCGGAACGCTGCCCGTACCGGACACAAAGGTGATCGGGGTTCTCCTGCAGGAGGCTTTCCGCATCCCGACGTGTCATTGCCGACAGGTTATGGACGTGCAGTCCGCAGCCTTCACAAAAGCGTTTCTGCTCCGTGCCCTGCATCTCTTCCCACGATGCCGAACAGGGGGCGGGAACACGGATGGTATCGATGAGTTTGATCTCGCTTCGCATGACGACTCTCCTTTGCGTATCTCTTTCGATTTGTCCTGCCTATTTACTCGAATGTCTTTTTAATGTTCTCTTTGACATGCGGCAGGCAGCATTGGTTACATCGCAGCTAAGCCTGCTGCGCTTTCTGCCGCAAGCGCCTCTCGGAAATAGATCTCTCGTTCGTAAATGCTATTTGTTTATGCCGATTTTGTAGCCGTAGGTCAGTACCAGATCGTCATGCATAATCAGTCGCCTTATTCAGTGCCGTGGACATAGCGATTTAAGAAAACTCGCAGTTCATCGCAGAGTTCTTCCGCGCTGCCATAAACGCCATTGACCGCTAATCCCAAAGCATCATCGAAATACCACATCGCCGCTCCTGCTGCCTCATCGGGCACTTCGTCATCCATCGCCATCTGGTAAAGCCAGCCTGTCACTTTCTGAGATTGAGCGGGCTTTCGTTGGAGCAGCGCGCCCATAGCACCAAGCAGACGGCCTGCCACAATCCTGTTGTCGAATGCTCCCTGCGTCTGGGCGAGCCAGTCAGCCACAGCAAGCGTACCCTGGCTGCCACTGAGGGACGCTTCGATCAAAGCAATATCGGGCGTCGCTTCTGTCGTCAAAATCCTATCCAGCCAGGGCATGACATCGGTCACCGAATGCAGCCCGAGCATCAGGCCTCGTCGGAAGTATTCCGCAGTCGTCTTGATTTCATTGATTTCGTTGATTTTCTTAATTTTCCTGGTACATGCGCAGAGCGAGATGAGGACTCTAATCGTCCTGAGCGATCCCGGACGCAAACGCGTTCTGGAGATCACCCAAGACCGGACGTCAATGCGACCCAGACACAGATGGAGTCCCCATTGACGCAGCTGCGACAAACTTTGCTCTCCGTTTCGATGGATATGTGGCCCGCGTTTCTTGCATCGGGGCAGGCGGCGCTGCTCCACGCCGACACCGTCAATGACCGCTTTCATATTGCTGCCATCTCAACGACGCGCTCGACAAGACGCGCCGCAGCGAGCACAAGATGCGGACAAAGCAAAAAGACACGACGCTTACGCGCAGAAACTATCTGTGGCTCTTGGCAACCGACGCCCTGAGCCACAGATAACATAAGGCTTTGGCGGCGCTGTTGGGGCTCGAACTCGAAACCACCAATGTCTGAGCCTTCACGGAAAGCTTCTGCCAGTTCTTCACAGATCACAACGAATACGGTGCGCAGTCTTTCTTCGAGAGCTGGCACGTAGACGCATTGGCGCTCGACCCTCGAGGCTCTCGACGATTCGCTAATTTTCGGGTGGCAATCCTATTCTTTCTGGGCACGCTGGATATGTAACCACACAAAAGCACATAGAACTACATTGGTTACATCGCAGCTAGGCCTTCAATGCTTTCCGCCGCAAGCGCGTCTCGGAAAGAAAATCCACTCCGGCAAATGCTATCTGTTCGTGCAGATTTTTAGCCGTAGGTCAGTACCAGATCGTCATGCACACTCGGTCGCCTCTAACCAAAAACGCTGTTCCACAGTAATTTGTCTACAAAGTGGTAAATCTTCCCTTGAGGAGCACGCTGTGCTGAACGAGATTCATAGAGCGTCAACAGGAAATAGACATACATCATCGAAGATGAGTGGACAGCATAGGATTTTGATGCGGATACTATCGCGCCGGAAAAGCGAGCTGTCAACAGAGACACCTGTTCGGCACGCCGGAAATACAATATGCTGCAGCATTTGCGATCAATCAGCGAATAGTTTATAGAAATATGAGTTTTTTTGCAGGAATCACACTACAGTGTCGCGAACACCGAACATATTCTATTCTCTGTCGGTCTAATCAAACTCTGCAGGCTGCATCGAGCGCTGCAGAAACGGCTGGATTGGGTCAGCCAATTTTTTCTAGCCGGATTTCGCACCGACCAACTGCCCACAACCACTGCGAATCGGCTGTTGTTTTCCGTGTCTGCCACAGGCAGCGCGGGGGAGGGTCTTATGTTTCAGTTGCCGACGTGCGCTATCCCCACATTGCGCACACGCACCGCTAACGCCACTTCAACTCGTAATCGCACTTTTTACCACTGCAACGCTTTGAGCCGCACTCTGACTTTCGCCGCTGGAATGCTCGCCCTGTCAGCGCTCACACTGCCGTCGCTGGCACAAATTCCGCAGCTTCGGGCAACAAACCGTAATCCCCTGCTCAACCGCCGGATGCAGGCGCGTATTCCCGAAATCGCCGCCGCCAATCTGCTGCCTGTCCACCGACCGATCGAAAAAATACTTGTTAAGCTACGCCCAAATGTCGCGCCCGCCGCTTTCGCGCACTCTTTTTCCGTCGCTTTTTTGAAGACACCCGAACGGGCAATGCTCGAATCGAATGCCGCTCCCGGCAAAGCAGGTCTGGCGCCGCTCTCTTATATTCGCTCACAGCAAACCAGCGACTGGCACCTGTACCGCATCCCCTCTGGTGAAGCGCTCGGGGCAACGCTCGACGCTCTGCGCGCGCGGCCCGAAGTCCTCTGCGCAGAACCGGACTATCACATCAAAGTCGAATCAATTGCCCCACCAAATGACTCCTACTGGGGCATCCAGGATCAGGAGCATCTGATCGTCGTACTTTCGGGGCTCGACACGATCGATACCGCTGCGGATGACGATTCTTCCTACTGGCACTATACCTGGGGACTCGAAACCGTCAATGCGCTCGGGGCCTGGAACACCTATCCCGGACATTATCACACCGCTGCCGAACGCAAGACACTGCGGACAACGAGTCCATCTCACCTTCCACTCGTTGCCGTGATCGATACGGGTGTCGATTTCACCCATCCTGATTTCTCCTACACAGGCAACCCGAGTGGCGGGCACACGGACACGGATATAGTTAACGGCGGTCAAATCAATTATAGCCTCGGGCGCCGTTTTATTGCTTCCCTGGAAGCCGATCCCCTTCATCCCGACCCAGATCCCGCGCTGGCAAAAGACGATTATGGCCACGGCACCAGCGTCTCCGGTGTGATCGGCGCTGCCCCCAACAACAGTAACCGGGGTATTCCTGGTCTCGGGTTTCCGGCACAGATCGTTCCGATCAAAGTGATCGATGCCAACGGCAACGGCGACGACTCCGACGTTCAGGATGCGATCGACTACGCCGTCAAAGCGAAATGCGTGTTGATCAATACCAGTCTCGCGCTCGATACGACCGACTTTCCTTACTCGCTCGCAGACGCCGTTACGCGTGCCTGGAAAGCCGGTACGCTCGTGATCTCCGCCGCAGGTAACGATGCCACGACAGCGGATCCCGCACTTGGTCTGACACGCCGCTATCCGGCATCACTCGTCTATGCGCTCGGCGTAGCCGCCTCTTCTTATGGAGGCGATGGAACAGCCGGCGAGGCTCTTGCGTCGTACAGCAATCATGGCTACAGCCTTGGAGTTACCGCACCTGGTGGCGATGTGACTACTTTTGCCAATACTTCCCCTAACGGCGCCGACTTCGGTCTCGATCCGATTCAGGAATACGTTCTGATCTGGACGCTGGCGCCAACCTATATGGTTACATTATCCGATCCGAATCAGCCCGATGGAGCGTATGCTGCAATCGGTCTGTATGGTCTCAGCTATGGAGCGGTGCCCGGCACATCCTTTGCCTGCCCGCACGTTACTGCGCTTGCTGCGCTCTATGCGGCCAAAAACGGAATCACACAGTCGACACCCAATGGACCTAAAAGAATCCTGCAGGCGATCGAGCGTGGCGCTGCCAAACTCAACACTCGCGCCGATGGCGGCTTTGATCCGACTTTTGGATGGGGACGCATCGATGCCAATGCGACGCTCAAAAGCCTGAATGCGAGGAGTTCGACCGTAGGCGGAATTGTCGGGCAGGTTTACTATGGCGCTACCGTGCTCCATAACGCCCTTGTTACTGCGGTGCGGGTCGGGACCACGAAAGCTTACACACTCTCGACTTACACCGACGGTGTCTTCCACCTGACGAACCTGCCCGCCGGAACCTACACGGTCAAAGCGCAGGCGTTCAAAAGCACGATGACGATTTCGAACGTTGTCGTCACAGCAGGATGTGACAACCACGGCGTGATCTTCAAGTTCTAAAACCGAGTACTCCGCATCAGTTGCCATCCCCGGTCTTCCATGCGAAAAACCATCGTGGATGCCGGGGATGTTCGATCGACTCATTTCTGTCTTATTATCGAGTTCCAATAACTCACCCTTCTGAAATCATTAGAAACGGACTGTAAACGCGTGAAAGGCATCATCATCGCAGGGGGGTTGGGTACGCGGCTGCGCCCGCTCACCTATCATCGTCCCAAACCGCTCATCCCTGTCGTCAATCGTCCCTTCCTGGAGTATCAGGTAGCGCTGCTGCGGCAGCACGGCATCGACGATATCGTCTTCGCCACGAACTATATGGCAGAGAAGATCGAAGGACATTTTGGGGACGGGTCCCGATTCGGAGTTCGGATGCGCTATGCAATCGAAGACAAACCGCTCGGAACCGGAGGCGCGATCCGCAACGCGGCAGATGTCTTTCCCGGCGAGACGGTCGCCGTTTTCAACGGCGATGTGATGACAGATTTTGACCTGGGCGCGATTGCAGATTTCCACCGCTCAAAAAATGCGCTGGCAACAATCGCCCTGACTCCCGTTCCGACCCCGCACCCGTTCGGGACCCTACTGCTCGACGCCGATGGGCGGGTTACCGAGTGGCGGGAGCCGACCGAGGAACATAAACGTCTCGTCGCCGCAGGCGACGTTGCTGCGAGTGATGCGGGCGGTAGTGACCTGATCAATGCCGGATTTTATATTTTCGATCCGGAATTCTTAAAGCGCATTGAATCCGGCGTTCCCGCTTCCGTCGAACGCGATATTTTCCCACCCCTCCTGGCAAGTCGCGCCGCAGTCTATGGTATCGCGCCGGGCGGCTTCTGGATGGATGTCGGACGTGCAGAGCAGCTCTGCCTCGTGACGCAGGCGACGCTCTCAGGCGCGGTTACCACATCGCTCCGTTCGATCAAAATCGGTGAGGGAACGGTCGTTGCCGAGGATGCGCGAGTCGATTCATTCACTGCGATCGGCAGCAATTGTCGCATTGGAACAGGGTCGGTACTCGAGCGATGTATCTTGATGAACGGCATTACAGTCGGCGAAAACGTGCATCTGCGCGGTGTCGTGGTCGATGAGGGCGTGACGATCGAGGATGAAGTAACCGTCCTTGCTCGTGACGAAAAAATTACGACTCCCGTCATCGCTGCAAACAGCAGGCTCACGAAAGGGACGCGACTACATTTTTGATGATGATGCGGAGAGAAAAGAGCTAAAAATGAGGAGGCAATTCGAGATGATGCCCGATTATATACGGGGCGATAAGCATTCTACGTTGAGGATTATTACTGGTCTGCTGGCAATTGGACTGCTTGCCGGCTGCGGACATTCGCAGCCACAGCCAACTTCATACAATAATCCGGCTCCGCCCCCTCCTGTCGCCAGTGGACGTAACAATCCGCCCGCTGACGGTTCTCGTGGAGCGGGAGCGTATAGCGTCGCAAACGGCGCGCGCCGTCAGTCTGTCGATAATTCCGCGGTCGGAACGAATTTCAATGCCAACGCGCCGATTATGCCGGATGCTTCTCGGACTCCTGGCGATGCACTCGACGTAACCAGCAGCGATGTATGCGTTTCCGGCTACTCCTCGAAAGTGCGTGACGTGCCGCAGGCGGTCAAAGAGCAGGTCTATGCCAGCTACGGAATTACTTCGCGCCAGCCCAAAGAGTACGAGATCGATCATCTCATTCCCCTCTCGATGGGCGGTTCTAACTCTGTCAGAAATCTCTGGCCGCAGTCTTTCCGCACCAAGCCCTGGAACGCGACGGTGAAGGATGGTCTCGAAAATCGGCTGCACAACATGATCTGCAAGGGGCAGATCGATATGAAGACCGCGCAGCACGAGATTGCTGCCGACTGGATTGGCGCTTACAAAAAGTATTTCCATACCGATCTGCCAACCAACGCGAAATCGAACAGTGACAGTGCAGACGGGAATACGATAAATGGCGCTTCCGGAGGCGCGCCGAGCGATCGGCAGACGCCACAAACAGGTCAGGTCTGGGTCAATACCAATTCCGGGAAGTACTTCCAGCCAGGCGCAAAGTATTATGGCAAGACGAGCAAGGGTCAATACATGAGTGAGGCTGATGCGATCAAGCAGGGCTATGTAGCGGCAAAAGATCATTAGTAACGGATTGACTGAAAGTGTCGAGTGGAGGACGTATGAACAGCAATCGGAAACTGACCGGTGTTATCAAAGGCCGTACGGTTCAGAGCACACAACATCAGAGCGGACAGCTGACGATCGGCTTCGACGATGGCTCGAAGATGACGGTTAAAACGGCGGGCGACGCCAACTATGGGGTGACAGGCGGCACAGTCAAAGCGGTCCGCCAGCAGGATACTGACCTCGCCCTCGATTTTACGGATGGCACGACGATGCAGGTACATTTGGCGGAAGCGACCTCGAGCGTGATGCTGCGTGACAGCAAAGCTTCTCTCGAATATGTCGATTGAGCGACTACTGCTCTCTTTTCACGCCACTCTGCATCAGCCATGGCAGAAAAGTTGTAGAAAATGAGACTGCTCACAAAAAAAATAAGAAAAATCTTAGATTGAGTGAAAATAGATCAAAAAAACGCTTGACAGAAAGTTTTGGACTTGATATAATGCTCTTGTTCCGATTGCAATGTTTTTCCTCACCGGGATGCGCTATATTCCGGAGTGGGTCGAGCCTCCGAACCACTCACCAAAAAGCGCACGTTGATAAGGAAACCTCTTTCTGTCCTCGTAACAGCGGCGGATAGGCACACAGCCTATCCGCCTTTGTTTTTTTCTGTCTTCTGTCAATTACGCTCAACAGCTTCCTGGTAGACTTGGTATATCTGCTTCACGGGTTCGCAGCGTGTGATAATCGAAAGTGTCGGCACTACGATTATTTCATCAAAAAATGCCGGGGTGCATTACGATACGAGACAGTCCGTTGCTGTCGAGGAAGACTTCTGCGACATCGAAACGACAGGCAGGCTCGTCGCCGCCAGCCTCTCGCTGACCGAGATAGGCAAGCGCGCAGAGGCGCAGCTTCTCCTGCTTTCGTCCGTCCACCGCCTGTAAGGGGTAGCCGTGCGTTGTACCGCGTCGCGTTTTCACCTCGACGAACACCAGCGTTGGCGGCTCGCTCTCAACTTCAGAAGGCTTTTCGGCGATCAGATCGATTTCGCCCTGCGAACAGCGAAAGTTGACAGTCAGAACATGCCATCCGTTGCGTTCCAGATGGTGACGCACAAGCAGCTCCCCTTGCGCTCCCACCCGCTTGTTATCTTTCCTGCGGATACACTTTGCGTTCTCGTTCTGCTTTTCGCTGCGCTCTGGTGAGTTCATAGATATCAGGGTGTTTTGCGCCTTCGATAAGCGCGTTTTGCTTCCTCGGTGATTTTAGGAGCAGGAACGCTTCCCGCTGGCTTTGCTCCCTGAAGACTTTCAGCGACCGGACGAAATGTGCGACGATGGATTTCACAGGGACCCACCTGTGCGAGACCGCGCAGATGCACGGGAGCTCCATACCCTTTGTTGGAAGCAAAACCGTATCCCGGATGGATCGCATCGAAATCGCGCATCAGGCGGTCCCGCGTCACTTTGGCGATGATAGAGGCGGCTGCAATCGAGGCGCTGCGTCCGTCGCCTCCAACAAGCGCGGTCTGTGCGAGCGGAAAAGGCAGCACGGGCAGGCCATCGATCAGCGCGAGGTCGGGGAACAGGCCAGGCGGAAGGTCCGCGAGGGCAAGGCGCATAGCGGCATGGGTGGCGCGAAGGATGTTTATTTCATCGATACGATCTGCGTTCACGATGCCAATTCCAACGCCGCGCGCGAGATGCATGATTTGCGGGTAAAGTCCTTCGCGTTGGTCCGGCGAGAGCTGTTTCGAATCCGTCACGCCGTCCGGCACACGCTCGAATGGCAGCACGACAGCGGCGGCGACCACGGGACCGGCGAGTGCGCCGCGCCCCACCTCATCGATGCCGACCAGACAGCAGTAGCCTTCCGACCATGCCAGTCGCTCCTCCAGCCACCAGTCTATAGAGAGTTGAGGCTTCGAAGCTGTCACTCTTTGGGAACGCTCGACGATCACTATCCACTCCTCAATCGCCTCGTCAGCAATGGGCTTTTGCAAGTCGAGTTCAGCGAGGGGCGGGGAGGGGCGATGCAGCAGACGAATTGCGTGTGGAAACCGAGTCGTTCGTTTCCACCGGGGGGTCATACCGCAGGAGACGAATGCGGTTGAACGGCAGGAAAATCATCTGTGCCTTACCGATTACGCGCTCACGCGACACGATTCCCCAGTAGCGGCTGTCATTGCTATAATTGCGATTGTCGCCCATCATAAAATACTGACGTGGTCCGAGGACGAGGGGTTTGTCAACGGCGAAAACTGCATTGCCTACCAGACTCGCGCTCATCGGCTCCTTGATATAGGATTCCTTCAGCAGTTTGCCGTTGCGATGAACGCCGTCCGCATCGATCAGGATCGTATCGCCGGGAACGCCGATGCAGCGCTTGATCAGAGTATTTTCAACGGGTGGATCGTTTTCCATATCCGCTGCTTTCGGCGCTTTGAACACCACAATATCGCCGTGCTGCGGATCGCCCGTCCGATAGACGAGTTTATTGACGAATATGTTATCGTGGACGGTATCGGTGTAGCCGCGATCACCGGCATCGTGACCGAGCAGCGTGTTTTCCATCGAACCGGTCGGAATAAAAAATGCCTGAAAGAAAAAGGGGCGGATTAAAAAGAAGACGAGCGCACCAGCAACAAGAAAGGCTTCGGCAACTTCGGCGATTCCGCGCGCCATCGGATGTAGTTCAGCGGGCTGTCCGGGAACCGTCTGTTTACGCCAGAGAAGCAGCAGCAGACGCAGCGCGGTCAATGCGAGCAGAGCAATTGCCAGCGTATCAAGGCTCAAATTCGCCAGAAGTTCGCTTACGCCCTTTTCCGAAGATGGTCTCATAGTAGTCGGCTCTGAATGGTAAGCGAGAGGAAAAGTACAGAAAGTACAATGAAAAACAAGGCGAACGAGGGTTAGGGTTGCACTATACTACTTCCCGATGGGAAGTGGGCGCGGCTACGCAAAGAGATCGCGGCACGCAGCGCCCCTGCGACAAACCGCGCGCTTTCATTTTATGCAGACCCTCAGTGCAGGAGACGAATGCGATTGAGCGGCAGGAAAATCACCTGTGCTTTGCCAATTGCTCGTTCGCGCTTGAGCGGTCCCCAGTAGCGGCTGTCATTACTATTATTGCGATTGTCACCCATCATCCAGAGTTCGTCGGAAGCGAGCTTGATCGGTCCAGTCGTCTCAATCGTGCCAAATTTGAATTGACCCATCAGGTCGCCGCGCATCGGCTCTTTGATGTAGGCTTCTTTGAGAAGCTCGCCGTTACGATATACGCCGTCCTGCTTGACCTCGATCGTATCACCGCCCACGCCTATGCAGCGTTTGATCAGCGTATTTTCTATCGGAGGATGATGCTCGTTATCGGCAGAAGCGGGCGCTCTAAAAACGACGATGTCACCGCGCTGCGGATGGCTGTAGCGGTAGACGAGTTTGTTGACGAAAAGGCGGTCGTGAACGGAGTCGGTGTGGGATATCTGTGTCTGGAAATTAGTGCCAGCGTCATGTCCGAGCAGCGTGTTTTCCATCGATTCCGAGGGAATGAAATATGCCTGCACGAAGAACGGGCGAATGAGAAGAAAGACGAGAACGCCAGCGACGATGAGAGATTCGAGGACTTCGGCGACGCCGCGCGCGAAGGGGTTTTCGATACCGTCGCCAGATCGCTGTGTGCGGCTGAAGTGCAGCAAAAGCAGTCGCAGGAACGTCATAATGAGCGCGATACCGACGATAGTGCCGACACTCAAGTTCGCTAAAAATTCAGTTGCGCCAGTATCGTTAGACGAATTCATAACCTGTAATTCTTTGTGCTGTGCCTTCGCAAACCACATTCGATTTACGAAGGCGCGTTTTTCGGCATTCAGCCCGCGCAGGCGGGCATCTCCATTTCGATCGAAACTGCAGACGGGAGTGCAGCGATATGTACCAGACGAATGCAGCCCGAAAAAAGCAACTCGAAGAAAGCAGCCGCCTGCCTAGCGTTTCGCGTTGCGGTCTTCTTTAATACGCGCTTTCTTGCCGATTACGTCTCGCAGATAGTAGAGTTTGGCGCGGCGTACCTTACCAAAACGCACGACCTCAATCTTCTCAATGCGGGGCGAATGCAGCAGAAAACTGCGTTCGACGCCGACTGTGTGCGAAATCTTGCGAACGGTAAAGCTTTTGCGGTTGCTTTCGTTATTGTCGGCGATCACGGTGCCCTCGAAAACCTGCACGCGCTCTTTATCGCCTTCGACGACCTTCGCGAATACCTTGATCGTGTCGCCAGGGCGGAACTTTGGCAAGGGAATGCGCTCTTCTACAGTGACGCGCTCGAAGTCTGTGCGTTTCTTTTCTTTCGCGTCCTGCTCACGGCGGCGGTTCTCGTTGTTTGCCCAGATGTCTCGTGAGCGCAGGATTTCCTGACGCTCGATCTCACGTATGGTTTCGTATCCCAGTGCCATCGCTATCCTCTTGTCTTTGTTTGTCTCGTCGGTGTTGTTCGCCTGTTTTATAGACTGAGTGTCTGTAAAGAATAATATCCCAGACATTTGTATGGGCGCTGCTTGCTGCGCCTTCTTTGCGTAGCCCTGCCCTCTTCCCATCGGAAAGTAATATTTACGAACGCCTCGTTTTATGAATTGTGCTCAGAAGTTTGTTCACATTCGGATTGCACTTCGAATGAGAGAGCCTCCGAGGTCTCATGTCGGCTTGTCTTTTGCTGTGCGAGGCCGGTTGGTTCTCCGCCCTGCAAAAGCTTTACGTCTTGTTTCGACAGTTCGAGCCGGGCGAACAGGTCGGGTCGGCGGTCGCGGGTTGCTGTGAGTTGATGCCAGCGATGCCAGCGTTCTATCTGGGCATGGTTCCCGCTCAGCAGCACCTCTGGAACGCTCCAGCCATTGTACTCGCGCGGGCGCGTGTAGTGCGGATATTCCAGCAGATCATCGGCAAATGTGTCTTTATCAGGCGCGTCGGCGTCGCCGAGCGCCCCAGTTTGGAGCCTTGTCAGCGCATCGACGATGATCAATGCGGGCAGTTCGCCTCCGGTCAAAATATAATCACCGATCGAAATTTCATCGGTTACGAGATGCTTTCGCACTCGTTCGTCAACGCCCTCGTAGTGCCCGCAGAGTAATATCAGATGCGGTTCCGAAGCCCACTGCTGTGCGGTGCGCTGTGTGAAGCGCGGCCCTCGCGGGTCGGTCAGCACAATGCGGGGCGTAGGCGGAAGCGATGCAGACACATTCGCGGCGTCCTGTCTTTCTGACGGGACGCCGATAGCAGCCGTTTCGTTTTCTGCAGCGACAGGGTATTTTACCTCAACTTCGCCGTTTTGTGTGGACTGCAGCGGAAAATCTTCGCCAGGAGCCGTGTCGGCAATGCTGCTCGCCTCTGCGAGCGCCTTGAGCGCACGTGCAATCGGCTCGATCTTCATGATCATTCCGCCGCCGCCGCCGTAAGGAATATCGTCGGCAGTGCGGTGGCGATCGTCTGTATAATCGCGCAGATCGATCACATGGATCGTGATCAGGCTGCGTTCGCGGGCACGTTTGACGATGCTGTGAGCGAGAGCAGCTTCGATCATTTCCGGAAACAGTGTGATAATGTCGATTCGCATCGGAACGCCCTGTCCCGGGATGTTCCACGGGCACCTGAACTCTGGCAACACAAAAATGGCTGTACAAAAACGAAGGCAGCGAAAGCGGTGGCGGCTCACTGCCTCACACACTTACCTGCCCATACTGGGAGATCGTCAGATTTTAGACTTTTTCAGCCTCGCTCTGCTCGATAGATATATCTGCAGAGGCTGCCGATCCGGATTCGGTGTCTTCATTCTCAACGACTTCAGCAGCTTCTTCGGGCAGCAGACCCGGTGTCGGCGTGACAACGATTCGCCGTCGTGTCAGGTCGACCTCACGCACGACATCCTTGATCGCAGGCAGCAGAATCTCGTCTTTGCCAGTGCCGATCGCATAGACGTCGTTCGCGCCGCTCCGAAGTACATTTGTGATCGTGCCGAGCGCGCGTCCCGACCGTGTCACCACTTCGCATCCGACGAGATCGTGGATATAAAATTCGTCTTTGGGCAGTCGAACAGCATCGCGTGCGCGCACCTGTACGAGATGGTTGCGCAGCGTTTCGGCAGTGTCGATCGTTGTTACGCCCTCGAACTTGAGCAGTATCTGAGTTTTGTGCAGACGCGCGCCGAGTATGTTCATCAGGCGGGCGTTTCCTCTCGCATCGCGCAGACAGACATGCTTCAGACGACTGAACCGCTCGGGGAAATCGGTATCTATACGCACTTTACACTCGCCGAGCAGCCCGAACGGGGCGACGATTTCCCCGATTGTCAGGCTCCAGTCTGCGAGTGTATTGGTATCGGCCGGCTTTTGTATCTGTTTCTGTACGTCTGTCACTGTTCCAGCCAAATCCCAGAACAACCAGGCGAGCTTCGCAAAATACTACGCTCTGCAATTGGCGAAGGCAGATTATTGCGGGCTGGCAGCCAGATGAAATAAGGATCGAAAAACCGAAAATCGAAGGAAAGCGCGGAATTATAAAGCCAGTTTAGTGTCGGTCATCTACTGGTGCTCGACAGCGGATAAGATCCGCCGCTTCACAAAACCGACAACTGGACTATCTTTGTTTCGTCAGACGCACTTCCACCGATGAGAGCAATCCTGTAAGCCGATACCGAAACCAATATTCAGGCTGCCGACAGGATTTCAGTCCATAGGAACGGACGGTGACGAAGGCATATAATCGAGGCATGATGAAGTGTGAAAGAAAAGGGCTAAGCGATGATCTCGACGTAAACCTTTTGCTTGTTCTTCATCGCCGCTGCTTTGGCGACGGTACGCAGTGCATTAGCGATGCGTCCCTGTTTGCCAATCACCTTGCCCAGATCGTTAGGAGCGACGCGCACTTCGTATGTTGTGGCTTCGTCACGCAAAACTTGTGTGATATTGACATGCTCCGGCTCGTCGACGAGCGCTTTCACCAGATACTCGATCAGGTTTTCCAACGGTGTACTCCTTGTGCCTGTAGATCGGCTATTTCGCAGCTGCCGTCTCTTTTTTCGCTTCGCGAGCTGCCGCTTTGGCGAGAGTGAGACGGTCGAGAAGGCCCAGCTTTTTGAGCAGAGCGCGGGTGGTGTCGGTCGGCTGCGCCCCGTGACCCAGCCACTTGAGCGCTTTTTCCTCATCGAGAATGAGTGCAGGAGGATCGACGCAGGGATCATATGTCCCGATTGTGTCGATAAAGCGTCCATCACGTGCCTCGGTGCTGTTGGCCACGACGACACGGTAGAACGGGCGTTTTTTGGCGCCGATGCGCTTCAATCGAATTTTAACTGGCAATGTGCAGAAACTCCTTTTCGGTACAGGGGAATGTCATTTGTGTGGAGTAATTGCAAACCAACTTACATGCCCGTGCGGAGTTATCACTGTTAGACGATATATCGCTACAGCATGTTCCAATCCGGAGCAAATTAATATCAAGTTAGCTTTTACAATCACACCGGGGCGATGATAACAACGGGGACGGCTGCGTCTGTACATCGAGGATACTGCTCTGCGTACTTAATGACGTATCCACTCTCCCATATGTTCACTGGCTGATAAATTATATGAAATTATTTTGACAAAAAGTTTCTGTTGATTCTTCTATCGGCTGAATGGAAACTTTTTTCTACTGCCTTTACCGCCTTTCGGCATCTTTTTCAGTCCGCCGAAGGGTGTCGGCATCGCGCTGCCGCTTTTTGCTCCGCCCGGCATTTTGTCCATCATGCCGCCGATCATCTTGCGCATCTGCTCGAACTCGTTCAGGAACTGATTCACTTCCTGCACGGTCTGAGCGCAGCCCGCGGCGATCCGTCTGCGGCGCGGGCCATTGATCGAAGTCGGAGTGCGACGTTCGGCGGGCGTCATCGACTGCACGATAGCCTTCTTACGCGCCAGCACCTTCTCCGCATTCAGACTTTCGAACTGCTCGAGCATCTCACTGTTGACGCCGGGAAGCATCTTCATCACGTTCTGCAGCGGACCCAGCTTCTTCATCTGCTCCATCTGGTTCAGGAAGTCGTTGAGGTCGAAGCGTTTCTCGCGCAGTCGCTTTTCGAGTTCTGCAGCGTCCTTCTCAGAGACCGCTTCCTGCGCCCGCTCGATCAGGCTCAGAATATCGCCCATACCTAAAATTCGAGAAGCGAGACGGTCGGGATAAAACAGTTCGAGCGCATCGAGCTTTTCGCCGACGCCGAGGAACTTGATCGGAACGCCGGTTACAGCGCGAATTGAAAGCGCCGCGCCGCCGCGCGTATCGCCATCCATCTTCGTCATCACCAGCCCGGTAATCGCCAGTTTAGAGTTGAACTCCTGCGCGAAATTGACTGCATCTTGACCGACCATCGCATCGACGACGAGCAGGATTTCATGCGGCTTGACGACCGCCTTCATCTGCCCGAGTTCGTCCATCAGCTCGGCGTCGATCGCAAGCCGACCTGCAGTGTCCAGGAGAACGATGTCGTTGCCATGCTGCTGGGCATGCTGGACCGCGAGCCGGGCGATCGTTGGAGGCGCTTTGCGCTCTTCCGGCGCCACGGTAAAAACGGGCACCTTGATCTGCTCGCCGAGCACCTGAAGCTGCTTGACGGCGGCGGGGCGATAGATATCGCACGCGACCATCAGCGGATTGCGTCCCTGTTTCTTGAAGTAGGCAGCCATCTTGCCGCAGAGCGTCGTTTTGCCCGCGCCCTGCAGCCCACAGAGCATAATAATCGACGGCGGAGTAGGCGAAAGCGTAAGGGCGGTCTGTTCGCCGCCGAGCAGCGCGATCAGCTCGTCGTTGACGATTTTGACGACCTGCTGCACAGCAGAAAGGCTCTCGAGAACTTCGACGCCGAGCGCCTGCTCTTTGACGCGCCCGATGAAATCCTTGACGACCGGCAAGCTGACGTCGGCTTCGAGCAGTGCGAGGCGCACCTCGCGCATCGCCTCGTTGACGTCGCTTTCGGTGACTTTGCCCTTGCCGCGGAGCCGCTGGAAAACGCCCTGTAATTTATCGGAAAGACTTTCGAACATCGGCTTTGTTTTAGTCTCGCTGCGATCGAAAAATATTCTCAGGAACAGTCCGTACTGACTGCTCCAACGCTTTAACTGGCTTCCACGCAAATGCGCTTCGATTTACGCATGCAGGACATAGACACTACAATGCCCGACTTCGCCTGCTTCCTTTACCGTTCAGCGGCGAGAATCGGGCGCACATAAATCGGTCGAGCCGCATCCTTATGGGAGTGTGACGAAGGACAATATACCAAAATTTCGTACTGTTTGTCAATCTGTCTGACCATATACCAGGGCAGCTGGCGCAAATTATGTCTTTCCATGGCGGTCAGTATATGTCTTGAAAACACTTACAAGCACAAAACCTGTGCATGCTCGATCCATCAGTACGGTAAAATGGTATCGATGGGCAGCAGGATATCGGGTTCGAAATGGCGAAACAGCCAGCATTCGTAACACAATAAAGCGCTTCTGATATCAAGAAATTTTTTGCCCGATCGATGCCGCGACTAATTATGTCCCCAGTCCAATCCTCCTCTCAGCAAGCCTTCAAGTCTGCATCCGTGAGCGCTGTCGCCGCCGTTCTCCGTCATTGTCTGCCTGAACTAGGACTGCTTTTTTTGTGTCTGTTTATGTTCTTCTGGCGAGTCGAGAGCGTACCGCTTTTCGAC
The DNA here is from genome assembly GCA_038216735.1 of Chthonomonadales bacterium. Taxonomy (GTDB): domain Bacteria; phylum Armatimonadota; class Chthonomonadetes; order Chthonomonadales; family Chthonomonadaceae; genus JBBQPY01. The sequence continues at coordinate 27,601 of JBBQPY010000010.1, forward strand.
TATGACGAAGGGCTTTACGTGACGTGTGCGAAGCAGATGATCGTCTCCGGCGACTACGTGACGCCGCGTGTCAACACGCGCTTTGCCGATCGTCCCGATGTGGCGGTAATCCCGTTTTTCGAGAAGCCAATCCTGGTCTACTGGGCATCTGCGGGTTCGATGCGACTCTTCGGGATCACAGAATGGTCGGCTCGCCTGCCTGCCGCGCTCGCCGCGCTGCTCGCGACTTTCGCGACATTCTGGGCAGGCAGGCGCTGGTTCGGGCGCCGCTCCGGTTTGCTGGCAGGTATGGTCTATGCTGCGGCGCCGATGACGATTGCCGACGCGCGTCAGATGACGACCGACGGGCTCCTCGTGCTCTGGTTCACGGTCGCGCTGCTGGCTTTCTGGGGGATTTATCGCACTGTACGACAGCGGCAAGAGGAAGGCGTCAGCACCGCAAGCAAGGCAGGAGTTCGATACCCCATACTCTTCTGGCTGATGTGTACACTGGCGGTGCTGACCAAAGGCGCAGTCGGTCTGCTGCTGCCGCTGCTTGTGATCGGTATTTTCTTCGGTAGTGATTGGGCGACGCGCCGCTTCGCTCCGCTTGCGAAATGGAGTCTGCCCTATCGCCCGCAGCCAGGGGCGACCGTCCGCGCGCTCAAACCACTTACTGGACTGATCGTGCTGTTCGCTCTGGCTGCGCCCTGGCATATTTTGATCGCTGGCACTGGCGAACGCGATGGCAACAATCGAACCTTCATTCAAGAGTATGTGATTCGGCAGCACATCGGGCGTTTCAAGGGTCTCGATACCGTTCACAATTTGCCCTTCTTTACCTACTTCGGCTTTTTTCTGATCGGCTTTTTTCCCTGGGCTTGCTTCACGCCCGCCGCTTTCCGGCTCCGCGCCACAAACAGGCAGGTTTCCATTCTGCCCTCATTCCCACCGCAGGCGATACCACCTGTTGCCTCAGCAGCATGGGATCGCGAGTACGAAGCGCACCGGTTCCTGCTCGTCTGGTTCTGGACGATTTTCGTCTTCTTCAGCGCAGGCGCAGCAAAGCTGCCAACCTATATTGTGCCCGCCTATCCTGCGGCAGCGATCCTGCTCGGCAGATGGCTCGACGGTCTTTTCACCGCGAATCGCACCGCACGGGAACACACCGATGCTGCTGACGATACTGGTTCGCGCTCACTGCAGCGTGGGGCGTTCGCGGCTTTCGTGACTGGTGCGCTGCTGATGATCGCGGCGATCTTCGGTCCTCGTTTCGCACCATCCTCTGCCCCGATCTCATCTGCGGTCGTCCGTGTCGCGCTGCACCTGACAGGTCTGCTCGCGCTCGGCAGCGGTGCGGCATGGGTCTGCTTCCTGTACAGTGGCAGCAAATCCAAAAGGACGAATGAAAGTGCTGAAGCAAATTCCAATGTTATGTCTGCTTTGAAATGGCGGCAGATCGGCGCTGGCGCGCTCGTCGCTATGATCGCGCTAGTGATCGGCATCGGGTGTACCGAAGGCTATGCGGTGGCTCGTGCCGAAGTTCAAGAGCCCTACCAGTCACTTGCCGCCGCCGCTCGATCCGATGCAGAACGAGGTATTCCCATCGTCTATTACAACATCCTGCCGCGCCGCCCGAGTATGAATTTCTATGCGGGCTACGCCCCTCTCGAGACCCATGAGACTCCTCTTCTGCCGTTCCTCGCCCGGTATCTCGCACCGGCACAGCGACAGGCTGACGTCATCTGCTCCCGCGATTCGTTCGAGCGTATCCTCCGACCTGAGTTTACTGCCGCAAACGGGGTGCGCTTCACCATCACCGGCGTTACCGTCGCCAACAAAAGCGGCTGGGTGCTGCTGCGCGTTACCCTGCCCTGACAAAGATGTGCCCCGCATTCACTGCTACTAATAAAAATTTGCAGACCCATTCCATTTTTTCCTCGAAGAGGTCAGTAGATCATTGACTTGAATACCACTGTATAACACAGGAAACACAAATTCCGAAGGAGAAATGGCAATGCGATGTCTGGTAATTGTCAAGGCGAGTAAAGACAGCGAAAAGGGCGTGATGCCGAGCGCGGAACTACTAACCGCAATGGGAAAGTTCAACGAGGAATTGGTGAAGGCGGGCATTATGGTGGGTGGTGGCGGTTTAAGACCAACCGACGAGGCGAAGCGAGTGCGATTTTCAGGCACTGAGCGTACTGTCATCGACGGCCCATTCACCCCCGAAGCGGACCAGATCGCCGGTTACTGGCTCTGGCAAGTCAAGTCTATAGAGGAAGCTGTCGATTGGGTCAAGCGCTGCCCGAATCCGATGCTGGAGGACTCTGAGATCGAAATCCGCCCTGAGTTTGAGGATTCGGATTTTGCGTGAGAATCAGGGGCAGGGACGCTGTTGCGCGTTACCCTGCCCCTGACAACGTTCTCCCGCTGAGGCCAGTTGTTTTTCATCAACTATCTTGAATTCAAACTAATTTTATCTAAAATGGTGAGCCTGTACCGCTATCGTGCGTAAAATAAGTAGAGCAGTGGATTTCAAACGTCGATGCCAGAGCCGGAGCGAACTGGAATAGGCATGAACCGATTCGGGATTTAGCGCAGAACGCTCTCGAGTCTATGCATAGGGTTTGCAATGGAAAGTATTGGAAGGTAAACAGAAGGAAAATAGTGTAATGAACCCGACAATTTCAGGTCTCCACCACATTACAGCGATTGCAAGTGACGCACAGGCGAATGTCGATTTTTATGTCGGCGTACTGGGATTGCGCCTCGTCAAGCGCACGATCAACTTCGACGATCCCGGCACCTACCATCTCTATTATGGCGATGCGGCGGGCAGTCCCGGCACGATCATGACGTTCTTTCCGTGGGCGGGCGCACGCCGGGGACGACAGGGCAAAGGGCAGGCGACGGTTACTTCGTTTGCGATTCCTGCCGATACTATCGGCTTCTGGCAACAGCGTCTGGGAGCAAAAGGTGTCGCTTTCGAGGGTCCCACTCTGCGGTTCGGCGAAGCAGTATTGTCTTTTACCGACCCGGATGGCATGGCGCTCGAGTTGATTGGCAGCGAATCCGAATCGACAGGCAATGACATTGCCGGCTTCCACAGCGTTACGCTCGAAGTCGCGACCTTGAATAAGACGGCGGCTTTACTGACAGAATTAATGGGCTTCACCCTGCTGAGCGAGGAGCAGAATCGCATGCGCTTCGCAGCGAATGCAGGCGCAGGAACGGGCATCGGCAAATACGTCGACATTCTAAGCCAGCCGAACGCATCGAATGGAATGCCGGGGGCTGGCACAATCCATCACATCGCTTTCCGTACCCCCGACGATGCCCAGCAGGAACTCTGGCTTAAGCATCTCAGCGACCTTGGCTTCGGCGTATCGCCGGTCATGGATCGCAGCTACTTCCATTCGATCTATTTCCATGAGCCAGGCAACGTGCTGTTCGAGATCGCGACCGACCCACCCGGTTTCACGATCGATGAGCCACTCGCGAGTCTGGGGGAGCATCTTATGCTTCCGCCATGGCTGGAGGATTCGCGCAGCCGAATCGAAAGCCAGCTTCCCAAACTGACACTGCCTGTTTCGAAGTAGACAGAGCGCTTTCTTCGGGGCAACAGGCTGATTTCGACCGACGCTCTGCATTTGGCGGGCGGAAACAGTGGCGCGATAGCGCTGCCCGTCCCCCGATCGAAACCACGGTCTGGCGAGCGTTTCGCATTCCCGGTGAAAATCAGTGCCCGGCTGGCGTTCTACCGAACGTCCTACGGACGAGATTGCCTGCACAATGGCTTGTAGTTTGTAGGGGGAATCCAGCAATGAATACGACAGAAAGCAAAATAGACACAAAAGCCGATCTCGGTTTCAACCATCGGTTCCTCGCTGCGCCCGACAACCCCGATGGCATGACGCTGCTGCTCCTGCATGGAACCGGCGGCAATGAAAACGATATGCTGGAGATCGGACGGACGCTCATGCCAAATGCACATTTGCTCGGCGTGCGCGGCAAAGTTCTGGAAAGCGGAATGCCGCGCTTCTTTCGGCGGTTCGCAGAGGGCGTGTTTGATGAGGAGGATGTGCGCTTTCGATCGGGAGAGTTGGCAGACTTCGTACAGAAGGCATCTGAGACATACAGTCTCGGTAAGATCATCACGGTCGGCTACTCGAACGGAGCGAACATTGCGGGCGCAATGCTGCTGCTGAACCCCGGTGTGCTGAGCGGCGCTGTTCTGCTGCGGGCGATGCCCACGATTAAACCGGACGTGATCCCCGACCTCGACGGTGTGCCCGTCTTTCTTGGACAGGGACGTCATGACCCAATCGCCCCACCGGAGCTGACCGACCGCCTCTCTGCGCTTCTGACGGAAGCGAACGCTGCCGTCACCGTCGCCTATCAGGACACCGGACATAACCTGACGCAGAACGACCTCACAGCCGCGCAGGAGTGGCTGCGATTGATCAAACTGTAGTTCTCTGCCGAAATTGCGCCTTCCGTCCACAAACGTAAATCAACACTATTCGTTCGACCTGAAAACACGGGGCTGAAGGCCCGATCTGGAGTTACGAAGTCCAACGCCATCGATCGGGCACTTCCCCTCATTTTCTTTTCTTCATTAGAGGTTGGGGATGATAACTATACAAGTGACTGACGGCCAATGCTGCGAGCGTCCTGTCTGGTGAGTGTCTTTTCCCATCGGACACAATGCTTTTGTCGACATTCTCTCACCTCTCTTCGTGAGACTCCAACGTCAAGGAGAGGACATTTTGAGAAAAGCTGGGTGAGGTTTGCAAATCGTGAATCGAAGGCAATCTTGACGAGCGGCTACAAACCCATTCAGGGCGTTATCATTTGACGTCTTATGAATGTATTGTGCAGTTCGATGTGTGCGTTGATATGGCCGCGCTGACTGGCGCTCCTCTTCATGGAGCCGAGGTAACTATGACTGAATATCAGTACGAATTATTTGCGGACGACTATCAATTTTATCTGCAGGACGAGCAGGCAGATGGAGATTTGTCCGATAGTTGGTCGCAGTCAGCCGTAGACAGCTTATTAGCTTTGGCTCCGGGCACGATCGGCGTTGGGACCGAACGAAATATGACAGTCCCAGTGACAGTGCAGGTCGCAGCCGAGCCGCCCAACGAGGATATGGGGAATTGGGATCAGGTCAACGAGTGTAATCTGAGCGTTCCATCCGGGCAAATTGTCGTTGCTGGCTGCAACGAGTATTTTATGGAGGCCGCTCGAATAAGGGTTGCTCCTGGATTGTATCGAGCGCGTATCTTCTATGGCGGATTGAATTCTTTGAGTGAAGATGGTTTGGAAGGCACTGACCATTATAAGATTGTTCTCTGGCCAGGCGACGCAATAGAGCCGCGCATTTTGAAACGACGTATGGCTTAAGCCGTTCCGCGCAGGACACTGATACTTTTTAGCGGAGGCCTCAGTCCCCATAACGGTCAGTCGGAAGTACTGAACAATCATTTCCTCAATCAGGGATGCACAACCCGCGCAGGGGCAAAGTGCCAAACAAGGTTTCATCTCAGTCTTGTCAGCGCATCTGCTCCCCTCTTTCCGAAGCTTCGGAAAGAGGGAATGTCGACAATGGGCTAGGTGGGAGGATTAAATCGAACAGCCAGGCATCTCATGCTGGCTCGAGAGTTAGTTCGATCTCGACCGTGCCGATCGCCTCGACTTCGACTTTAGGCATGATCTCCGTGTACGCCATCACCGGCAGAGTCGGCAGCGAGCGCTCGATCATTCGTTTTAACGGAAGCCGTATCTGACCCGAACACAACAGCACCGGATTGTAGCCCTGCTCCGCCGCCTGCTCGATCTGCGTCGAGAGGCTCTTGATGAGCAGCTGCGCCATCTGTGGTTCGATCGCCAGCATATTACCGGTCGGTGTGGACTGCACCGCGCCGCGCATCTCCTGCTCGAGGGCAGGGTTCAGCGTGATCACGCGAATCGTGCCGTCCTCCTCCTGATACTGCTTGCAAATCTGTCTGGCGAGCGCGGCGCGAGCGAACTCCGCCAGCGAATCGAGGTCCTTTGTGCGCGGCGCATAGTCCGCCAGCGTTTCCAGGATGCTGATCAGATCGCGGATCCCGACGCGCTCTTTGAGCAGCGACTGCAGCACTTTCTGTATCTCGCCGAGTGTCAACACATTCGGCACCAGCTCATCGACCGCCGCCTGATCCTTGAGCTTGACATGCTCGATCAGCTTCTGCGTCTCCTGCCGCGTCAGCAGCTCCGCCGCATGCGTTTTGATCACCTCCGTGAGGTGCGTGATCATCACCGTCGCCGGGTCCACCGTGATATAGCCCGCCATCTCGGCGCGCTCTTTCAGCGAACGAGCGATCCACAGCGCGGGCGTACCCAGTGCGGGTTCAGTCGTCTCCATACCCTCAAAGCGCTGATAGACCATTCCCGAATCGAGCGCGAGCACACAGTTCGTATAGAGTTCGTGAGTAGCGACGGTCGCCCCCTTGATCTTGATCTGATAGGAGTTCGCGCGCAGCTGCAGGTTGTCGCGAATACGCACCGTCGGCAGGATTATGCCCATCTCCATTGCGATCTGCTTGCGAACGCCGCCGACGCGATCGGCGAGGTCGCCGCCCTCTTCCGGCAGCGCAAGAGGAACCAGATTGCTCCCCAGCTCCAGCTCAATCGTCTCCACACCCAGATGGCGCATTACCGACTCCGGCTCCGAAGGCGCGATCGAGGTAATGCCTGCGCCGCTCTCGAGCAGCTTCTGTGCATCCACCGCCTCCAGCTTCTCGTTGCGGGCGATATACCAAGCGCCCGTGCCGACGATCGCTGCCAGCAGGATCAACTGCGGTTTCGGGAAGCCCGGCAGCAGCGCCAGAAACAACATCAGACCGCTGACGATTGCGAGCGGTCGTGGGCGGCTGAATAGCTGCGAAACGAACTCCTGCCCCATCGGTTTCTCAGAGGCGGCGCGCGTCACCATCAAACCCGTCGCTGTGGAGATCAGCAGCGCGGGCATCTGGCTGACCAGACCCTCACCGATCGTCAGCAGCGTATACTTTTGCAGGACGGACATCACGTCGCCGCCCTTCGAGAGACCAAGGGCGAATCCACCGATGATATTGATTATGATGATCAGGACTGCGGCAATGGCATCGCCGCGCACGAACTTGCTCGCGCCGTCCATCGATCCGTAGAAGTCTGCTTCACCCTCGATCTGCTTGCGTCGTTCCCGCGCCTGTGCCTCTGTGATCAAACCCGCATTCATATCGGCGTCGATCGACATCTGTTTGCCGGGCATCGCATCGAGTGTAAAGCGTGCTGCGACCTCCGCCACGCGCCCTGCGCCATTCGTAATGACGACGAACTGCACGACAATCAGGATCAAGAACGCGATGATACCGACGATATACGAGCCCTGCACGACGAACTTTCCGAAGGCGTCGATCACCATACCGGCATGTCCGCCGCCAAGAATGAGTTTCGTCGCCGCAACGTTGAGCGCGAGCCGGAACAGTGTCATTACGAGCAACAGCGACGGGAAAACGCTGAACTGCAGCGGCTCGGTGTTATAGAGAGCGACCAGCAGGATCGTTGCCGCGCCAGCGAGATTGATCACGAGCATTGTGTCGAGCAGGAACTCGGGCAGCGGCACGATTAGCATCGCGACGACGAGAATCAGCAGGATCGCGAGCAGCAGATCACTGTGTTTCGCGAGTTTGCTGAAGGGCTTAAGCAGGTTTGATAGCGGTGAGCCAGTGTTGGAAACGGAAGCCATGAAGCGGCGACCTCCTTACGAAAATCGAAAAAACCGTGAATATTCAGCCCGCTCCCACTGCCCCTTTTCCCAGAGCGTCGGGAAGAGAAGTGAAATATCACATTCAGGAGAGGTTGGGTAATGACAAAAAACAAATAGGGAGCGTGAACTGGTGAAATCAGAAATACAACAAGAAATCGAGTGAACGCACAGGGGACTGGTTACGGAAATTATCGGTAAGTCGCCGACAAAAAAAGAGGAGAGATTCCGCAATGGAATCCCTCCCGATTATATAATCACTTCCAAAACAGCCCAAATGGGCGATCGAGCGACAGACATTTCAAAGAAGCGTCAAGCGTTCGTTCTGGCGACCGGCGGATGCGCTTTTTCGTATTTCGCGAGCGCGTCCTTCTGTTCGGTGGTCAACATAGCCACGATCTTGGTCTTCGCGTCCGCCATCATTTCCTGACGTTTTGCTCTGCGGTCTTCGGGCGTCATCGCCTTCTGAGCATCCGCGATCTCTTTAGCGAGGTCGCCGATTTTTGTGAACTGTTCCTTCGTCAGCTTGACGTCATCCATTGCCGGAACGGGCAGGGCGCGTGATCTGGTGATCAGGTTCAGCGCGGGCATCGCTTCGTCGAGGGATTTCACCTGTTCGGGCGTCAGCAGCGCTTTGATCTCCTCGCTGGCTTTCTGCCCGACCTGCATTTTGGCGGGTCTGTCGGCGGCGGCGGTCGCATCGGTCTTCGCCTTGTCCTGAATCGCAGTGATTTTCGTCTTCTGCTCATCGGTCAGCTTGAGGAGCGTGTTCATCGTGCCGACAGGCAGCGCGGCGAGTGAAACCCCGCGTCCCCCCTGACCCTGACGACCACCGGGTGCAACGGGTGCGCTCGTCGTAGGAGGAGCGGTTTCGGCTGGCGGTGCGGTCTGCGCCAGCGCCGGTACACCGAGCGCCAGAGCAGCTCCAGCAAATGCGGGAAGCATCCTCATATTCCGTAGTGTTCTGTTCATGTGTCTCCTTTGTCTCACCTTTTCGAACCTGGTTTCTGGCAAATCTGTCAAACTTGTTTCATCGGAATGTTTCTCTGTGACCGAACCCAAACTGGAAAGAGCAGTCGCTCCTATTCGCCATTTTGTTGTAGAACTGTTTGGAATTGGCGGCAGGTGTCTGTGTTTGGCGGCTGATTTGCGGTGTGAGTGCGATGGGGAAATGGGTGTCGCTGCCGATCGTCAAATTCATTGACGCAGTCATCATTAAAAAGTTCTGCAATAATCTCAGCCGTAAATTGATATGGATCGCATCGAGCAGACAATTTTGGTGTATCATGGGTCTATGCCGGGGTAAGGGTTTTGCGATTACCTCTAAACAAGGCATAAAATGTAAGACGTCAAAAATGAAAAAGACAAAATAAAGAAGGCAAATACCCATGCTGTATGCTGGAGTCGCTGAGACCAATATCACCCCGCCCCCCGATGTCTGGCTCAGCGGTTATGTCGCCAGAACGACTCCGGCGGCGGGCATCCATGATGAACTGTATGCCCGCGCACTCGTTCTCGACGAGGGGAGCGTACGGCTCGCACTTGTCGTCGCCGATCTGATCGGGTTCGATGACGACCTCGTCACTGCGATTCGTGAGGGAGTTGCCGACGCGCTCGATATGAGTGTGACCTCAGTTATGCTCCACTGTACGCACACCCATTCTGCGCCTTGCACGAGAAGCTATCGGGACATTGGTGAGCGCGACGAGACTTATAACGCGCTGCTGAGTCGCAAACTCATCGGCGTGGCAAGGGCCGCGGCAGGGAATCCTCAGCCCGCGCATCTCACCTACGGCGAGGCTCCCGCACAGATCGGCGTCAACCGGCGCCAGACGCTTCCTGACGGCGCTGTTCAAATCGGCAGAGACTATGGCGGAATAACGCTCCCGACCGTACAGACCCTCTGCGTCAACAGTATCGACGGACGGACGATCGCGCTGTTGTTTTCTCATGCCTGTCACCCGACGAGCCTCGAAAGCGACAATCGCCTGATTTCCGCAGACTGGTGCGGTGCAGCAATCACACATCTCAAAGCGCGTTTCGAGCGCGAAGCCACAGAGTCTGGCATTGCCGCCAACGCGCTGCCGATCTGCCTGCAGGGGTGCTGCGGCGACATCGATCCACTGCGGCGCGGAACCTGGGAAGCGGTCGCCGAAAACGGACGCATCGTCGCCGACGCAGCCCATACTGCCCGTTGGAACGCGCACGGTCGAATGCAGGAGGGGCTGTCTGCAGCGGAGATAACGGTTTCGCTGCCGACAATGAGGGCACAAATTCCAACAGATCCGGTGCCGAACGCGCCAGTTCTTTCCGGGCAGAACGCGCCAGATCAAAAACCGACTGCAGAAATTCATAACGCTGGCACGGAGGGTGTGGTGCCAGACGTTTCGCTGCGTTTCACGATCCAGCGGCTGACGCTCGGCGGGGTGCACCTGCTGGGTTTTCCTGCCGAGATGTTTGCCGCGTACCAGCATGACTTCACGAAGCAGTGTGATCTGCCGGTCATCGCGCTGAGTTTTGTAAACGGCTGCGTCGGTTACCTTCCGACAGCCGCCGAACATGTCCGTGGCGGTTATGAGGTAACGGAAGCGCCCTACTATTATCGAACAAACATTCTCTCCCCACAATGTGAATCGATCGTGCGTGCTGCTGCCTATGAGCTGCTCAGCATAGATTCTCCCGACTTATCTCCGCTTCAGCGAGGTTAAGCCCGTTGATCGACCGTAGAGGCATATGTTTTTCGTGCCGCACCCGAAACTAATAAAACAGATAGTCCCGCTCCCGATACCTTCGGAAGCGGGACTGACTATTTAACCGTAACTATTCACCCTCACCCCAGTCTCCTCTCCAGAAGCTTTGGGAAGAGGGAGAGCGAATGTAGATATTCTGCCTGTAAGTGCGACACTGAAGGCAGATTGAATAGTTACGTTTCACCTGGCCAATTCGCTGATTCCGACAGATGCTTACGGCACAGGGGCAGGCTGAACGACCGCAGGAATGGACGGAACTCCGCTCGCGGTGAAGTTGTATTCGCCGAGCACGATTTTTTCAGGATCCGAAGTCCGAAAAGTCGGCGTTGCAAACAGCTTTTGCAGCCACCCTCCCTCTCGTCCCCCGCTAACCGGCGTCACAACCACATCACGCTGGAGCATGAAGTTCATCGTAACGTGCGACACGTATTTGTCACCGGGATGTTCCCGATCCCATTTCCGTACCAGATAACCCGCATAGAGCACGCGCTGATTCGAATTCTCCGCCATCCAGAGATTGACCAGATATTTGCGCCAGCGATCGTCTTTATAGGTAGCGGAGACCAGCGGCGGCTTCGCCCAGGTAACCGGCGCGCCGTCGGCGAACAGGTCCACCTCCGTGCCATCGCCGAGCTTCGCGGGCATCACATACCAGCCATGATCGCTCATTGGGAACGGAGCGAACAGATTCCAATACTGGTCGAGCCGCAGGATTTCACCGATCCAGTTGAGCTTTTGCGAGAAATATGTTTCGTAGCGGCTGAAATCGAGCGAGCGCACGTTCCACAGGAAAACATAGAGCAGGCAAAGTCCCGCAAATACCTGCACCGCCGGATGCAGACCGGTACGAAAGGAGCGCTGTGGCAGCCGCTGCAGGCGATCCTCGACCCAGGGGCGTGCGAGCGGATTGCGAGCGCCCAGCGCGAAGCGGGCGGTGCGCCGGAACCAGTGATCCCAGAACCACCCGGGCAAAAAGGCGATCCAGGCGGTTCCGCTGATGAGCGGAAATAGACCGAGTTCTAACGTGACGCCGAGTCCGAGGTGAAAACAGATGAAAGTCACAACCATAAACGAGCGAACCGGACCTGGAAAAAGGGGCGTAAACACTAACACAGGCCCGAAAAGCTCCAGCGCCATCGTGGCAAACGTGAAAAACTTCAGCAGTGCAGGATAAATGATCAGCGAGCGCCCGAAAGGGGTCGAGAACTGGTCGAGTGTCAGCGCATGATAGACGGCAGTGCCTTCGCTGCGCCACTGGGGGTCGGATTTCAGCGCGACCGCAAACCAGTAAATGAAGCACACTTGCAGCAGCAGCGCTATCGTGGCGACAGAGAAAACGCGTTCGGGCAACTGGCGCGGATCGGGGTGACGATGGCTGTCTACCGACCAGCATGCCCCAAGTGGCAGGAACATTCCCCAGAAAATCATCATCCGCAGTATCTGATCGGCGCCCGTCATTATCATCGCATTGCGGGACTGCAGCGAACTGAGTAAGACCCAGCAAACGATTGTGACGAAACGCGTACGGTAGCCAGCGATCAGAGCGAGCGCGAACGCTGCCGCGATCAAAAACAGTGCACACTGGACGCCATACGAGCCGTGCATCGTGTGAATCGTGAGGTAGTAATATTGCGCCAGCGTGGTGCTGGATAGATAGGCGATCGGCATCACGCCATTGTCGGTGTAGTGCGCCTCCAGATTCCTGCCTCTGGCAACCAGATCCGTGATCAGGAGCAGACCGAGACAGACCCGCAGCAGTGCGAGCGAGCGCACGTCGATTGCGAACACATTTTCGAGGGCGCCTAGCCATCCGACACCGTTTTCTGTGTCTTTATCGGCAGTTCTCTCGCTGGAATGGGTTTCGCTGCCATTGCTGCCAGCATAACGAGTCGCGACAGAGTCGACAGATGGTTTGAATTTCCGGGGCGAACGAGGCATTTTTTGAGGCATACAGGGATTGCTCCTTCCGGGCTATCGGTCGTCGGAAGTATTTTCGGCGGGAGTATTTTTGGTATGAATTTGCGCTGCAAATGGGGGTTGACGCTATGACCTGCCCGGCAGGACAATGAAGCGACATCGGGGAAGCGGCACAGTTTTCATTATAACATATTGCACAGAGAATAACCTATTGCATTGAGATCCAGTGCAACCATATAACCTATTGCACAGAGATACAGTGCAGCCGTCGCATTGGTCCGTATAACAACATCTGAATCTGACGCTCGATCAGCACGCTCGAGACCTACCTCCCGGCGAACCGCCTCATGTCGCTCCCCGTAAAAACACCTGAGGCTGACGCCCTCGCCGACCGATACTCGGTATGACACTGCCGTTACGGCGCACGCTTCCGCTTTCCGGTCATTTTTTTCATCTCTGTCTTTTAATCACTGTCATTAATCTTTGTATTTTCAATATTCATCACTTTGTTATCCATTTCTTTTCCATATCTCATTTTTGCTTCTCAATCGACGCTTTAGCCCTGCGCTGGCATTCGACGGTAGATCGAAATGCATGGCATCTCCCGTTTCGATACCATTTCCAGTTCAGCCTTCCATTCATTAATCCTCACTTCAGTAAGGGGTTCTGCAATGCTCGATAAACTTTTTGGCGGCGATACGTTCGTCGCGACGACACATGCGCTCGATGCAGCCACACTGCGTCACACAGTTTATGCCAACAACCTCGCAAACTTCAATACGCCGGGATACAAGCGCCACGAAGTGAGCTTCGAGGATAAGCTTTCGGCAGCGATGGCGACCAGCGATCAGCCCTATGGAATCAGCGGAACATCCCCAGTGGCGGAAGTCGAGGCGAGCGTGATGACGGTCAACACGACGAGCACGCGCACCGACGGCAACAATGTGGATCCAGAAACCGAGAACGCAGGGGTCGCGGCGAATCAACTCCGATTCGAGGCGCTGGCACAATCGGTTGCAGGCTATTTCGGCAGTCTCAAAGCGGTGATCGCCGGTCGCTGATTCGTTTTCTAAAGCACGTAACTATTCAGCCTCCCTCTAAAGAACAGTTACCTCCGCAGAACAGTTACCTCCGCGTTAATTTTGCATATGTCGTTGTGCAGGTCGTTTGAGTGAGATTCGTACGGAATGCGAATCACAGCAGAGCAGAAGGAGCAGGCAGCATGTCACTAGGGTCCTCAATTGAAATCAGCGCGTCCGGGCTGACAGCCGAACGACTGCGACTGGACGTGATCAGCAACAATATCGCCAATGTCAACACGACTCGTGGGGCGGACGGTCTGCCCTATCGCCGCCGAGTGGTCGTTTTCGGAGCGCGAGCGGAAGGCGAAGGCAATTTCGCCTCTGCACTGGAGGCGGCAAGCGGCGGCCGTGCAGCGACCGGCACCGGCGTCGAAGTCCTGTCGATCGCGCCGGATATGGCGAGCGATTTCAAGGTCGTACACAACCCGGGCCATCCGGACGCCGATAAGCTGACGGGAAACGTTAAAATGCCGAATATCGAGCCGATCATCGAGATGGTGGACATGATATCCGCGAGTCGCGCCTATGAAGGCGGGGTTACCGCGATCACTGCCGCCAAGCAGATGCAGCAGCGCGCGCTGGACATCGGACGTTCCTAGCCATCGAATTCCGGCAGTAACACTTTCAACGATAAATGAGGACAGGAGAACGCAGTGCAGATCGACGCAATTAGCGGTACGAACCCGATCGACAGTATCGGCAAGCCGCCTAAAAACTATGGATATGGCGTACAGGGAGTGACACCGCCCGCGATCCCCGACCTGCCGGGCGCGGATGCTGCGGCGGGCACACACGAGACCTTCGGATCGATGCTTCAGAATGCCATCGGGCAGGTCAATCAGGCGCAAATTCATGCAGGTGACATGACAGCCAGGTTCGCTGCCGGCGAGCCGATGGACATTCACCAGATGATGATCGCTTCCCAGGAAGCCGGAGTCGCGCTCAACCTGGCGATGCAGGTGCGCAATAAGCTGACCGATGGCTACTCGGAAATAATGCATACGAACATCTGATTTAATTATTCGCCTCTGGCGTTTTTGGCGCGGGTGGGGTTCGCGCCCCCCTCGCGCTTTGCAGGAAGGGAAGATAACCGTGCTAATTCGTGCACGTGAGTGGTGGGAAGGTCTGGGTCGCAAGAGTCAACTGACGATCGGTTTGGCTTCGCTGGGCGTCCTGATCGCGCTGATCGGCTTCGTCGCCTGGGCGAATACGCCGGAATACGGGCTGCTGTTCACCAAACTGTCGGCGCCGGACGCTGCCGCGATCACCGACAAACTCAAAGAGAGCGGTGTTCCTTACCGTACCTCTCAGAACAGTTCTGCGATCGAGATTCCGCAGCAGCTCGTCGACGAGACGCGCATGAAACTGATTGCACTGGGTCTCCCACAGCAAGACACAGCCAGCACTGGTGGCGACGATATTCTCAAAACCGCCAGCATGACGGATACTTCCAACATGGAACAACTGCGCATGCAGCGCTCCCTCGAAGATCGCGTCAGCAAAAGTATTACCTCGATGGACCCGGTTGCGAGCGCGACGATTCACTACGCGCCGAGCGAAAAATCACCCTTTGCGACTGCGAACAAAGAGGCGACTGCCGCTGTCTTCGTCACCTTGAAGCCGGGGCGTACGCTCTCGGATGAGAATGTCCGCGCGATCGTGCGCTGCACGCAGATGTCGTTCACCGGGCTGACTTCCGACAAGAGCATTACGGTCGCGGACTCGCAAGGCGATCTGCTCTGGGATGGCACGCGGGCGGGAACGATGGACGGCGGGGATGTCGATAAACGGGCACGCACGAAAGAGATCGCGATGCGGCTGGACCTGACGAGAGCGCTGGAGACGGCGATCGGCCCGCGCACCTGTATCGTACTGCCGCATGTCGAACTGAAACAAGGCGAAGAAAAACGCCATGAGCAGACATCGCAGCCTGGAACGCCGGTACAGAAGTCGAGCTCGAAGGAAGAGTATCTCGCCGGACGCGGGGCAGGAGGTCAATTGCCGATCGGCGCGGCTGGCAATATTACGGGACCCCCGACCTATCAGGCGGCGGCAGCCGGCAATGGCGGCAAATTCACCAAACAGACCGACAGCGTCACCAATTCACCGACAGTGCTGATTTCCGACATCCTCATCCCTGCGGGCGGTATTAAGAAGCTGACGGTCAGCGTACTGCTCGATTCGGCAAAAATACCGGCTGCGGACCTTGCGGCCACGATCGAAAAAGTCAAGCAGATCGTCGAGACGAATGTCGCTGCCGATCCGAGCGATCTGACGTTGTCACGCATGGTTTCGGTCGCAGCAGTAGCGTTCGACCATTCGGAAGAGGCGGCCTCAGCGCGCGCGGCGGCAGAAGCAGCCTCGGCGGAGCGAACGCAGCGTATGGCTGTTTTTGGCGTCCCGCTGCTGATCATGGCGATCATGCTGTTTATGCTGGCACGCGCTTCCCGCAAGTCCTTCCAGCTCTCCCCTGCCGGGCGACAGCTCGCGCTTGCGGGCGGTATCAACTCGCTGAATGGGATGCCGCTGATGTTCGACGGTGAGGGTAATCCGCTGCCCGGGCAGATGATCGGCACGGACATGGTTCTCGGTTCCGACGGACCGCTCGGACTTGCCGGGTCGAACGCGCCGCGCACCTTCGAGGTCATTCAGGAAGCGTTCGACGCCAATCTGGAAAGCATACTGCATCTGACGCGAGCGAAGCCGGAGATGGTTGCCGCGCTCGTCAAGGGCTGGATCAGCGAAGAGTAGCGACAGGTTCCGGATGCGGCAGCCCCGCCAGATTATGCTTCCGTCCGAAGTGGAAAACCTATGAGGACGATCGGCGGAACGCCATCTTGACCCGGGTTGAGCCTGGGAACGAATAGAGTGCCGAACAGACCCGGGGTTCAACCCCGGGTCAACACAAAACCGGGAGACACCGATTGAGAACTGCAGCACCCGTAGTCAGCCCCCGCCAGAAAGCCGCCGTCCTGATGGTCGCGCTCGGCGTCGAGGCGACCGCAAAGCTCTTCAAGCACCTGCGTGAAGATGAAATCGAAAATGTGACGATCGAAGTGGCGAGGCTGGGCAAAATCTCCTCCGAGACTCGCCGTCAGGTCGTCGAAGAGTTCCATGAGATGTGTCTGGCGCAGGAAGTGATTTCCGAGGGCGGAATCGATCAGGCGCGGCGCGCGCTGGAAGCTGCTTTCGGCATCGACAAAGCGACGGAAGTGGTCAACCGGGTTATTCAGGCGCTGCAGGTGCTGCCGTTCGACTTCGTGAAGAAAACGGACCCGAGTCAGCTGCTCTCGTTCATTCAAGACGAACATCCGCAGACGATCGCGCTGATCCTGGCGCATCTCAACCCCAATCAGGCGGCTGCGGTGCTTTCGGGACTGCCGCAGGAGCTGCGCGCGGAAGTCGCCCGGCGTATCGCGATCATGGATCGCACTCCCCCGGAAGTCATTCGAGAAATCGAACGTGTACTCGAGCGAAAGCTGTCGAGTGCGGTCGTGACACAGACGCTGACCGCGGCCGGTGGCGTCAAAACGCTCGTCGAAGTCCTGAACTGGGTCGATCGTACGACAGAGAAAACCATCCTGGAGAACCTGACCGAGACAAGCCCGGAGCTGGCGGAAGAGGTCAAAAAGCTGATGTTCGTGTTCGAGGACATTATTCTGCTCGACGATGCTTCGATCCAGAAAGTGCTGCGCGAAGTGGATACCAAGGAACTGTCGCTCGCCCTCAAGGGTGTCGGCGAGGAAGTTCAGAGCCGTATCTTCAAGAATATGAGCGAGCGTGCCGCGACGATGCTGCGCGAGGACATGGAGTTCATGGGACCGGTTCGCCTGCGCAACGTCGAAGAGGCGCAGCAGCGCATCGTGGGTGTGATCCGACGGCTCGAAGAGTCGGGCGAGATCGTGGTAGCTCGCGGCGGCGGCGACGAGATAATCGTCTGAGCGCAATTATCTACACGGAGTTGAAACCCCGGCCAGGAGTTGCAAAACCCACCTTCATGGGTTGACTCATCCCCCGACCCCCTCCTCGAACAAAAGAAAAGGAGTGGTGACAGAAGGGTTGACAGCACAGGCATTCTCCGCTCTTTTAGCGAGGCACGAACGGCGAGGGGCCGAGGCCGCATTTGTTCCCGCTACGGTTAGAAAATAATCGGTTGAAAAATAATAAGAATGGAGCGCGATGAACGCGAGCAACGATCGTTATGAGTTTCTGCCGCTGATGGCTCCGCGCATCGATACGGGTACGCCAAAAGTTGCGATCGATTGGTTTCGGGAACTGGCGGAGCAGTTGGTCACGCTGGACCCGGTGCCGAAAGCGACGACGCCGCGCTCTCCGCAGCATGATGACGGCAGAGCACAGTCTCTGACTTTCCGCTCTGTCGAGGATATCGCAAAAGATCAGCGCGACCTGGATATGCTGGGTCGGCCGGAGCCACCGGAGATCGCCAGACTGCGCAATACCGCGCAGCAGGCGGCACAGGATATGCTCAGCAGCGCCTACGGTAAGGCGCGCGCGATCGAAGAAGAGGCACAGGTTCGCGGCAATGCGGCGGGCTACCAGGCGGGCTATCAGGAAGGTCTGCGCCGCGCGGAACTGGACGTTCATGCCCGTGCCGACATCGAAAGAGGCGCTTATCAGGAGGACATTGCCGCGTTCATCGGACATATCGAAGCAGAGCGGCAGCGCGTCTGGAACGAGCTTGAACCGCAGATGATCGGGCTTGTCTTCGAGCTGGCGTCCTATGTGATCAAGCAGGAAGTCGAGGCGAACAAAACGGTCGTGCTTTCGGTCGTGCGTAATGCACTGCGGCGGGTAGCGGACAGTGGAACGCTCCGTATCCGTGTCAACGCGGGCGACCTCGAGACCGTACGCGGTAATCGCGAAGAGCTGCTGACGCTTGTGGACAATATCCGCCATGTCGAGATTATCGAAGACCGACGCGTGGGCGCAGGCGGCTGTATCGTCGAGACGGGCGCGGGCAACATCGACGCGCGCATCGAGACGCAGATCGCAGATGTCGCCGACACGCTCAATCGCATCGTAGCGCACGAAGAAAAGTGAAATAGAGAAGTCAAAAAATGCAGGGAAAAATCCTCACGCTCCCCGATATTCCGCCGCCGCCAGTCGATCTGGAACGCTACCGCAGCCGCGCGCTGCGTACCGATCCGGTAAAACAGAACGGCAAAGTCACCCAGGTGATCGGTCTCGTGATCGAATCGGCGGGACCCAATGCGATGGTCGGCGAAATATGCGACATCTATTACGACCGCGCCAATCACTACGATCCGCAGAAGCCGCCGATCAAAGCCGAAGTCGTCGGCTTCCGCGAGAACAAAGTACTGCTGATGCCGCTTGGCGTGATGGAAGGCATCAAACCCGGCAGCGAGGTCGTCGCGACGCGCCAGATGCAGCGCGTACAGGTCGGCGACAGCCTGCTCGGGCGGATGCTCGACGGTCTCGGTCAGCCAATGGACGGTGGTCCGCCGCTCGACGCAGGACAGTATTATCCGGTAAATGCGCTTCCTCCCAACGCCGTCACCAGACCCCGAATTCATGTACCGCTCCAGACCGGCGTGCGAGTGCTGGATGGCTGCCTGACGATCGGCAAGGGCCAGCGCATGGGTATATTCGCCGGTTCGGGCGTCGGCAAGAGTACGCTGATGGGCATGATCGCGCGCAGTTCGTCGGCGGACGTCAATGTGATCGCGCTGGTCGGCGAACGCGGGCGTGAGGTGCGCGATTTCGTCGAGGAGAGCCTCGGTGTCGAAGGCGTCCAGCGTTCGGTTGTTGTCGTGGCGACTTCGGATCAGCCCGCGCTGGTGCGTATTAAAGCCGCTCTGGTCGCGACGGCGATCGCCGAGTATTTCCGTGATCAGGGCGCGGACGTGATGCTGATGATGGACTCGGTGACCCGTCTTGCGATGGCACAACGCGAGGTCGGGCTGGCAATCGGTGAACCGCCCGCGACTCGCGGCTATACGCCGAGCGTCTTCGCCATGCTGCCCCGATTGCTGGAGCGTTCGGGCACTTCGGGCGACGGGAAGGGCAGCATCACCGGGCTCTATACGGTGCTCGTCGAGGGCGACGATATGAACGAGCCGGTGGCGGATGCGGTGCGCGGTATCCTGGACGGGCATATCGTCCTGTCGCGCGACCTGGCGCAGCGCGGGCACTATCCCGCGGTCGACCTGCTGCAGAGCGTAAGCCGCGTGATGCCGCAGATCACGCCGAGCGAACAGACGGCCGCGGCCGAACACCTCCGCGAAGTTCTGGCAACCTATCGCAGCGCGGAAGATTTGATCAATATCGGCGCGTATGTCGAGGGCAGCAACCCACGCATCGATAAGGCGCGGGCAAGAATCGAAGCGGCGACCTCATTTCTGAAGCAGCGATCGGATGAACCGAGCGGCTATCTCGACACATTGCAGTCGCTGCTCAACGGATTTTCAGGCACTTAAAGCCTGGAAGGCAAGAGAACGGGAGTCGGGTTATGCGACGGTTTATGTTTCGACTGGAAGCGGTATTGCGGCATCGGATGACGCTGGAGAGCTTGCGGGAGCAGGATTTCGCGACAGCACAGGGACGAGTACAGCAGATTCAGCTGCGGCTCGACACGCTGAACAGTGAGGTTGCGCGGATCGTGTCCGAACGTCCGGGCGGCAATCGCGGCGAGCAGTTCGACGCGAATGCGCTCTTCGATCGCGAGCGGTATATCATAACTCTCGAGGCGGCGATTGCGCAGAATCGCCGTCGAATGGATGCGGCAGAGATCGTGCTGATCGAACGGCGTACCGAACTGGTGTCGGCACGGCAAGCACGCGAAGTGGTCTCACAGTTGCGTGACCGAGAGCTGGAGTCCTATACTGCCCTTGGTCTGAAGACGGAGCAGGATACGCTCGATGAAGCTGCGACACTGCGTCATACGCGTCTGCTCTCGAAGGAACATACCGATCTGCAGCCACTGCTGGATTTGTCGGACGCGGAGTCGTTACGAAAGGATCAGGCGGCTTAATGGGAAGTGGAATGATAGAAAGCGGTCAGTCGCTCGGCAGCAGCTACAATGCGATGGTAGCGCGAATGCAGGAGATCGAGAGTCGTCTCGCGATGCTGGACGGTATATCCCCCCCGGCTGCGCCAGCGGCGACTCCTCCGGCATTCAGTTCCGGTGCCACTTCTTCACTGCAATCCGTGCCGATGACACCGGGATTTGCACCGACACCGGCGCAGACGCCCTACAATGTTTTCGCGGCGCAGGCGAGCGGCAACATACGGTTGCAGGCGACGGGCGCGGGTCCGTTCTCGCCCTTTATCGAAGGTTTGATTACGAAGTATGCCGGGCAGAATGGTCTCCCTACGGAGCTGGTACGCGCGGTCGTGCAGCAGGAGTCGAGCGGTAACCCGCGTGACGTTTCCCATGCGGGCGCGATGGGTCTGATGCAGTTGATGCCGGAAGAGGTGCAGGAGTTCGGCGTGACGAATCCGTTCGACCCCGAGCAGAATATCGCAGCGGGAACGAGACTGTTGTCCGGGCTGATGAAGCAGTACGCCAACAATGTGCCGCTTGCACTCGCTGCGTACAATGCAGGTTCGGGCGCGGTCAAGAAGTACAATGGTATCCCGCCTTACAAAGAAACGCAGGGCTACGTCAAGCGAATTATGGGGATGCTCGGGCAGCAGCCGTAGCCAGTTCAGATTCACCCCGGCCCCCTTTCCCTGCCAGTCGGACCGCATTACGGAGAGTGAGGAAAGACGGAGAGTGCTGTATTCGCCCGTCTCCCTAACGAAGAATGAGCGGTAGTGAGAACAGTTGGAATTCGGGCTGAAGTATGCTCGGCGGAACGAAGATACAGCACATCCAAAGCGAAGCCGGATGTGCCGCCTCTCGCGGCCGGGTCTGGGATTTACCTCGCGACCCGGCACCTACCCCTATCATGGAAGAGGCGCTGCTTACTGCGTGAGATGAAAGTTTGGCTTTAGGATTGTGGAGGAGTCGGATATGTCAAGATTTGTGAAGCTGGGTCTGTTTCTCATCGTGCCGCTACTGTTCGTGCTGGGTGTGGCGTATGGGCTGGCAAAAATTGGGGTCTTCAAGCCGCAGCAGATCGTTGGCAAAAGCAGAATCGCTGCGAGCGCACTGAAAGCGATCGGGCTGAATACGCCGAGTGCGGCAGTGACAGCGGCTGCACCCGGTCTGAATGCACCGGAAACGTCGGGTGAGATGAGAGCGGTACAGGCATCCAGGGACGAACTGGCGCAGGAAAAATCGCAGTGGGAAGCGCAGAAACTGGTGCAGAAGCAGACCGAAGACAGGGCTCGCATCGCGTTGGAAGCTTCCAAACCCGACCCGAAAGAGATGGCGCGTCTGGCGACTGTCTATGATCAGATGCCTGCCGACACGGTGACGAAGATTTTCCAGAAACTTCCGGACGATCAGGTGATCGCGCTTCTGCGGCGCATGGATGAGAAGCAGGTCGCGCAGGTGCTGGGCGCGGTTGTGCCCGATCGTGCCGCCCGCCTGACACAGATTCTGGCGCATCCGCCCCTGCCCGATCGAAGCACAAATGTCGCGAGTGCGCCCTGATGCACATCGAACGACTACCGAATCAGCATTTGTAACAACAACAGAGGTGGAGCGCAGACATCTGCGTTCCACCTCATTATTTCACATCATACGACACAACGATGCGCGCTTTCAGGCAGACTATTTCCGCGAGCGAGGCGACTTCGATTTGTAGACGACGGTGTCTTTGCCGAGCGGAGTCGTCTTCGTCTCCTGACCGACTTTGCTTGCCGGGGCGAGCTTGCGCAGGTCGTTGACCTCGTCACGCAGTTCTGCAGCGTACTCGAAGTTCAGGGCGCGCGCCGCGTCTTTCATCTCCTTTTCCAGCTTTTGAATCACCTCTTCGATCTGGTCGAGACTCATCGTAGCCGGATCCTGCCGCAGGCGAGCGCTCACGTTCTGCGTGCTGTACTGAGCCGCCTCCTCGGAAACGCTCTGTGCCATCAGCAGGTCGCGCACGGCTTTCTTGACGGTCTGCGGCGTAATGTCGTGCTCGGTGTTGTAGGCGACCTGCTTCTCTCGGCGGCGGTTCGTCTCGTCGATCGCCCGTTCCATGCTGCCGGTCAGATTGTCGGCGTACATGATCACCTGCCCGCCGACGTTACGCGCGGCGCGTCCGATCGTCTGGATCAGCGAGGTTTCCGATCGTAGAAAGCCCTCTTTATCGGCATCCAGGATCGCAACGAGGGTGACTTCCGGCAGATCCAAACCTTCGCGCAGCAGGTTGATACCGACGATCACATCATGGACACCCAACCGCAGGTTGCGCAGTATCTCACTGCGCTCCATCGTTTTGATATCGCTGTGCAGGTAGTTGACCTTGATTTTCAAATCCTGAAGGTACTCGGTCAAATCCTCCGCCATCTTCTTTGTCAATGTCGTAACGAGCACACGCTCTTCGCGCACGACACGCGTCCGAATCTCTTCGAGCAGGTCGTCGATCTGCCCTTTCGTCGGGCGAATGATGATCTCCGGGTCGATCAGACCGGTCGGGCGAATGATCTGTTCGACGACGCTTTCGGCGTGCTCTTTCTCGAACGGACCGGGCGTCGCAGAGACGAAAACCGTCTGATGTACGCGCTCCTCGAACTCGTGGAACTTCAGCGGGCGGTTGTCGGCGGCAGAGGGCAGACGGAAACCATAGCTGATCAATGTGTCCTTACGCGCCTTATCGCCGTTGTACATTCCGCGTATCTGCGGGAGAGTCTGATGGCTCTCATCCAGTATCAGCAGAAAGTCCTTCGGGAAGTAGTCGAGCAGTGTATAGGGCGCCGTACCGGGCGCGCGCCCGTCCATGAACCGGCTGTAGTTTTCGATGCCGGAGCAGTAGCCGAGCTCGCGCATCATCTCCAGATCGAAGCGCGTACGCTGCTCGATTCGCTGCGCTTCGATCAGTTCGTTGCGCCCCCGGAAATAGAGCACTCGATCCTCCATCTCCGCTTCGATCTCCTTCATCGCCCGTTCCATACGGTCTTTCGAGGTCACGAAGTGCGAGGCGGCAAAAACAGTCATCGTATCGCGTGCGCCGATCACCTCACCGGTGAGCGGGTCGGCGAGTACTATCTTTTCGACCTCGTCTCCAAAGAACTCGATACGTACTACAATCTCTTCATCGGCTGGCTGCAGTTCGAGCGTGTCGCCACGAACTCGGAACGTACCGCGTGTGAGCGCCATATCGTTGCGCGTGAACTGCATATCGATCAGGCGTCGCAAGGCGACTTCGCGGTCGTACGGTTCACCGCGCTTGAAGACGAGAACGATCTCCTTATACTCGTCGGGTGAGCCAAGACCGTAGATGCACGAGACCGACGAGACGACGATCGTATCGCGACGTTCGAGTATCGACTGTGTGGCGGAGTGCCGCAGCCGGTTGATTTCGTCGTTCACGCTGCTGTCTTTTTCGATATAGGTGTCGGTCTGCGGAATGTAGGCTTCCGGCTGATAGTAGTCGTAGTAGGAGACGAAAAACTCGACGGCGTTTTGGGGAAAGAACTCGCGGAACTCCGAGCAGAGCTGCGCAGCGAGCGTCTTATTGTGCGCCATCACGAGCGTCGGTCGCTGCACTTTCTGGATCACGTTCGCCATCGTGTAGGTGTTGTGCACGAACACGCCGCCACGCCCTGTCAGGAACGTTTCGTAGCCGCCGACACTGAAATCGTAGACGTATTTGCTCGAGGCCAGAACGGTTTCGATGCTTTCGAGCGGTGACCAGTGGACGTTCGCCAGTCCGGTGAAAGCGGCGTCTTCGATCGCCAGCACTTTACCTAGTTCTGAGAAGAGCGTTCGTGGTGCCTCGCAGCTTCCCTCCTCGATTGCAGAGAGTGTCGCTAACGAGCAGCCCGCTCGTGCCGCGACTTCCTGCTGCGTGAGTCCGGCGTGCTCGCGCTCCGCAACCAGCCGCATACCTACGCCGTATACCAGATCGAAACTGGCAGATTCTGCAGCGGGCGTTCCATTTTCTATGGAAAGAATCGTATTGAGAGCCAGTCGCTTCTGTGCGCTGACGAAGCCGATCTGTCCAATGAACCGTGTCAGATTCTCGCCGCCAGCGATGGTGACTGTGTAGTTGGCTTCGGAAGCATTGCCTGTTGCGCAGTTGTCAACCTTGTGCATTCGCGCCCAGATGCCGAAGCGCAGGAGGCTTTCGGTGATGTCGCCTGCCAGTTCAAGGCTCAGGGAAGCTGTTCTGATCTCCCCTGAACCGAGGATTCCCCCACCTTCGAAATAGTCGCGCAACAAAGCCGCTAGCTCAGTATTGGACAACGTCGTCCAGCAGGCAGGCATACCCCTGTAATCTCTATAAGCTTCGGGCGCACCGATGCGCATTTGTTTGGTACGAAGGACACGCAGCCGCAGGCTCGTCGCGACGGACTTCGGTCCGCAGGGTATATCCAGGGTTGAAACTCCGGGCTGGCTGGCGTTCAGCGCCCCTGGTTGAAACCAGGGTCTGTCTGGCGTACCGCCGAACGTCCTGAGGACACGATTCCGTCTGGTATTTGCCCCTCTCCCTGAGGAGCTTGTGACTGGCAGGAAGAGGCGTTGGGATGAGGGCTCGGTGACGACTGATTTGTGAAGCCGGGTGTCTGCAAAACTCCGATTCGGTTGAGGCAATGCAAGCGGAATAGGAAGGGCATCGCCGTTACGCAGTTCGTTGCCGGGCAGAAGATGAAGCTGACCGTCACGCAGCACCCAGACGCTGTGATCGCCAGTAACCGTCACCTCACGACCGCAGGCAGTTCGCAGTCGATACATTTTGTCAGGGCTGGTATGGCGGCTCAAGCCGGTGATCGGCTGCCACCCGGTCGTTCCCGTATCGGCGTCCCAGGCAAGGATACGCCATTCGTCGGGCGGGGCGGCTTCCAGTGATTCAACGGCCTGTTCGTGCCCGAGTGTGTCGTCGAGCAGACGTCCGATCGGTCCGCGATAAGCGCGATTCGCGCCGATCTGCACTGTCACCGGTTCGTCCCAGGCAACACTTTTACCGGTTCCTGTCGCTCCCAACAGCGTCTGAAACCGTTTGCCCTCGACAATATTCGCCGCTATTTTATCGATTGCCTGCGGCTGGTCGCCGCCGGGTCGATAATCGGAAATCAGTTTGAATTCACCCATCAGTCGCCTCCTGCCTATCGCGAAAAGGTCGGAAAAACGCCGTACAAACAGCGAAAGCGAACTCGTCGGGGAGTCCGCTTACGGGCTGTAGTACCAGAAAAAAGTATACCATATTTAGATCTGACATGGCGCGAAATGAGACAGAAAGCGGATGAAAATCGTAACGATTCATCTATGCTATCTATAATATAAAGCCAAAAGCGAACTGCAGTGTCATTTCTCCCACTCCGTATGCAGGAGGTGATTGGTGGGCGATAGACAGTAGACGTGTGCTCCAACAGACAACCGTACTCGCGAACATCCGTCAACAAATTCCCAGATCGAGAGTGACACGAGCAGTGTCAAAATCAGACGCGGCGCAGTTTTGCGCCGCGTCTGATTTTGCTGAATTCATGCAACAGTTACTTGCCGGTTGTCCCACCTGGCGTATTGCTTGTTCCGTCCGTCTTCTGATCGGTGCCAGAGCCAGCAGTGCCGTTCATATCCATATTGTCAGACATGTTCCGGCCGCTCTGAACATTTTTAGCCATCTGAAGATGCTGCTTGAGAGTAGGCAGTGTCTTCGCAGCAAATGCCTTCACATCCGGGTCCTGACCCTGGTCGGCTTCCTTCTGGAAATCAGCCACGTCTTTGACATGATCGTTGACCATGTGATCGATGTAAACCTTATCGAATGCCGTTCCAGTCACCTTTTTAAGACGTGTCTGTGCCGATTTGGAATCCGGATCAGGCGACTTGGGCAGACTTATTTTCTTCTGCTTTGCGATCGCCATCAGTTCGCTGTTCGCGTTGGTGTGATCGGTCACCATGTGCTGGCCAAACATTTTGACGTCATTGCTGCTGGCTTTGACCGTGGCGAGTTTGCCCAGCATAACTTCACCCATGCCGCCCTGAGCCGCCTTCTTCAGGAATGTCTTGTCGTCAGCCGACAAATTGCTCATCGTGTGCTTTCCGGACATCGCCGGTTTTTTGGTCGTTGCGGATCCATCAGACGAAGTCTGCTGTGCCATTGCGCCATTAGCCAGGACAAACAGCCCGGCCGCCAGACCCAATTGCGCTTTTGTGATACCTATTACTCTACTCCTCTTACGCGATCTACGAGAATCGTTGTAGTCGCAACATTTTCGGACAATATTAGCCTATCCTATCGCCAGACAACTGGTAAAACGACGATCAGAGTACAAATGTTTCCACGCTTCCGCAGTGGCAAATTGCGTCGATCCAGTAGAAAGTCGTAGGCCAGGGCAATTAAGCGATGATTCGAAAACGATCTGGCAGGAAGACAGCTGCAATTTACAGAACTTATTCTCCGACTGCAGCGTTCATTAGAAGGTGCACATCAGTAAGCGCCTGGCTGCATCGATTTCTGCATTGCGCAGATCGATGATTCTCCTGGATTCCCTCGGACGGGAAATCTATCCAGGAACGGAACTGGCAGGAACGGAGCGGGTATGAACGATCGTTTCACTTTTATCGACGTGCCGGGAAGCCGTCCAC
>JBBQPY010000011.1:0-52585 GCA_038216735.1 Chthonomonadales bacterium
GTCTCCTCCTCAGCAAGTGTACTGAGAAAGAGCATACCGAAGACGTGTCCGTCACAGAGCGGAGTGGTTCACCTTGGCCGAAAACGCCCGGCATACCTTGGCCGAAAACTAATGGATCAGTATAGTCCGGAAATTGACAAAGCGGGAGCCGAGTACTTCTGGCGGCTTGGGCGTTTAGCGGAACTCGTTCTCGAAGCGGTCCGAGAGATCGAACGACCTTCCCGGCATTGAAACCACACTTCAAGTTCCACTGGGGATAAAAGGACGAAATTTATTCCCTGTGAAATTATGTTATGGCTGGATGGATTTCAGTGGGTGAGGCGGAGGGCAGCAAAATGGGAACCTGCTTTTGTCAAATCGGGGGCTATAAGGAACATTTCGCCTGTTTTCGATGCCGAAAGATGCATCGAAAACAGGCGTATCGAGAACTGTCCATATATAGCCGCCCTGCTACTTATGACGACTACCAGGCAAACTGTCCTGAGTGTGGTGAGCGGATGCAGAACATGGGGCGCGAGTTTCAGCCGCCGAAGCAGGGACAGCTAAAACAGTGGCGGGAGTTGGAGCATGAATACTGGCAAAGGTGCCGCGAGGCGGCGCTGAGAAGACATCGATACAAGATTTGTGCGTCCAAAAAGGTTGTATAAACCGAGCCGATCTTAGATACCACATTCTACATGGTGACTAAAACTTAAACCACCGACTGCCAGCTATTTGGCAGTCGGTGGTTTGTTGTTCGGCTAAACGCAGTTGGAAACGACAGCGCTATCAGCGTTTGGGCTCGGCGGTGTTGCGCTCGGCATCGAGCGCGAAACCTGTTCCCGCTGCCATCGGCTGCGGAAGCGCCAGACCATACCCCAGATCCCCCTGATGCCAACCATAAAATCCGATGTCCTTGCTGGTGTTGTCCCGCTCGAACTCCTGCTTCTCAAAAATGACTTTTTCGAGGTTGGCGAACTTCGTGCCACGCGGGGTGATATAGACCCCGATCAGACCCTGTGGACTGCGGTACAACAGGCGACCAGTCTCCGTGCCTGCGAGCTTGATGACATCGGCGCCAAGCAGACGACCCTGCGAAAGCGACAGGTTGATCGGCGGCACCTCCGAGCCGAGGCGTTTTCGCAGCCATTGTGCTGCGGCATCCGGGTCGGCAGTCGCGAACTCGGGTGTAATGGCGTGGCCGCGCACCGTACGAAAATCCTGCATTGCGCTGGTAACAGGGAACTCGACGCGCTCCGCGAGACGTGCCCAGACCGCGCTGATCAGGAACAGCAGCATACACGCGCCAGCAAACCCGAGGCGCATCTGCACCCGTGTCCGCTTCCTGGCATCGCGTCGATCCCACTCCTGAGCCGCGTTCGCCCACATCCGCGTGGGAACGCGTACCATCGCATCCTGCTGACGCAATTTACGCAGCCCCTGCCGTATCGATTCCTGCGCCTTCGCTTCCTGTCGGCAGCGCTCGCACGCAGTGAGATGCGTCTGAATTTCAAACTGGCGCTCGACCTTCAGTTCACCGTCCTGAAAGGCTGCTAGCTCTTCGAGCACCGCCTGGCACTGTAGCGTCATTGATTGAATTTCCTGCGTATGAAACGGCTGAGACAGTACTCGAACAGCTTACTATCTTCCGCATCATAAATACCACACGGGTTGTGCAGACCTCAAACAGACGAGAAGAAGATAGATCGAAACCAATGGAACGCTTGCGCTAACCTTGCAAAAGCAACCTTGCAAAAACCTGCAAAAACGTCGAAAGGCGATAGACTACTCCGTCTCAGCCTCATTGAATGTCCTGATGAACTCTATTTTACTGGTTGTGTCACCGCGGTGAGCATCTGCCGCAGCTGCCCTCGTCCTCGCGACACACGCGAACGCACTGTACCGATCGGCACACCGAGCGCGTCCGCGGCCTCCTGATAGGAAAGCTCTTCCATATCGACGAGCAGCACCGCGACCCGAAAATCCTCTGCCAACGCATCGAGCGCGCGCTGCAGGTTTTCGTCGAGGATGCCGACCGTCAGAACTTCTGCTGGATCGCTCTCCCGACCCGACGGAAACTCCCAGGTACTTCCCTGATCATTGGCTGAGTCGTAAGAAGCGGTGACGGGACGCCGCTTGACGCGCTCGCAATTGTTCAGATACGTGTGCGTCAGGATAGTAAACAGCCATGCGCGGAAGTTAGTTCCTTGCTGAAACAGTTCATACCGTTCGTAGGCACGTATCAGCGTGTCCTGCACGAGGTCTTCCGCCCACTCTGTCTGCCGGGTCAGTCGCAGTGCAGCGTGGTACAGAGAATCAGAGAGAGGCTGTGCCTGTTTCTCGAACTGCCTTCGCTGGTTGCTGCTGAACAATCG
Organism: Chthonomonadales bacterium; assembly: GCA_038216735.1. Taxonomy (GTDB): domain Bacteria; phylum Armatimonadota; class Chthonomonadetes; order Chthonomonadales; family Chthonomonadaceae; genus JBBQPY01. The sequence goes on from JBBQPY010000011.1 coordinate 2,355, forward strand.
CATGCTATGCTGCCAATACTATGCTGCCGATGGCATTTGGTTAGAAATCATACAAAAAATTATTACCCGGCTGTTCGTGAAAACTGATTTGACTGCTCGATTCGAAGGGCGCCTTCAGCGTCTCTTTCGAATTAATTAACGTTGATCAATCTCTTAATACTGGCAGGGAGCGGGGTGAGAAAACGATTGCAGAATGCAAAAACTATTCTCCTATTATAACACAATACTGCCTGCCATAAGCTGCCAGAATACCTGATTTGAAGTGCGCAAGGCAGGAAAATTACCTTGTTAGGGCGAAACTATCGATAGTTCCACTCCCATTTACCTGTCAAACCTGGCAGTTAAAATTCGCAGACCACAGGAGGTCACGCCTCACAATGAATGTCACGCCTGAAAATCTTGCCCTGCTCTACTCCGATTACGCCGACTATTTGGAAGGCGACGGTGTCGATTTCTTTTTTACCACCTACGGCATTCAATTCTCCGCCGGACACTGGTGCGCGGGAGGATTCAGCGACAGGTTTTGCCGTTCCTACCTCGAAGAGCCACTCGATGAGTCCGCAGTCGGGCAGCTCGCTCGCGTTGCACAGGCAGGCATCAAAGGCGTAGAGCTCAATAACGAGATGTTTCTCGACGATAATCTGGGTATCGACGATGCCCGCATTCGTGAGGTGCAGGATGCACTTCATGCGCACGATCTGATCGCCACGAATATGAACACCAACATCTGGACACGCGCCCGCTACCGGATGGGAGGCATCACGAACCCGGACGCTGGACGCCGCAAAGAGGCGCTCGAATACTGTTTTCAGACCGTCGAACTGGCAAAACGGCTCGACTGCCCGAGCGTCCAGCTCTGGCCCGGCTCCGATGGCTGGGACTACCATTTCGAAGTGAACTACGGTCAGCAACTCGACTGGTTCCTCGATGGGTGCGTGGAAATCGCAAAGAGAGCTCAGAGCTATGGCTTGAAATTCGGCACCGAAGCCAAGCAGAAAGAGCCGCGCGAGGGCAATATGATCCTGAATACGACCGCCAAAGCCGCTCTCGTCGCCAAAACGGTCAACGAGACGATCGGCGCGACGGTCATGGGAGTCGTGATCGATTATGGGCACGAGCAGATGGCGGGAAATCAGCCTGCCGACAGCCTCTATCTGCTGCGTCGTATGAAGGTTCCGATCGCCAATTTCCATATCAATGCCGCGAAATATAACAGCAATGACGAAGACCGCGTGACTGGCACCGACGACATCTGGCGACTCGCCGAGTTCTGCTACGCCGCGATCGACACCGACTATCAGGGCTGGTTCGGCGAGGATCAGTTTACCTACCGCATGGAGCCGATCAAAGCGATGTCGCTCTCGAAAGAGTTGTTCGCCAATGCAATGAAAAAAGCGCTGAAGATCTATGCGGTCCGTGACAAACTGGCGATTGCACAGCAGACGGGCGATGCGGGAAACGTGATCGATGTCGTCAAGCGCATACTCAACTGACCCTCTCCCAGTTGTTTTTGATAATCTCCTCTTCCCAAAGCTTTGAGAAGAGGAGAGAAAATGTAGACATTCTGCCTGTAAGTACGAAATTGAAGGCAGGGAGACTAATTACCAGGATAGATTCCAACCGCCCATGCTCTTCCACTATGAGCAGTCGGAACCCGTAAAGATCAGGGCGAGCGACTACTGTTTATGCTTCTCGTCTTTGAATCGTTCGTCGATAATCGGCGTGTCTGCTGGCAGGGGAATGCGGTTCAGATCAACGACTTGTCCATCGACGACCAACTCGATGTAATTCGCTTGCTGCCAGCTTACTCTCCTGTTGGGTAAGTCGATCGGTGCTGCCGGAGTGGCAAGATCGACTTCCTGATCGAGCGGGGGACAGTGGATGACCACACCCGCCCTGACATTCTTGCCCAGGAAAAAGTTGGGTCCACGCATAAGAAAGATGGGCGCTCCTTTACTTTTCACCTTAAGAATATGTGACCAGGCAGACTCGAACTCCGGCCGTTTCGTGAAGCGGATTGCGTAGTGCCGAGACGACACCATGGGACCCACCAGAGTTTGAGATTGCTTCCGCAATGGCTCTAATTCTGCAGGCCAGCTCTTCGGCCATGTTCCTGTGTCATTGACGCTGTAGTCTGCATACGCCGGTCCAACCACACAGAAGGCGATTACAGCAAGAACAGCGATTGTTTTTTTCATCGTTCTTCCTCCAGAGGGATCGAGCGTGAACGCTCGGAGTTTGGACGAACCTCGTGGATATTGGTTACATGAGTGGCCAGGATTGAAGAAAATCGTGTCGATTGAGACTGCGAGAGCCATGGGAACGTGTTTCGTATAACCGCCGCACTTTTGGTCCGGCGATTTCGTACTAGTAGTTAGAAGCGCGACAACATCCCCGTTCCGGGTTCGGGAGAGGGCAGTGTGCCCTCGGATTATGAACTCGATGAACTGCGCGCCCGAAGGAATCAGACCATGCTCCAACAGCCACTCCCGATCGACATCACCCGACTTACGCCCGAAGAGACCGACCTTCGGATTGCTGCCGCGCGACGAACGCTCGGCGCCGACCTCGTGATCCTCGGTCATCACTATCAGCGCGATGAGATCATCAAATGGGCGGATTTTCGCGGTGATAGCCTGAAGCTCTCGCAGCTCGCCGCACAACATCCCGAAGCGAAATACATTATTTTCTGCGGCGTACATTTTATGGCCGAGTCCGCCGATGTCCTCTCGACGCCAGAGCAAATCGTGATCCTGCCGAACATGAGCGCGGGCTGCTCGATGGCGGACATGGCGAACATTCGTCAGGTCGAAGATGCCTGGGAAGATGTTTCCGCCGCCACGGATACCTCGAAAGTCATCCCGATCACCTATGTCAACTCGACTGCTGCGATCAAAGCCTTCGTCGGGCGACACGGTGGCGCATGCTGCACCTCGTCCAATGCGCGGCAGGTGATCGAGTGGGCGTTCGCAAACGGCGAGAAACTGATGTTCTTTCCCGATCAGCATCTGGGTCGCAACACGTGCGTTGGCTTAGGTCTCGACCCGGACGCGGATATGCTGCTCTGGGACCCGAACAAGTCTTGCGGCGGCACGAACGAGGCTGAGATACAGGCGAAGAAGGTGCTGCTCTGGAAGGGACACTGCTCCGTGCACGCCCGCTTTACGGTCGAGCAGATCGCGAAGGCAAGAGTGGATTTTCCCGGTGTCAACGTAATCGTGCATCCCGAATGCCCGCTCGATGTCGTCCGTGCCGCCGATCTCAACGGCTCGACGGAGTACATCCTGAAGACGATTCGCGAAGCGCCTACGGGAACCAAATGGGCGGTTGGCACGGAGATCAATATGGTGAGCAGATTGGCGAAGGAGCAGACGGATAAGACGATCTTCTGCCTTGATCCGGTCGTCTGTCCCTGCTCGACGATGTACCGTATTCATCCGCACTATCTGCTGTGGACAATGGAGTCGTTAGTGCGTGGAGAGGTCGTCAACCAGGTCTCCGTCAAGCCGGAAATCGCTGCCGATGCGCGCCTTTCCCTGAACCGAATGCTTGCGATTTCGTAGAGTCGCATCTTGTAGTCCGATTGCATTGCCGCCTGCCTGCATTTACACAAAGCAATAGGTCCACCGGGCTGAAGTCCGTTGCTGCGGCCACTTCGTGCCAGATGAGTGTCTCTTCCGTCGGACACAATGCGTCCTCACCTCGTCCTTTGAATTATCTTTCAAGGTGGGGTGAGGACGCATTTTCTCCCTATCCCGAAGCTTCGGGAGAGAAGGCCGTCGCTGAGGGATTTAATAGGGATCAGGTCTATTTATTTTCTGGGAAGATTGGTGAGGTTCTGGTAGGCCGGGAGCGCGATGACGATCGTGGATTGCTGTCTGAAATCGGCGAGCCGCTTGTCGAACTTCGTGTAGCCGCCCGCCCGTTCGAGACGCAGGCTGCGCTCTGCCTCCGTCTTGACCTGCGCGAAGGGATGCACGATTGCCGGAGTGCGGCTGTTGAGGCGCACGAACCAGTGATAGGTGATTTTGGGCTGTGGCGGAGCGGCAATCCCTTCGATCGGCACGTCCGCCGTCACCTCTCCGACTTTTAGTGGGCGGATCGCTTCGCGGAGCGCGGGTGGCAGTTTCGGATCGGTAACGGCGATGATGCCGAAGTCGCCTCCCCGTGCCGCAGAGACCGCATCGTCCGAGTACATTTTTGCGACTTCTGCGAAAGGTCTGCCCGCTTTGATCGCCTCAGCTGCTTTGGGCACGTTCTCGCCCTTGATGATCCGAATCGCTGAAATCCCCCACTGCTCCGGTGTCGTGTAGTTGTCAAGATGGATTTTGTAGTAGGTCTCTACTTCGGCGGGCGTGACCTTGATTCCGGCAACCGCTGTATTGTAGCGGGCGCGCTGCCCGCGAATGTCTCTGCGGACAGCCGCTTCGGTCAGCGATTTGTTTTTGAGGGCGGCAGCGACGGCGGGCTGATTGCGCAGCCGCTCCCACTCCGTGCTGATTTCCGCTTCCGACGGAAGCGTATTATTTTTCGTCGCCATCTGCATGATCAGCCGCTCGGAGATCAGCGCGCTCAGCACGATCTGTCCGGCTGTCTCGCCGCGCAGTGTGGGTGGGTTGAGCGACGCGAGAAAGTCTTGCCCGCGCACCCGCTGCAAACGCTCGAAGTAGTCCGAGATAGTGATCCGCTCGCCGTTGACGGTCGCGGCAGTCTGATCGGAAACGTTCTGCGCGTGTGCTGGCTGACTCGGCAGGAATGTTGCGCTGATCCCCATGATACCCAGCATCGTCAGGGCGACGATTATCGGCTGCCGATGGCGCGGCGTAACTCTCGTTTTCAAACTGTTTTCCTCCCGCATCTGTCCCTCGAAAAAGTGATTCAGTGCCGGATCATTGTACCTCACCTACTCAATACAGCCCTCACCTCCGACCCCTCACCCGAAGCTTCGGGAGAGGGAGTGAACGCAGATATTCTGCCTATAAGTGCCAAATTGAAGGCAGAGTGAATAGTTACAGCATTTTAACTCTGCCCCCAGAGGTTCAGTTGCTGTTCAGGTTCGTCTCGAATATTGGGATCGGCGCAGTGTGCCAGTAACAGAATCGCTGGACTGGCAGCGCCCCTACGTACCGTACCGAGCATTTTGATGTTCAGGTCACGCTGAGTTTTTTCTTTGTAGAGCCAGCCACAGAACGCTGATGCTAGAACAAGGCTGATTACAGATATACCCAGCAGCACTCTCCTGCGCGTTAGTTTGCTGAGTTTGTTCCTGGGACCGTCCATCGGCTTTTCCTCATATGATCTTCCGGAAATAGAGATAGCGCTGATTCGTAGCTGGGCAGGACACAATTCAACGCCGAGTTAGCGTATACTGGAATTAGACGCCCCACATGGCTGCGAATTGCAACGGACAACCCCTCTTTTAATCAGTGCTTGTTTTCACTCATGTTGTACCGACACTTAGAATGCATGGATTGGGAGCAAAGTCGATGCGTATAGTCAGGATGAATGCAACGAACGCCAGAGTAAAGGTCATCAGGCTTGCCCTGTTATCCTCCATAGTCGCCGTGTTGCTGGGTCTCTGCTGGTGGCGGCTGGCAGTTCTGCACCAGTATGTCTCAGCGCCCCTGGATGCACAGGGACGGTGCGCGAAGGCGCTCGTCCCCTACGGTTGGAAAATCGATACGCAGGCCTCCCATCTGCCCGCTGGCTTCCTTGGGAAGGGCGAGCGAATGACTGTCGTCTTCGAATCGCAGGAGACTATGCTTTCGCGCTGGCTCCGCTGGATCGGCAGACAACCAGCATACTCCCCCTCCAGACTTTATCTCGATATTGGTCGGAAGCTCGAATTGCTCGGCTTCGATTCCGATGCCCCGGCGGATGGGAAAGAGGTTATAGGAGGAGGCTTCCTCGCCCCAACCTATCTCTCCTACCGCGTCGTCAAAGCAGGTCAGGAGCCGATTTATGGCGTGGCTGCACTCGCCACCGAGGATAAGCGGACTTTTGAGAGCACGCACTCGACCATCAACAGTTTTCGTATCGAATAAGTGGAATTCGATGTCGTAGCGATCAGGACACTTCCATAATTTTGCAGTTCGTAACTTTCCATCTACCCTTAATATTGTCCACTGTATAAATCGCCTCATTGCCCCCTTTCCCGTCCCGGAAAAAATTCGCATTTACCAGCACATGTTCGCCCGAAACGAACTTCATGTTTTCCACGACGAAAGCCAATCCTCTCGCCTTTGTCTTCATATCAAATACCCCCCTTGGCGATTGACTACATTGCGAAATGCCTTTCACGCTGTAGGCGCGTGATTGCAGTTTCGCGATTAGGGGCGGTGCGGGATCAATCTTTCCCTGAATGCCATTTCCGACGAAAAAATGCTTGTTGTACTTGTCTTTAACTCCAAAAGTGACAAACTGGTATCGAAATACGCATTCACGTACTTTGTCTTTGACCGACAGTTCCGGGCGGGTTTGTTGGGCGGGAAGCGGCCTATGAGAACTGCAGCACAAGGTCACAGCCAAGACGCACGAACCCAAATATAAAGTTGCTGTTCTCATAAAGTTTCTCCGCGTCTATCAACAAATTCTTCAAAACTCACGTCGATATCTCGCCCGAGCTACGATGTACAGAGTGCACCGGAGGCTGCTTCAGAGGAGCCAATCAGCGTCTGGCGCCCGCCGCTTCCAGCAGCCGGGTTGTCTTATCATCATGGGTGCTTTTCGCCATTGCCAGTACAGTTACCCCGTCTTGATCGCGGTAGTTCACATTCGCACCATGCTCGATCAATACCTTAACGATATCCGGACGGCCTCCGTCCCGAACACAGATCGTCAGCGGCGTGTCCCCATATTTATTGATCGTATCGATCTTTGCTCCACGCGCAAGCAAGGCTTTGATCACGGGAAGCGAAGGCTTGGAGAGGGCAAGGTGAAGTGGCATGAACTTCTCTTGATCGCAGACATTCACCTGCGCACCATACTCGAGAAGCTGCAGCGTTGTCCTGGCGTCACCAAACTTTGTCGCAGCCAGCAACGCGCTGTTTCCGTTTTTCGACCGCGCGTTCACATTCGCACCATGTGCGACCAGAAATCGCACAACGGAGACATCGATCCCTATATGCAGACCGTGCATCAGCACTGTCGTACCATCGGAATATGTCGAATTCACATCGGTTCCATGATTCACCAACAGTTCGACGACTTCGACCTGGCTGCCGTGATCAAGGGCTAAAAATTGAATTGGAAGCTGACCCGAATCGTCTCGTGCCAGCGGGTTCGCGCCATGATCGATCAGTGTTCGCACAGTTTGTAATTGGTCGAAGAACACCGCTGTCATTAGGGGCGTAACGTGAGCGTGAGAACTGTCGTCGGCGCGTGCCCCGGCATCCAGCAATGTCTTTGTCATCTCGATGTTTTCATGTTCTGAATCGAAAGCCAACTCGAGCAAAGTCTGCTTTTGATCATCGATTTCATTATTTCCACTATTATGATCGAAGGCGTAGCGTATCTGGTGCCAGAGGCTGGGTTGGTGTTCAGGCACGTCTCGAATGTTGGGATCAGACCCGCGCAATATTAATTGCCGCGCCACTTCAGTGTTCCCTTTTCGTACCGCACCCAGCAGTTTCATGTTGAGGTCACGTTGGGTTTTGGCATGGAATAGCCAGCCGCCGAAGAGCGCCCCCACCATAATGAGAGTGCCGAGCAGCGCTCTGCTTCGCAGCTTCTTACGAGGTTTATTCGAGGCATCGGGCATCGGTCTTTTCGCTTCCCATCCACACTAATCAGCCTGTCTGAACCTGTCTGCGGGGCATCAATTCTGCTTTTTCGGTGTGGGCGGCACATAGCCGCTGGTGCTGAACAGAGTGTAGCCGACTTTGCTCCGACTATATCCGAACGAGCCTTTCGCCGCATGAGGATCGTCCGGCAATTGCGTCAAATACGCGGGTACGAGTTGTGTCAGTGTGTCGGGGCGGTGACCGTGCTCGAGTACGTAGGCGCGTATCGCGAAGCGCAGTTCCAACCTCGCAGTATTTGCTAGCGCCTGCCGATTTTTGTCTCCCGCCAGAGCAGACTCGGGGCAGATTATTTGACAGACTATATCGTTCGGGATCGGAATTCGTGGGGCACCCGGATTGTACGGCTGTTTGGCGGTAGCGACCAGATAGTCCATATACTTCGTGTAGGAGGCGAAAGAGGCGGATTGATCGATGAAGCGAAAACGCAAATCCACCAGAAGGGACTGAATGCGTGACCGCGGATTCTGCTCCGAACCGTCATCGATAGAGCTACCGGAAATTATATAGCTATCGGCGCTCTCACGAAGACTCTTTCTAACATCCGGCTTACCGAAAAGCTCCAGTAGCGCCGCCTGTCCTGCATATTTATCCTCAGTGAGAGCATTGGAGTAGGACACATGCCGTGTGCGTATCTGTTCGAGGCGTTTCGCGGCATCACGAGCCTGCTGAGCCGACAGGTGAGCAATGCACCTGCTGCTATTCTGTCCGCCGATTCCGATAATCGAGTCTCCAACCAGAGCGCCGAACACTATGCCGCCGCGCGGCACCATTTCACCCATCTGTATCGCATCGAGGCAGCTATCGACCGCTCCAGCATAATCTCCCTTCGACGCACGCGTATCTGCTTCTAGTCTCAGAAGGCGAGCAAGCGCCCTGAACTTCGGATAGTAAGGCAATAATGTGCTAAACGAGCGGACGGGCGGCTCCATATAGGGGTAGGCGAGACCCTGCCGCAGAGTCGCGAGGCAGAGCGCATTGGCTGATACTATTTTCGCTTTCTTCGAAGCGGGGTAAGGATAATCAAACTGTTTTTTGTTCCCATACTGCTTTGTAAGCGCCAGATCGTCTTCACTTTTGGACTGCTGCTGGTTACTGGCTGTGATGAAATAGTCCCTCGCATTGACTGCAGGCATCGCATGGCTCGGAATTGTAACGATGGGCAGAGCACGGAGGGTGTTTATCCACATTCGCAGCAGTCCGAACACCAAAAGGATCGGCAGACCGACGAAAAGCGCGATCTTACCGAGCAATACCGGCTTCTTTTTCTTCATTATTGATGACAGACTTTCTGTTTTCGACGCAGCCAACAGCTCCCCTGCCACTACGGCAAGCAGCAGAGATGAGGGCAGTGTACCCTATCGAACGCAACTGCACTCGTGAACATATATACACTCCGGACGTTCGCTCTCGAGGCACGGTTTCGAAGTGTGCGCAATTGGACAAGTACGGGCAAAGGTGATATAATCGCGTGTGCGTGTGCCTGCGGAATTGTCAGCGCAGGCACGTTTTTCAGGAGGGCTGGGACGCTGTTACGAATCGTGGAGAAGAGCAGGCGCGACTCGATCGCCGCTCTGCAAACCGAATGGCGCGCGCTTCAGGCGCAGTGCCCACAGGCTTCGCCCTATCAGACGTGGGAATGGAACCACATCTGGTGGCGGCATTACGGATCGCGCAAACGCCTGCGACTGCTGGAATTCTACGCCGTGGAGGCGAGCTCGACTCGCAGCGACAGCAGTTCGGAGAACCATTCAAAGGCTGGTATCAAGAGACAGAGCGGTTCCGAAAGCGGCGGAGTAGCGGCAGGAAAGCTCGTCGGTATCGCGCCGCTCTACACCAGCCGCCACCTCGGAACGCCGCTGCGGCGTCTCGCCTGGGTCGGTACCGGGCAGAGCGATTATCTCGATCTGCTCGTACTGCCAGAGTACGCCTCCGAAGTCGCAGAAGCGCTCCGCCAGCATCTTGAAGGCGGGCTGCGGGGCTGGGATATCGCCGATCTGCAGCAACTGCGCGATGACTCGCACCTGCACGAACAGTCAGTGCCGACCGTAAGCCCTAACTTTCTTGATCAGCCCGAAAAACATAGTACGAAGCGTTCCGAGGCGCAAACTCAGTCGCTGCTGCCGATGGAGCCCTGCCCGCATCTCCCACTGCCCGACACGTGGGAAGCGGTAACGGCGCGCCTCGGCAAAAAAATGCGCTCCAATCTCGGCTATTACGATCGCCTGCTGCACAAAACATTTTCCGATGCCAACTATGCGCTCGCGAATGCCGAGACGCTTCCAAAAGGCATGACCTCGCTGTTCGAGCTGCACCAGAAACGCTGGAATGCGCGGTGGCTGCCAGGCGTGTTGGGCGGCAAAAAAGTACAGGCGTTTCATCGCGACATCGCCGCCTGCTTTCTGGAGCGCGGCTGGCTGCGGCTCCACACTCTCGCGGTGGAGGGAGACATTCGCGCCGCGCTCTACTGCTTCGCCTACGCCGATCGGACTTACTACTATCTCGGCGGCTTCGCTCCCGAATTGGGAAAATATAGCCTCGGCACACTGCTGACGGGTCACGCGATCCGGCACGCGATCGCCGAACAGCACACTGAGTTCGATTTCCTGCGCGGCAATGAGCCCTACAAGTACCGCTGGCTGCCGAACGAGCGCATCAATCATCGACTTTTGATCTTGCGTACCTATGATAGACTGGGCGGGCTGGGCGAACTGCCGGGGCGGGCAGGTTTCGCGCTTAATCGCGTCGAACGCTACGTCGAGCATCGCGCCAAAGCCTTCGCCGAACAGCAGGGACGCCGCGAAAAAGAGCGGGAGCCTGAAAAAGCCGTCGCTGCGTCTAATGATAAGTCGAGTCATATTAATAAGTCGGTTGATAGGGATAAGTCGGGCATGCTTGATAAGGCTGAGGACAGACACGTCGACAGGTCTTCGGGCAGGTCGTTACAGAATTCAAAAGAGAGTCAGAGTGTCGGTGAATTCGACTCTGCAGGAATCTCTGGGAGTGGCACCGTCCAGACAACGCAGATCAAAGCAATCGGCATCAAACAGGGTCAAAGAGTCTCGGAAAGAGACACGAAACCGTCCGGAGCCGCGCATGTGGCAAGGAACACGAAACCGTGAAACTGCTAATTGCCCTGCTGCTCGTTTCGCTGTTGCTGGTCAACCTCTATAACTGCTGGCAGGTGCAGCAATTGCAGATGCAGGTGGCAGTTCTGCAGGCCCGCGTGCAGAAATCGGAAACGGCTGCAAGCGCAACTTCCGATGTCGGTGCGCTGCTCGAAAAAGCGGTGCCGCTTCTGGCGCAGGCGCGGGACGCGGCACAGAAAGCCGACTACACGCAGGCGCGTAAGCTGCTCGGGCAGGCGGGTGAGCAGGCAAACCAACTTTCGCACACGCTCGGCAGCAAATCCGGCCCTGCCGCAGACTGGCTCCGCGATCAGGTGCGCCGTATGCAGGAGCAGATGGACACGCCGCACCACTGATCTATTCAACTCTACGTTCTACGCAACTTTACAGGGGTCGAACCCTGTTTTCAAGGAAACCGCCGCGCATGAAACGCCTCAACCGTTTTGCCGTCCCCGTACGTGCCCCCCGCGTCCGAGACGTATCGAGTCCTCCCCCCACGCCCGTATTTCGCACTTCTCTGTCGATACGCTCTTTGATGCTGATACTGCTCTTATGCTCTGCTTGTGGTCTGACCGGCTGCCGCACGAAAAGCTTTCTCTCCACCAAACAGGAGATCGATCTCGGCAAGCAGGGTTCTCACGAGGTAGAGCAGGAGCTGCGGGTCGATACCAGTTCCGCCGATGCGGATCGTGTGCGGCGCGTCGGCCAGAAGCTGATCGCGCACATGGATCGACCTGGTATTCCCTTCACGTTCAAAGTCCTCGATGCACGCGAAATCAACGCTTTCTCGCTGCCTGGCGGCCCGGTCTATGTCTACAAAGGGCTGCTCGACATGATGGGCGACGATGATGATGCGCTCGCCTGTGTGCTCGGGCATGAGTGTGGACATGTGAATGCCCGCCATGCAGCCCGTCAATTATCATCGAATTTGCTCAACAATATTCTGATTACGGTCGCGATTCCCAACCCGACCTCTGCCAACCTCGCCGGTCTGGTGTCGGGAGTTGCCGGACTCAAATACAGCCGCGATGATGAGTACGAGGCGGACCGACGCGGACTGTCGTACGCACATTTCTCAGGCTACGACCCGGACGGCATGATTCGCTTCTTCGATAAACTCAGCCGCATGGAGAAGCGTCAGGGCGGTGGCGATCCGGAGTGGCTGCGCACGCACCCGCTGACGGATGCCCGCGTCGAACGCGCCAAAACCCTGATACGCAACAGCAATTTCCGCTATGGACAGTAGGTTTTCTATGGCGACGGGCAGCGCTTCGACTGGAACGAGTGGTTCGGAGCATCCAGTCAGCGCAGACTCGCCAGACGCACGGTTCGGTAAAGATCAAACCAAAATCGTTCAGATCAGCGAGAGCAGCGCATTCCGATATATGCCTCCGCCATCGGCCTACGGCGCGAAACGCATACTGCTCAAACCGAACTGGGGCTACCCGAAACCGCACCCGATCACTGTCGGCTTGCCGGTGATGCATGAGGTGATCGCGGGCATCCGGCGCGTCAGCACTTCCGCAGAAATACTGATCGTCGAGGGCGTCTGCAGTCCGGTTTCTGCCGCCGTAATCGCGGAAAAACTCGGCGTCGGGGAACTGCTCGCGCTGGACGGCGTTCGCTTTCTCGACGCCGACACGCTGCCATGCCAGCTCTATCCGAACACTGCCTCGGCTCCACAGCGCTTCGCTTCGCTCTCCGCGCCGACAATCATTTCAGAGGTAGACTGCCGCATCAGTATCAGCTGCCTGAAGCGTACGACACTCAAAAGCGCGGTTCTGATGAGCTGTGCGATCAAGAACCTGTACGGCCTCCTACCACGAGCCGAGTACCATGCGCGCAGCCCGCATTCACGCGGCCAGTTGCATCGCCCGGACGTGCAGAAAATCATCGCCGATGTCTATTGGACGCTCGGCATTTTATTCGATGGCGCAGTGGTCGACGCGACGCAGAAGTTCGTGAGTCGAGATTGGGAGCCAGATATCGGGACAGCGGTTCCGTGCGGCAAAATCGTATGGGGCGATGATCTGCTGGCGGTCGACCGCCGCGCCTGCGAACTGGCGGAGGAAGGAATGCCGGAGTATCTGGCGCATATCGCCTGCATGACAGTTAGCCGAGCGAGCGACCATCCGGATTTCTGATAGCGTACCATGCTTCTCTCCCCTCTTTGAATGAGGCACTAATGGAGAGGGAACCCGTGTGAAGTCAGTCCGTGTAGCCTATTTGTGAGTGGAGGAGACGAAAAATGCTGCTGGCGATCGATGTCGGGAACACCAATATCGTGCTTGGCGCGTATCGCGGATCGGGGCAGGAGGCGGAGCTTTTCGGCGACTGGCGTATTCGCACCGATCGTGACCGTACGACCGATGAACATGGAATGCTCGTCAAAGACCTGCTCGGGCATCGCGGCATCGAACTGTCGGATATCCACCATGTCGCGATCTCGAGTGTCGTCCCGACGATGAATGAAACGCTGGCGGATCTGTCGCGCCGCTATCTCGACACCGATGCGTTTTTCGTGAACTCGACCGTAGACACCGGTATTTCCATACACTATCAGCCCGCCTCCGATGTCGGCGCAGACCGTATTTGCAACGCGGTCGGGGCGTTCACCCGCTATGGTGGACCGGCAATCGTCGTCGATTTCGGCACCGCGACGACCTTCGACGCTATCGCTGGCAATGGCGACTATCTCGGCGGAGCGATCATCCCAGGAATCGGCATTTCGATGGATGCCCTGTTCCGGCAGGCGGCGCGGCTCTATCGGGTCGAATTGACTCCCCCGCCGCACGCGATCGGTAAGAATACCGTACATGCGATGCAGAGCGGACTGGTTTTCGGCTACGCCGGTCAGACCGATGCGATGGTGGAGCGGTTCCGTGCGGAGCTCGGCGGGACGGCGCGCGTGATCGCGACCGGAGGACTCGCGGAACTGATTGCGGCGGAGAGCCGTACGATAGAACTGGTCGATCAGCTCGTGACGCTCGACGGTCTGCGCCTGCTTTTCGAACGGCAGTCGCCGCAGGAACAGCCGACGTTCCTTCAGGGAAGGGCGCGCGGTAAAGTCCGACTCCGCGTTTCAAAATCATAAAATAGTCACCTGTCGGGCCGCTGCAAACGTCAGCTGCCTCGCAGAAACTGAGAAGAAACACCGTATGCAGCCAATCGATATTATTCTGTCTTTCGAATACGCCCTGATCCTATACATGCTGCTGTTTGTGATACCGGGACTAGTCGGAAGAATGCTTCTGCGGCGAGGCGCGGTAAAGGCGTCTCTTCCCTGGACGAAAGCTTCGTATACGCTCTGCCGGTTTATTCCCCACTGGCGTACGATGATGGCGGTGCACCTTGGCGGCGCCTATTTGCAGCTTGGTGAGGATGGCCTCGCCCGCACCTATGTGGAAGAGGCGCTGCGCAGTTCGGATAGATTTGCAAATAGTTTCAACATCAAAAGTACGCGGGCGCTGGCGAAAGCCTATCTGGGGATTTTGCAGGTGCGTGTAGGAGAGTTCGGGGGCGTAGAATCTCTGTTTCAAGAAGTCCTCGCCACAAAGCTGCATCCGCGCATTCGACCTTTTATCGCCGTTTATGCGTCCAGCGCTTACATCCAACTCGGTAGGTTTGCCGAAGCCGAGACGCTGCTGAACGAACTGCTCGATACGCCGAAACTCGGTACTGAATTCTATGGCATTGCGTATTGCAACCGAAGTATATCTGCCTACTATCAGAACCGGATGGCGGACGCGTTAAAAGCTTCAGAAGCGGCGGCACAGAATCCCTCGCGTCTCCCCGGAAACCAGGCGGTCGTGCTGGTCGCGCAGATACTGTCACACATCGGGACGGGCGATCTCGAGGGGGCAAAGAGGTTCGAGACACAGGCGCTGACGCTTGTTTCTATTGTGGCGCCCTATACTCAGAGCGGGATTTACCGTGCGATCGCCGAACTCGCGCTGCGTCTCGATAATCTGGACCGGGCGCGCGATTACGCCGAACGCGCTGCGAGTCTGACGATGACACCAAACGGTCAGGCGAATATTTTATTGATCCAGGCGGAGGTGTTTGCGGCACGTAACAACGCCAACCGCGCCGAAACACTGTGTCGAGACGTGTTGCGTTTAGAATGCTTATCGTTTTATAAAGAGCGTGCAACGTCGGTACTCGCGCGGCTGGAGCGGCAGAAGACTTTTTGAAACAGAGCGCAATAAATAGAAGCTGTACATCGCTATCCTCGCTTTTCTCATCCACAAGCGGCGTAGCTGCGTAGACGCCTCCTCTCCTTAAACTTTGTGCCAGGAGACCGGAGTGAAGTGAATAACTGCAATCAAATAAAGCCTGTTCGGACGCGGTCCGAACAGGCTTTGTACTGGATGCTATACGATCGCCCCGCCGGGATCAGTTGGGACTATCCCGCAATTCGAGCGTAATCCAAAGCAGCGTTTCCGTGTCTTTATTGAAATGGTTCGTGCCCACGATGGCATTCATCGAGACCACCCGATAGTCGGGCTTGCTGTTGAGCCATTCTGCGATGCGCTTCGAAGAGGAAAATTCTTCAACGATATAACGCGGCATCGTGTTGTTCAATGCCGGGTGGGTGAGGACGGCGAACTGTGTCGTATCAGCCATTGCACCTGCTCCTTCTTTCCGAGAGCCACGCATAGAAAAGACAATCAAAAAAACAATCAAAAAACAATCAAAATGACGATCAAAAAGTCGGTCAAAAAGTCGGTCAGAAAAACAATTGCATCGAAGCGAATATGAATCCGAGCGTTAACGGTTTAGCCTTTTTAGTAACTGTGCACCACTTGCCTCTCCAGCAGATTGGGAGAGGAACCGGGACGAGGGCGATTCGAGATCAAATGAAATGTGGATACTGTACTTTGCGAAGCACAAACCTCCTTTCGGGCACGACAGAGCGGAACGCGAATGATAGTTATGGATGAAGCATGAGAATGTACGTTTAGGTGCTTCAATTGTTTGATTGACTATACATTACGAGTTATAATTATGACATAAGTTGCGTTATTCCTGCATGAATTGTAATTCGAGTGACAGTTGCTGCCTCATTTTGCGAAATCGATCTTTTATGACATAATTATTTTGCCAGCAGGTGTCAAATTACGGTGGATCGACAGAAACTGGAACAATTCCCTGCCCGTTTACGCTCCTACTGTCTGTGGGCATACGGCACCTGGTCGTGCATGCGCCTGACTATTTCCTGAATACAATGTTCGGGAATGCACGTAATGACAGTGGGAAGCTATCTAGTTCCTTGTCAGAAACGGCGATTCGGAGTGAGACGCTTTTGCGCGCTCAACCTACTTCATGAGGAGAATAGAAGATGATTCAGTCCTACCGCCCCGCGCACGGGCGTTTTAGACGACCGACTGCATTGCTCTTGTCCCTTTCGCTTGCGATGCCGCTTGCTCTGATCGGCTGTGGCGGAAACAAAGGCAATGACATTCCACCCCCTGTTGATAGCACAGCCAGTCGCGGATCCGGATCGGGTGGTGGGTCGATGATGCCCAGCCGCCCTGGAGGCGGAGGTGGCATGGCGCCTGTCGGCGGTGGTATGGCCCCGAATGGCGGTATGGCTCCTGAGCAGCACACCGGTATCACTACCAAGCAGAAGGTCGTCGTGCTTGCGGGAGCCGCACTGCTGTACTATCTCTACAAGCGACACCAGAAGGCAGCGAATGGAGAGACGGTTCAATACTACAAGTCGAAAAACGGGCGTATCTACTACCGCGACTCCAAGACGCATCAGGCCATCTGGGTAACGCCTGCCCCAAACTACCAGGTGACCCCTGAGGAAGCTCAGGAACTGAGTAAATACCAGGGCTATAATGGCGCTTCGTCGGGTGTAGATTATGCCGGACAGCAGGATTCCGCTCCACAACCTCAGTAGAGGAAGCCTGCCTCTGGTTTTGCACAGTGTGCAGCGGCACGAAAAGTCGTGCCGCTGCACATCAATGAGACTTCTGATGAGACTGAGGGCTGGCAGTCGGTTTTCGGTCGATTCAATTCGAGGAGGATAAAGACGATGTTGGATACACTTTTACAGCAGGTCAAGGATGCCGTACTGCATCACAGCAATCAGCAGAATCAGCAGCCGGGTCCGTTCGACCCGAGCGGCCTGCTTGGCAGCATTCAGGGGCTTTTCGGTCAGCACGCAGCCAACAATCCGCAGTATGGAAACGTTCTTTCTTCCAGCCAGGATCAGTATGGCGATCCGGCGGATCAGAGCGGTCAGATGAACAATGTCCGTCCGGCGAGCGAAGACCGCTATGGCGATCCCGCCGATCAGCGATAGCGTATTTCGTTTTAGCCTGCCTTGCTGGCGTTCTACAGGAACGTTCTAACAGATCGATATGACTGCACCCGTGCTGGTGACAGACGCCGTGAACCGGCAGTATGTCTGCCAGTACGGGTGCGTTTTTTGCATTTGCCCGAGTACCAGCCGGTTAGCACTGGCAGCCCGTCGACAGAAGGAAATCATGGACCAGAGACAAACTATACCGCGCTGGCGCATCGCGCTTCTCTTTCTGCCCGCCATATTTGGCGGAGTTTTTAGCGCAATTCCCATGCAAATCACGATGCGCTTTTCTATGCTCGCCGGTATGATGGCGTTCGCAAGTGCCCTGTTTGCTGGACTGGGCGTCTTTGCGCTGATGTGGCGCCCCAAACGTCGTCCGGATGTTTTTCTGGCAACGCTCTGTATCGCTGCGGGTTTCGCTTTTATGGGACAGTGGCTCTGGCAGATGGGACAGGCATGGCATCTGCCCCGTCTTGAGCGTCGGGCACTCGACATGACTACTCTTCCAATGTTTGGTATGCTCTGTATCGTCGCGGGGGGCGTCGGGATTGTCTTGGCGAGCGCACATACGATCGAAATGGAACGGATGCGAAAAGCAGAGCTCCAGGATGGCTAAGTTCCGCAGTTTACGTGTGATATGCAGTCTGGAGTCGTTCTCAAAGTGAAGGAGACAGCAATGTGGCGAGCGAACGAGTTTATCATTTGTGTCGGATTGGCGGCCGCGTTCGTTAGTCTGCTATTTCCCTTTTGGACGTGGTCGCAAGTCGATGGCGATATTCGGAGTGACGGCTTTAACGGGCGTTCATTTATTCTCTCTCCACCTACCAGGGAGGCCTCAATCGATGCAGCTTCCGCTCAGTTCGGTCTCGGTGTGATCGCCTGTCTGACGGCAGGAGCGCTCTCGATCGTCTCGATGCGGAAGCGCGACAAAGAGGCAGGCTCATTCTGGCGGGCGAAATGGGAACAAACGAGCGTTGGCGGAGACACCCTGCTGCGCGCTTCCAGTTCGAATTCGATGTCGGTCACATCCTTGCTGCGCCCTGCAGAGGAATCGAAACTGGAGCGATCAGAGCAATTACTCCGCGCAGATACCGAGTCGCAAGGACAAGCGCCGAACTGAGTATCGAACGCGAAAAGAAGTCGATACAGGTGTGAACGAGCGAATTGCGATACGGTCTGTTCCAAAGCGCCTGCAGGGCAATTGCTGCTTGTAGCGCAATTGCCTGCGCTTCTTCTTTGTCTGTACGAGACCGATAGATGAGTTCGGACTTCCGAAAACGGAGAACGGGCGGCATGGCTGGATTTGTCTGCCCGACGGCTCGAGGATACGCATAGCAATGATACATCGAACTATCCATAAAAAGTTGAAATCTGAGATGCAGCAAGAGGAGCGTGACATTGTGCTCTACTATGGGAAACAGTGGCTGCCAGCGCTGCCTGTCGCCCTTCTTATAGCTGGGATGCTCTGGTTAAGATTTTTACATCCAACCGGTGATAATAGTGTCCCGCTTGCCAGATCGCTCGGAGTAGACGTGAACTCGCTCGTCGATGCCAATCGGCTCTACGAGGCGTCCGCGCGAACACACACTTTGTATGAGCAGGATTTCGCACGAGCGCAAAAGCTGCTCACAAGCAGCAGTCCGGTGATACGGGCACGCGCGGTGCTGATATTCACGAATTGCACCGATCCCGCCGTAAAGTCGAAAGCGATCGCGATTGTGCGAGGCGCGGCCAGCGATCCAGATGGCGCTGTTCGGTACAAAGTGATGAATGGTCTCCGCCAGATGCAAGACCCCGACGTGCGCTCCGTTGCGCAGCAACTGGTGAACGACCCGGTAGATTATGTACGCGAGGAAGCAAAAGCCGTACTGGAGGAGGGAAGTTCTCTGCGCTAAGCACAGTCGTGACGAGGACGATCACCAGGGCGAAGCGCATGGTAACTCAGAGAAAATGGCGCCTCCGTTTTGTATATAAGGGGTGTCACAATGGAAAATAAAGCGAATGTGGCGTCACAGTGCGCAACGGCAGCGTGATGCTACAGCATCCTCTTTTTGACGGTGGTTCCCTGCGGGCTGTCGCCGACATCGTAGCCGAGCGCGATCAGTTCGCCGCGAAGCGCGTCGGATTGCGCCCACTGTTTCTCCCGTCGCGCCGCGTTCCGTGCCTCCACCAACTGCAGTATCTCCTCAGGGAGCGGCTCCTCCTCACGGCAGGAGCGTTCCGCGATGTCGAGCCCCAGAATCGCATCGAACTCGACCCACAATCGATAGGACCCGTAGGAATTGAGCAGACCCACCGCCTGCGGCATCGCCAGATCGTCGTTGACGGCATCGAGTATGCGCTGCCGCGCCTCGGCGTAAGCGGCTGGATTATCTGCCAGCGGGTCGGAATCCGGGCAGAGCGCGTAGACCTTTCGCAGGCCCGAGGTCGCCGCCTCCAGAGCCTCCGTCGAAAAGTTGAGTTCCGACCGATAGTTCGCCTGAAGGCAGAAATAGCGGTAGGCGAGCGGATCAAATCCGGCATCGATCAGGGACTGAAGTGTCTTGATCGCGCCGCCCTTCGACTTCGAAATCTTCTCTTTGCCCATCAGCAGAAACTCGCCGTGCATCCAGTACCGCACGAACTGGTGTCCGGTCGCGCACTCGCTCTGCGCGATTTCGTTGGTGTGGTGGACGGGGATATGGTCGATACCTCCGCAGTGGATGTCGAATGTCTCACCCAGATATTTCATCGACATCGCGGAGCACTCGATGTGCCAGCCCGGATAGCCTGCGCCCCAGGGACTTTCCCACTGCATGATGTGCGTTGGCTTATTCAGGAACCAGAGCACGAAATCCGACGGGTTTTTCTTGGTCTCGTCGGTGACGACCTCTTCACGAGTCGTCTCCTGCCCGGTCAGATTCAGCCGCGCCAGCTTGCCATAGTCGGGGAATTTCGAGGTGTCGAAATAGACCGCTTCCGCCGTCACATAGGTGTATCCATTGCGCTCCAGCCGCTGGATGATCTCGATCATCTCGACGACGTGTTCCGTCGCGCGTGGCATTAGCTCCGGCATCTCGATATTGAGACGCTTGTAGTCTTTGACTGCCGCTTCTTCGTAAAAGCGGGCGATCTCCCAGGGAGATTTGTTCTCTCGCTGCGCCGCAACCTGCATCTTGTCATCGCCTGCATCTTCATCGGTCGTCATGTGCCCGACATCAGTCACATTCTGAACATGCAGGACATCGAAGCCATTGAACCGGAGCGCGCGCCGCAGGATATCTTCGAAAATATAGGTTCGCAGGTTGCCGATATGCGCGTAGTTGTAGACGGTCAGCCCGCAGCAGTAGAGGCGGACTTGTGGCGCATCGAGCGGCACAAAATCCTCTTTGGTGCGGCTCATCGTATTATAGAAGCGCATGGTAGTGTGTGCGGGCATCCCGATTGTCCTTGCTGCGTCGATTGTAGGTCGGTATTGGTTCGCGGGCATCGATTGAGACTGGAAAGTTAGAGAAGGGACAGTTCTTTCGTGCGTTCTTGCGTTCGAGTATTATACCAAACAAATATACAAACAGAATGGGGCTGACGTCCGGAATGCTGTGAGTGTATGCAGAGGTCAGCATACAGACGCGCAAATCCCCTTCAGGATACGATACGGCTCCAGGCAGCCTCCGAATAACCGATATGTACGCTTTTCCTCCCTCGATAATTGCGATTTCAGGCACAATGAATGTTTGTTTTTGCAAATTTCACAAGTTTGACGAACGAAGGGTTGTATTCCAGTCAAGTATCTTGTATAATGCAAAGAGAGTATTCCAATCGTCCTGGAACGTATTTCAAGAAGCCCAGCCAGTGCTTTTGTCCCGGATACTGCAGCTACTCTTCCGGGATTTTGCGGCATCCCGGTCCAGATACATTATTGGAGAACGCTAAATAAATTCCTACGGATCGAGGGAACAGGGTGATAAGTGATCTTCAGCACCATCTCACCTCCAGCCACCTCCGTTACTCGGATATGGCGGACCGCGAGATCGTCGACCGGGCGCAACGAGGCGAAGAATCCGCCGCGGAGTACCTGCTCTATAAATATCGTAACCTCGTGCGCACTAAAGTAAAATCGTATTTTCTGGTCGGAGCAGAAAAAGAAGACCTTCTGCAGGTCGGTATGATCGGTCTCTGGCAGGCGATCATCGACTTCCGTTGCGATAAAGCTATCTCTTTTCCGGCCTTCGCCAAAGTCTGCATTCAGCGGCATATCATCACCGCAATCAAAACCGCTACACGGCAGAAACAGATGCCGCTCAACCAGTCGCTCTCGCTCGAAAGCCCGGCTGAAGACTCCGGCACAGACTGGAATTTGTCCGATATACTTCCCGCAACAGAAACGCAGGACCCGGAAGACCTCGTCATTCGCGGCGAGGACACAAAGGTACTACACGAAATGCTGCAGCAGGTGCTGTCGGATTTCGAATGGAATGTGCTGGCGGGCTACCAGATCGGCAAATCCTATCGTGAAATCGCCGCCGAACTGCACTGCAAAACCAAATCTGTCGACAATGCGCTCGCGCGTATAAAGCGTAAAGTCTCCAATGTGCCGCTCGGTCTTGCAAATCTGAGTTCTCTGCTCGTCAATACACCGATGCGCTGACGCAGCACTTCGCAGCCTTGCTACAGAGGGCGTCCGCCCGTGACATCCGTGCCCAAATGCCTTCCTGCGCGCCGCTGCTCTCAGAACAGCGGCGCGTTTCAATGCACCGTTCGCCTTACCTACTGTCCAATACTCCCCACCATCAGACGAAAACCATACCGTTTTCACAGGAGATCCCGCAATGACACTCGCACCCGAACGAACATCCCTTCCATTCGCCTCTCCAATGGACTCTATAGCCAGGGACTTTCTCGACCGTCTCGATGCTCGGATCGCGGTACGTCACGTCCTGAAGCACCCGTTCTATCAGGCATGGAATGCCGGAACGCTGAGCCGCGAAGCGCTCCAGGACTATGCCGCGCAGTACTACCACCATGTCGCCGCGTTCCCCGCCTACCTCTCCGCAGTCCATAGCAGCACGCCTGACCTTGCCGCCCGCCGCACCATTTTGCAAAATCTGATTGACGAAGAGGCAGGAACGCCTAACCATCCGGAACTCTGGCTGCAGTTCGCCGCCGGGCTCGGAGCGTCATCAGAAGCGGTACAGAAGACGTCTGCGCAGCCCGAGACCGCCGCTCTGATTGCGACATTCGACAGCATCTGTCGGAACGGACGATTCACAGATGGCATCGCTGCACTCTACGCTTATGAAAGCCAGATACCGGAAGTCGCGCAGTCGAAAATCGACGGGCTGAAACGAAACTATGCACGCGATTATTCAAACAACGAAGCCATGCTGCGCTATTTCGTCGTTCATATCGATGCTGACGCTGTGCACCGTGCCGACGAACGCGCGCTGCTCGCGCAGCACATCACGAACGATTCGGATGCGGACGCTGCGCTCGAAGCAGCCGACCGCGCACTCGAAGCGGTCTGGAATCTGCTGTCAGGCGTCTGTGGCCGCCATGGGATCGCCTGTCACTGACCGCTGTATAGTCTTTCAGGGACCCTTTTACCGGCTATCAACAGCGCCTCCATTCCCGAGAGGCGGCACATTCTATTTCGCTGTGAATGTGCCGCCTAATTTTGCCGGTCGGAATCCGAAGTCCTTGCAAATGCGTGCAGGAAAATTTACAATCGTTTTATCGCTCGGATTTTTCGGTCGTAGGAAAGCTCCATAAGTGCAAGGAAAGGGCTGTATGTTTCGTATTATAAGAAGAGTGTTTCGATAGTCGACGAAGAACGGGTTTTGCGTACGGAGGAGCAGTGAAATGCGATTTGAAGGCTATGATGACGAACTGCCCGACGAAGACGCTTTGATCGAAGGCGTGCTGGGTGAAAATTCGCGATCGAGGGACCTGCGCCTGATGCGCGCTGCACTCGAACAGCGGCGCAGCCTCTTTCTGCGTGAGCGCACACGCACGACCGATGAACGTGAGCGAACCAGCCTTCAGACCAAACTGCAGGAGCTCGACAAACAGATCGCAGCAGTGCGACAGGAGGAATCGATCTCCGGTTTCGTTGAAGCCTCAGTTCGTATTACGATGCACAAACCCGAGCGTGAAGAGTTAGAATAACCGCGGAACTGACTGCGCCCATCGTAGTATCGAGGGGCCAGCTTCTGCTGCACGGGCAGCGGAATTGTCGCAATCGGAAGCTGCATCTGGGCGGGCAGCAAAAATTCCGCGCCGTATAGATTAACAGGGATTACAATTGGGAAGTGAAATTGGAGAAAGCGCAGATCGCGTATGAATAGACCGCAAACCTGCCGCGCCTGCGGATACGATTATACAGATGCGGCACATGACCAGGCGCAACATGTCGAAATCGACACGTGTCCGAAATGCAATCTGCCGCGTAAAGGGGATGTCAATCGGGCTTCGATCGGCGCGTACCTGTTTTTCGTCGGGCTGATGTTCGCCGCCGGAATCGTCGCTTTCTTCTGGATACGTTCGTTCAATTTGTAGTGATAGCAGCGGGATCCGAGCCAGCAACCTCGGTCGCTGCAGCAGCAGAGAAAGCGGCATGATAACCGCGTACGAAGGCAGCGACACAAACGGGATCCCACTGCGAACCCGCGCCTGCCTGCAGCACCGCCAGCGCATCGCGTCGCGTCACCCCCTTGCGGTACGGGCGATCGGTCGTCATCGCGGAAAATGCATCGGCAACCGCCATCAGCCGTGCAAGAAGCGGCGTCTCCTCCCCTTCAAGACCATCCGGGTAGCCTCTGCCGTCCCAGCGCTCATGATGATGACGCACCGCCTCCAGCGTCAGCTCCAGACCCGGAACCGCTGAAACCATCACCGCTCCCATCACCGGATGCTGTTTGATCGCGCTGTACTCCGCCTCTGTCAACTGCCCCGGTTTACGCAGAATTGAATCCGGCACCCCGATTTTACCGACATCATGGAGCAGTGCAGCGACCGCAACGGTATGCTGTATCGTCTCGTCGAGTCCCAGTTCCTGCGCGATTTGTAAACTGTAAGTCAGCACATCCTCACTGTGGCGGCGCGTATAACGGTCTTTGTTATCGACGGCGGTTACCATCGCATCCAGCGTCGAGAACCCGTCGACGGAATGGCGCAGCGAGGCACGCAGGCCCTCAGTCTGATCCTCCCAGCCGCCCGATTTGGCGGCACGCAGTCGCGCGTCCGCCTGTGCCAGTGTCTCGACGTGCGTCTCGCCCTCGTCGGGATAGACAGCCACGCCGATACTGAGCGCGAGCGGTATCGCCATATCATAGCCGGGGGGACAATAGCCCAGATTTTCGAGGCTGTTCGTCAGTCGCTCCAGCATCTGGAGCGCTTCGGTTCTGCCGATTCCTGGCATCAGCAGGGCAAACTCGTCGCCGCCGAAGCGCGCCGCCACGTCATAAGATCGGCAGTTCTCACTCAGCACCATGGCGACACGCCGCAGCACATCATCGCCCGCCTGATGCCCGTAGACATCATTGAAGAACTTGAAGTTGTCCATATCCATCACGGCGACCGCGAGCGTTCCTTGCTGGCGCCGTGCGCGATCCGCCTCCTCCTGGAGCCGCTTATGAAAAGCGCGATGGTTGAGCAGCCCGGTCAGTGGATCGTGGTCGGCGCGCTCGAGCGCGTCGGAGAGCAGCTGTTCACGCTCGATTTCGGCTGTCCTGCGTGCTGTGATGTCCTGCGACATCACCATTCCAGCGAAGATCGCCCCGTTTTCGTCGCGCATAGGATGCGTCTGCACCTCGTAGATTCGACCCCTGTAGCCGATTACATAGTGGCTGGCGGTTCCTCCGAGCGCAGCGCGATAGTGAGGCTCGCACTGGACGGCGATGTCAGGCGGAAACGCTTCCCATATCGTCTTGCCTTCGATCGTGCTGCGTGGAATGCTGAGGTCGGAGAACTGGGCTCCATCGGCGAGTGTGTGACGGAGATCGTGGTCGTAGAGGCACACCGCGCCATTCGGGAAGTGGTGGATGAGAGTACGGTAGAGCTTCTCGCTCTTATCAAGATCGCGTTCCGCTTGCTTTCGCTCTGTAATGTCGCGGGAGCAGCAGATCAGGCGATAGGGACGCTCCTCGTCGTCGTACGCCATGCTCGTGCGCGTCTCCAGCCAGACATAGGTGCCGTCTTTACGCTGCATTCGCCATTCGATAAGAGGTAGTTCGCCGTTCAGAGCTTTGATATGCGCCTGTGTATAGACCCGCTCACGGTCATCGGGATGCATGAAGTTATAACTGTCGCTGCCGAGAACTTCATTTTGTGTATAACCGGACACACGCATTAAAGAGGGGCTGGCATACAAGAACCTGCCATCGAGGTCGTGTAAACAGACGATATCATGTATCGTATCGGCAAGTAAACGATAAGCGGTTTCTCGTTCACTCAGCTCCTGCTCGGTGCGTTTCTGTTTTTCGATATTGGTGCAGACGCCAAACCAGCGTATCGTAGCGCCACCGGCGTCTTTGACCGGACGAATGTGACGTAGAAACCAGTGGTAAACACCGTCCTTACCTCGAAACCGGTACTCCAGCGGAGGATACTGGCCCGTGGAATGTGCTACGCGCCACCACTCGGAGGAGCGTACTCTGTCTTCTGGGTGTATGATGGAAGTCCAGCCCCAGCCAAGAGTCTGTTCCGGAGTATAGCCCGTATATTCATACCACTGCTGATTCGCATACTCGCAGATGCCGTCCGGTCCACTGATACAGACAATATCCGGAACCAGGTCGGCGAAGTGGCGAAAAGCGCCGATATCGTGAATTATGTCGGGATTCGATGCTGTCTCTGATCCGATATCTATCATGGCATGCTCGCCTCCTGCGACAGTATTGCCATTTCGCTCAATACCAAAGCAGTTCTCAAGATACTCGCGGCAGCCGGGATCTTCCCTGACTGAGAATGGTCGTGCGGATACAGTCGGAAGAGAGTGACATCGAAATAGTTCCCTTATCTTTGCTCGATTGCCTCTAATGAATCAGAATGAATCAGACGGCAGCGCCGCGACCGGCTGCTCTCGCGAGATGCGGGCCGTGATCGGTCTCCCAACATCGTTTCGCAGAAGGCAGTATTTTACCCGGATTACAAAGTTCGTTGGTGTTGAAGACTTTTTTGAGCGTCTCCATCAGTGACAGGTCGTCGTCAGTGAACATCCAGGGCATCGCGTCCATTTTCTCGACACCGATGCCGTGTTCGCCCGTGATCGAGCCTCCGACATCGACACAAAGCTTCAGAATTTCGTGCCCGGCTTCCATCACGCTTTTGACTTGAGCGGGGTCGCGCTCGTCGTACATCAAATTTGGATGCAAGTTGCCATCGCCCGCGTGAAACACATTGCCTACCTGCAGACCATGCCGTGCCGCGATGACGCGCACTTCGCGAATCACTTCCGGCAGGCGTGTGCGCGGAATGACGCCATCGTGAGTGACCATCGACAGTCCGAGCCGCCCGAGCGCGCCGAATGACTGCTTTCGCGCCTTCCAGAGGAGCGCTCGTTCCAGTTCTGTCTTCGCCTGCCGCACCTCCCGCGCTCCGTTTTTGAGCGCGATGCCGCGTACCCGTTCCGCCTCCGCATCCAGCCCGACTTCCAGACCGTCCACTTCCATAATCAGCACCGCCTCCGCGTCCATCGGGAAGCCAAGATGAAATGCCTCCTCGCAGGCGCGAATAATGAACGTGTCGATCATCTCCAGTGCGGCCGGAAGTACCCCGGACGCGACGATGTCGGAGACGGTCTGCGTGCAGGCATCCACGCTTTCGAAGACGGCAAGCAGCGTCTGGACGGACTGTGGCAGCGGTGTCAGACGAATCGTCACCTCCGTTACAAGCCCCATCGTGCCTTCGGAGCCGACGATCAGCCCGACGAGATCATAGCCGGGCGCATCCTCGACTTTGCCGCCCAGGTGCACGATCTCGCCATCGGGAAGCACGAGCGTAAGGCCGGTAATGTGGTTGGTCGTGACGCCGTATTTCAGCGTGTGCGGACCGCCCGCGTTTTCGGCGACATTGCCGCCAACGGTACACGCCCCCTGACTGGAGGGGTCGGGCGCATAGTGCAGCCCCTCTTTTTTGACAGCCTTGGTCAGGTAAGTATTGACTGTGCCTGCCTGCGCGATCAGTCGCCGGTTGGGAATATCGATTTCGAGAATTTTGTTGAGGCGTGTCGTCGAAATGATCAGCCCGCCACTCATCGCGGTCGCACCGCCCGACAGTCCAGTGCCCGCTCCGCGCGGCGTGAACGGCACGCCGAGACGGCAACACAGCTTGACGATTTCGGCGACCTGCTCGGTATTTATTGGCAGCGCAACGGCGTCCGGGTAGCGTTTTTCGGGAGCGTAGGCATCGCAGTCGTAGGCGCGGAGTTCGGCCGGATTGGTGAGGACGGCTTCACGCCCGACGATCGCGATCAGACCGCGCTCGAGTTCGGCGGCGAGCGGAGCGATCGGCATGGGAGCGGCAATTGTGGGCAATGGTTTTCCTCGATCTTAAAACTTGTTCCTGTCCCCGGAACTGAAAATGCGCCTTCATCCCTGTTAAAACAGCTCACCCCGATCCCAAACATAAAGATTCGGAAGCGAGGGGCAGAGGCAGGCTTACCCTCTTATTCTCTAACAATACTCGCAGGATCGTTCAGAGAGGAGGGCAGTGTCCCCACTTTCCCTCTTCTTTTATCTCCCTCGCTTAAGTGAGTCACAAACGGAAAGGAGAGTGGATTAGGGGTGAAGGCATTCAGCGCCACTGACTTCGCAACTCTGGTCCGGGTTTCAACCCCGTGTTTTGAGTTTTAATTACTACTTCCAGTTTACCATATGAGCAGAAACTGCCCGCAGAAGTGCTGGATGGAAACATTGTCGATTGGACTAAAGAACTCGTCGAACAGGCACACGCCGCCGGAGTCAAGGTCTACGTCGACAATCTCGGTCCGAATGACGATCGGGCGGGATTCCGTCGTTCGATCGACATGGGCGTGGAAGGCATCCAGACCGACCATCCCGACGAGTTGATCGCCACTCTCTAAAGAAAAGCACAAAAGCGCGAAATAGCCTGCGGCCTCTATGCGCCTTCAACAACTGGTAGACATCAGGGCATGAAAGTGAAGGTCGTGCCCTCGTCCGTCGTGAGCGGTATCGAGTAGTCCGGGTCGAGCGTGAGCTGAACCGGTGCGTACGGTGTGTGCAGGATAAAGTGCGTCGCGCCCTCTGTCTCGAGCGCTTCCAGTACGGTATCGACGGACGTGCCCCTCGTTTCGAGATGCAGCGGCAGCTTGAGACGATAACGAGGGGGCGCCTGCGTGACATCGCCCTCGACTGTCCACGCATCCCCGTCCTGTTTCACTGTCACGTTCGCAAGGCGCAGCGTCGGAAGGCCCGCGCGGTTGACCCATTCTCGAAAGAACCAGCCGTAGTCCTCGCCCGTCAGTCGACTGACGATGGCGGCAAACTCTCCCCACTCGGCGGCTTCCCCGTGCGGATGCTCTTTTGCAAACGTCGTGAGGCAGGCGAGCATTTTTTCCTGCCCGATCTGCTCCTCCAGCACCCGCATCACCAGCCTGCCCTTGCCATAGCCGACCGCCTCGGAACGCCCATCGCTGGTGTCGTGCGCTGCCGCCAGCGGCACACCCTCGAAGCTGTTCCCGAAGTGCGGACGTGTCGCTTTCTGGTCTGGGTTGGGCCTCATCTCGACCTTCCGAAGTCGTCGATGCAGCAGGTCGTCGGAATACTCGGCGAACCCTTCGTTCCACATCGAGCGCGTGTAGGCGCATGGCACGACACCGCCCCACCAGGAGTGCGCGAGTTCGTGAGCGATGGTGTCGGGAAGCGTTCCCGGACCGAACGTGGCGAAAGAATAGGCTTCCAGCGCGCCGCCGAACTGCCCCTTCGTCTGCACGACTTCGTAGTGCGTGTACGGATAGGGCACGAAGTTCTGGCTGTACCAGCGCATCGAGCGTTCGAGTTCATCTAGGCAGGCAGCGGCGAACTTCGTATCGTTGACGAGCAGATAGGTCGACAGCGTGCGCCCATCCACCACGCGTTTCGTAACTGTGTACGGCGCGGCGTCGATCGTCTGATAGCACACCGGCATATCGTTGCGAAAGGTCGCAGTCACCGAACCGTCGGCAGCCTTCGTTTCGCTCTTCTTTTCCCCCTGCGCGATCGGTTTCCAGCCCGGAGGTGCGGTCACCGTCACCGTAGTCGTCACCGGCAGGCGGGCGATATTCGGCAGAAAATAGGAGTTGAACGATGCTTCACCGGCGAGGATGTAGTCGCCATTCCGGTTATCGACGGTACCAGCATAGCGCAAATTGAGCGTGAACGTCTTTGCCGTCGGCGGGACAAACGCGATGATTCCACCCGACTGTTTGTAGGGGATTGGGACACCATTACAGGAAAGCAGTCGGACCGTGTAGTCCTGCGACAGGCGTAACAGTCCAAAATTCGGTATACTATTCTGTATTCGTTCGATGCTCGCCCGGTCTTCGAACCGCGCATATTTTTTCGAAACGTTGAATGTCAGGCGTACATCATGGTCGCGAACACGCAGACCGAGCGTCTCTGTCTCGGCGATTTCGGGTCCGAGCCGCCAGCCCAGAGCGGTATGCTGAAGGGTATGGACATGATCGCCGTCACTCTCACACGAGTGCCAGGCATGAAAAACGGCAAACGACAGCGCCGCGCCGCCACCGCGCGTGGGCGCGTGCAGCACATCGCCCTGCCAGACAGCAGTCGTCCTCTCGCGCACCCACGCGAACTGTTGCGCGCCCTTTTGAGCAGTTTCGATATAAGGCGCTAGATTCTCGGGGCGGTGCGTGTTGACGGCATGAAGCGCGCGCTTGACAAAGTCCTGCTCCGCCGCCTCTTCCGAGCCGTTTTGAGAGACGCGTACCGACGCAGATTTTGATTTGAAGGCATAATCTCTTAGAGCGCCCCTTCGAGATGTCAGGGCATTGATGGAGGGAGTCGCGCTCTGTCGTGCTGCAGCGATGCGGGCTTCCTTACCAAGTCCAGAGGCTATGCCCGGAGTGAGTATTGCAGACATCGCCATTACGGAGCTGCAACAGGTCGCATTGCAAAGTAGAAAGTAAAACCGGCCACCTGAGAACAAAGAGACGGGTTTGGATGTACGCTGCCGGAGCATCGAGTCACCTTTCGGAATTCGTGTCATAATTGTAACAATTCAGCCTGTTTCCTGGCCTGAGGCTGCCCTCACCCCGGCACTCAATGCACTGGGTCGAAACCCCGGAGTGGACCTGCTAAACCTACGTTGTGGGTTGAATGCAAAAACTGCGGGCATCGTCTCTCCCTCTTCCCGATGTTTCGGGAAGAGGGAACCGAGGGTGAGGAATTTCAAGTATTCTGCATCACGGATTAGATTTCGTTACGCTTCCAACCGAAAATTCGTTCGTTACGCGTTCGGAACTTTGCGGAGAAGCCACACAGTTATATTTCAGGTATTTCGGTACCATTACGATTTCTGCACCATCGGGTACCAGTAGAAGGAGCATGCACTTGCGACAATTTCGAGCGTTCTTATGGCTGGCAGCGATGCTGACATTGTGTGGTCTGACACTGATCACGGGGTGTGGCGGGGGCGGCAGCAGTTCGGCGGTCACCCTCGCGATCAAGCCCAACGCGGTCGGTATCAAACCGGGTGCGTCTGTTGGATTCGCTGCCGTCGTCACCGGCTCCAAAAATTCGAGCGTCACCTGGAAGGTTCAGGAGGGCAACGCGGGCGGTACGATCGATGCCCGTGGCAAATACACTGCTCCGAATGCACCGGGAGTGTACCACATAATCGCGACGAGCAATGCCAACTCCCGCGTAACGGCGACCGCGACAGCAGCAGTCGTAACGATATTGCTCGACGGTGTCGTGCTCGGTCAGCCGAGTGTCGTCAGCGGTTCCCCGGTGCTCGGAACCGTCGTGATCGGAGACCCGGCGCCGGATACCGGGCTCATCGTGCCTCTGAAGAGCGACAACCCTGCCGCAGCGAGCGTTCCCGACTCCGTGACGATACTTGCCGGACAGAAGACCGCCGTCTTTGTTATCAATACCAATACGCTCATCGCGGACACAACGGTCAATATCTCCGCGACCCTGCAGGGCTTCACGCAAAGTTCACCCCTCAAAGTCGCCGCGTCGCTGCTCTCTACGCTGACACTCAACCCCACGAAACTGAACGGGGGCGCCACATCGACCGGCACAATTACGCTGAGCGGCACAGCGCCAGCGGGCGGCTTCGTCGTCACGCTCACCTCCAGTAATACGGCGCTCGCAACGGTACCGGCGAGTATCGTCGTTCCGGCAGGCGCTTCGAGCGCGAACTTCAATATTGCGACGAGCCCGGTCGGTACGAATACGCCCGTGACGATTTCAGGCGCGCTCGGCGGCGCAAACCGCTCTGCTGTCCTGACACTACTTTCGGGTACGCTCGCGTCCATCTCGCTCACCTCTACAACCACCATCGGCGGCGTTTCCGTCACCGGCACTGTCGCGCTGACAGAAGCCGCGCCTGCAGGGGGCGCGCTGGTCGGACTGACGAGCAATATAGCTGCAGCCGTCGTACCCGCCAGTGTAACGGTTCCGGCGGGCGCGACGACAGCGACGTTCACGATACTGACGAGTCCGGTCTCGGCACTGGCAACAGCGACGATCGCAGCGAGTTACAACCTCACCACGAAGAATACGTCACTGGTCATTCAGCCGCCGATAATCGCGTCGCTTGCGCTCAGTCCCAACAGCATCCAGGGCGGCAATACCGTTTCGGGCACGATCACGCTGATCGGAGGCGCTCCGACAGGCGGCACGGTCGTCGCAGTCACCAGCAGCAACGCCGGAGTCGCACAGGTGCCTGCCAATGTCGTCGTACCTGAGGGATCCTCGACTGTCACTTTCACCGTGACGACAGTGGTTGTATCTTCTAATAAAACGGCAACTATTCGAGGCGCGACCGGCGGAGCAAGCATCAGCAGTACGCTGACTGTTACGCCATAAACTACATCGCTCTGTGAGGAGACGAAGCCGTCTCCTCACAGGTGGAAAGTAACAACCAGAGAGAAAGACAAAATCTACCCATGGAAACCGTAGAGACCACCCGTACTATGGCAGTCGGGCAGACAGAACAGAGACAGCAAACAGAGGAACAACTCACAGACAACGAGAGTGAACAAGGCGGGCAGACTGGCAACGGACAGACCGAGATATGGTTGCGGTATCCACAGACCGCCGCATGGTTCGACGCACAGTTCCGCGCCTTCGCCGACCAAAACCCTCTGATCGCAGAAATGACAGAACGATTTCTGGCGGTGGCAGGCGTCGATATCCGCACTATCATCGACCACTGGATTCTGCCACCCTCCGAAGGACTGACCGACACACTCGCTTCGATCGGCTTGATTGAAACAGTTGCCATAAGCGGTGACCATGTCTGGCGGCACCCCCACGCGCGTTTCCCCACCATCCGCATCAAAACGAATAAGACCGCTCCCACCCTTGCACTCGCTGTCGAGAACATCGACGTCTTCGCACACGCGAACAGCCTGGAATATACTACCGTTCATGGCGACCCCGACTCCACTTACCGCTGTTCGCACTACACACTCCCACATGGCGAACTGATGGCGGTCGTTCGAAACGGTTACGACGGCTATGCGCCCGGCGTGCTGGATGCATCGGCACGAGAAAAGCTCGACAGCGCCCGAACAGCGCTGCGAAATCGCGACCGCTCCGGCGAGCAAAATCCTGGCAGGCAGTCCAGTCGCGCCAGCGTGGAAAATGAGATTCTTGCCCGTGCTCAGTCGCTTCTCGAAAGTCTTGTCGATCACCTCGGTCGCGACCGCGCCACCGATGAGTTTTTCGCCGCAGAACGTGCCTACTACCTGACGCGCAATGCCGCAGCCCGCTGGCAGTACAAACGCCAGCAGAGCATCGGCATCGGCTGGGCGAACCACGACCACCACACCTACCGCTGTTCCCGGGATTCATTTCGCGCGCTCATGCAGCTTTGGCAGACGCTCGGATTCGTCGCCCGCGAACGATTTTATGCGGGCGCGGAGGCAGGCTGGGGCGCACAGATCGTCGAGCATCCAATCAGCCGAGTCGTGATTTTCGCCGACGTAGACATGGCGCCGGAAGAGCTGAACATCGAATTCGCCAACACTGATCTTCCGCCGCGCAGCAGCCTCGGCACAATCGGACTCTGGTGCGCGCTGCACGGCAGCAGCATCGCCAACGCGGGCATGCACCATCTCGAATGTGAATTCGATTACGTTCGCGCCCGCGCCAATATGGAAGCGGCAGGGTTCCGGGTGATGAAGCCTTTCACCGAGCAGCCGATGCTCTGGCAGGCGTTCACCGAGGCGGAGATATGGCAGGTCGCGCCGGAGCGAATAGGCAGTCTGCGGGATAGCGGTGCGATCACGCCAGAGCAGGCAGAGCGCTTTCTAACGCAGGGCGCGCCGGGCAGCCACCTCGAAATCCTACAGCGCTGGGACGGGTATAAAGGCTTCAACAAAACCGGCGTCAGCAATATCATCCGCGACACCGACGCGCGAAGAGTAGGCTAAGGGCAACTATTCACCCATGCCCCAACCGCTCTCCCCGAAGCTTCGCAAGAGGGGGCAGCAATGCAGATATTCTGCCTGTAAGTGCGAAACGGAAGGCAGGGCAAATAGTTACGGCTAAGGAAGAATAGGGTAAATTCGAGCGCGCTGTTCCTGTAGAAATCCGGGGTATGCTCGCTTTTACAGAGTGTACGGAATCAGGGGCGAGCAGACGTTATTTTGTTTTCAGGAGAGCATAATGCAGTACAGCGGCAGCACCAACTACATCAATGGCGAATGGGTTGGGGCGAAAGCGGGTGAGACGTTCGAGTCGGTGAATCCGGCGAATACAGACGAGGTAATCGGGCAGTTTGCACGGTCACGTATGGAAGATATCGCGGAAGCGGTGTATGCGGCACAGGCGGCTTATACGGCATGGCGCAAAACCCCCGCGCCCGCGCGCGGCGCGCTCCTGACCCGCATGGGCAGACTGATGGAGGCGCGCAAAGAAGAGCTTTCGCGTCAGATGGTCGCTGAGATGGGCAAAGTGCTGGTCGAGGCGCGCGGCGACGTGCAGGAAGCCATCGACATGGCATATTATATGGCGGCATTCGGGCGGATGCCCAACGGCGCGCTCGTTCCTTCGGAACGCGCCGACGTCTACTGTGCCGCTCACCGTGTTCCGGTCGGAGTTGTCGGCATGATTACGCCCTGGAACTTCCCGATCGCAATTCCGAGCTGGAAGATGTTTCCCGCGCTGATGGCGGGAAACACCGTGATCCTCAAGCCGGCAGAAGACACGCCGGGTCTGGCGGTCTCGTTCATCGAACTGCTCATCGAGGCAGGTATCCCGAAAGGCGTCGTGAACCTCGTCACAGGTTATGGCGCCGAGGCGGGCGCGGCGCTCGTCGACGCCCCCGGCGTCGCAACTATCTCCTTCACTGGTTCGACGGGGGTCGGGAGCGGCATCGCGGCGCGCTGCGGCCAGCTTCTCAAGCGTGTCTCGTGCGAACTCGGCGGTAAAAATGCGATCGTTGTGATGGATGACGCGAACATCGAACTCGCGCTCAAGGGCGCGCTCTGGAGCGCATTCGGCACTGCTGGTCAGCGGTGTACGGCGGCAAGCCGCCTGATCGTGCAGCGCGGTATCAAAGCAGAGTTTCGGGACGCGCTCGTCGAGCGAACACGCGCCCTGAAGATGGGTGCGGGCGCGGATGCGTCGGTCGAAATCGGACCCGTCATCAACCGAAAGCAACTTGCGCGAATCCACAGTTACGTCGAAGCAGGCGTGAGCGAAGGCGCGAAACTGCTGACGGGCGGACAGATTCTGGACGAGGGCGAGTTCGGAAAGGGCTGCTTCTACGCGCCGACGATCTTCGAGGAGATGAAACTCGGCATGCGGATCGCGCAGGAAGAGATTTTCGGTCCGGTGACAGGCATAATCGAGGTAGACAGCCTCGACGAAGCTATCGTGGCCGCCAACCAGACGCGGTACGGGCTTTCGCTCTCGCTCTATACCAATGACGTTAACCGGGCGTTCCGGGCGATGCAAGAGCTGGAGGCGGGCATCGTCTATATCAACCTGCCTACAAGCGGCGCGGAAATCCAGCTTCCCTTCGGCGGCGTGAAGCAGACCGGCAATGGACACCGGGAAGCAGGCTGGATGGCGATGGATTACTGCACGGAATGGAAGTCGGTATACGTCAACTACAGTAACAGCGAGGAACTCGTCCGCGCTCAGATCGACACTCAGGAGTAGCTGTGGGTCGAAAAATCGGTCGATCGGTTGTCAGTCTCTGCCCAACGCATGTGCAGCTACGCTGGAAATCACTGCAAAGTAACCACGGTTTCCCCGATAATTATACGGGGAAATGCAGGCACATACATTCCGTCGGATGTAGTAGCTGAGCGACTGCAAAACGCAAGTGTAGGCATGTGCGTAAGTCGTTTACAAAAACATTTTCACCATGACATTCATGACATTAGAGCAAGCTATTTTCAACTCGACCTATCCTCCTCCCTAGCAGCGCGGAGCGGGACGGTTCGCTGCGTCTGGCTTACAATGAGACTGTTGCAGCCACTGAGCCGGACCCGGGTCGAGATGAAAATTGGCTTCTTTTTGGCTCATCTGGAAAGGTGAAATATCGTGCTGACCGAAGAATTGAACAAAGATTTGAACCAGCCTCTGACTGAAGAATTCAGCAGCAATAAATCGAATGCAGCGCTGCGTTCCTCTGAGAATGCAAAAGCGAACGACGCTTTTGTGCTGGGTTTAAATGCATCTGGATTACTGGCGGAGGTCGTCGGCTTCGAAACCGAAGAGGTCGCGCGCAACGCGTGCGGCACCGACATTGAGACGTATCAGGGCAGGCATTTCATCGACTTTACCGGCGGAATCGCAGTCCATGCCTGTGGACATAATCACCCCGAAATCGTCGCGGCGATCGTCGCGCAGGCGCAGCAGGTGCTTCATGTTTCCGACACGATGCGTCATGCTCCGCAGCTCGAACTCGCCCATTGGATGCGCAATTTGCTCGCCGAGATACTGCCCGGCGAAACCGAAGACCCGTTCACCTTCCTGTTCAAAAACAGTGGCAGCGAGTCGATCGACGCGGCGGCGAAGTTGGCGATCAAAGCGACCGGGCGGCATAAACTCGCGGCATTCGAGGGAGCTTTTCACGGACGCTCGATGCTGGCGAGTGCGCTTTCGCGCTCTAAAACCGTTCACTGGCAGGCGTACGAAGACTTCCTGAACCCATTGCGTGCCAACATAATTCATCTGGCCGCGCCCCGTTGCTCTGGGTGCGAACTCCAGCGCGACGCCGCCAACTGCTGCGCGAACGGGCTGGAAGAGCTGCTCGAAACGCACGGTTCGGAGATTGCGGCGGTCTTCATCGAGGCGCAGCAGGGCGAAGGAGGCTACCTGCCGATGGCCCCCTCCGCTGGCAAAAAGATACGCGATCTGACGCGCAAACACGGCGTGCTGCTGATAGCAGATGAGATACAGGCGGGCTGCGGGCGCACCGGCAAATGGTTCGCTTTCCAGCACCTGGGAATCGAGCCAGACATCATCGTATTCGGCAAAGCGGTCGGTGGTGGTTTGCCGCTGGCCGGTATCGCGGCGCGAAGAGAGCTGATGGAACGCTGGCAACCCGGCGAGCACGGCACGACGTTCGGCGGCAACCCGATCGCCTGTGCAGCTGGACTCGCCGCCCTCAAAATCATCGCACGGGACGGTCTTGTCGAGCGAGCGGCAGAGACGGGCGCGGCGATCAAAGCGCGATTGAAGCCGTATCTTGGACGTTTCGGCATCGTGGATGTGCGCGGCAATGGACTAATGATCGGCGTCGAACTTCGCGATGCGATGGGACAGCCGGACTACGCTCGGTGTGAGGCAGTCAAGCTAAAAGCGCGAGAGGCCGGACTGATGCTGCTGACCTGCGGCGCGAAGATCGGGAAACCGGGCGTCGACAATGCGGCGATACGTCTGATTCCCCCGCTCAATGTCGCGCCGGACGTTGTCGAGCGTGCAATGGATATCTTCCTTACCGCACTGCAGCACGACCTCGCGCAGGCAGCGTAGAAATAGCCAGGTAGAAATAGCCAGGTAGAAACAGCCGAGTAGAAATAGCCGGGCAGTGTAAACCGATGGCATGGGCGCGGAACTTCGCGCCCTCTCTGTTACGTCGTTATGTAGTAATTTACTACTGCTGGACCCCTCCTTTGCTTATAGTCGGAAAAGGAGAGAATGGGTCAGTCCGCATTTCGTACCCCTCTCCCAAGTCTTCGGGTGAGAGGTCGGAGTGAAGGCGCCGGAATAGTTCTCAGGGAAATTGGAAGATAGGGAGATAAGGATGAGTATCGAACTGCTGGAACCGGAAATTGAAATCGATAACGATGAGGATAGGGATACCGAGGGTGCGCCGCCGATTTTTGGACGCTGTCCTGTCTGCAAAAAGCCGCTCTTCCCGCGCGATAAGATCACGGGTGAGATGAAGGCGCCGCCCGTCGGCACAGGCTACGAAAGCCGCGCGAAGTGCGGCGGATGCGGCGCGATCATCTGCTATGTCGGCAACGGTAACTGGCGTGTAGTGACCGGCGACGATCTGACAGAAGACGATAAAATGGCGGACTCGCTAGGCATGTAACCCGTTCTCGTAACGCTTCGCGCCACAACGCAACCCGTCCCTGACATACAGCAAACAAGAATGAGCGATGTGGCGCGACAAGCAGGATGAAAAATCAGTGATCCGGCGGTTACTGCTGCATACGCAGGCGACCGATCAGGACTTCGCAGGGAGCACGATGCAATAGGGTTTCGACAAGCGTGTGAAATCGATCCGGGTCTTCCTGATCGCTGTGCCCGATCGCTTCCGCGGTCGCGCCGATCACGACCTGACTCGCCTGATGAAATTTGATCGCCGCAAGCGTTCCCTCAACAGCCTCGCGCACACGTTCCACATGCTCGCTGATCGGGACACCGTAGGGTTGTGCCGTTGCTATCCCTTTCGTCAGTGACTCCCGTGCGGCCTGCTCCTGTTCGAGAAGCGGCGCATTCAACGGCAGCGTGCGAGTCACCTCCAGCAGATAGACCAGGCGCACTTCCGAGCGATTGACACGCGCAACGCGGGCAGCCAGATCTGCGCCATAGGTCAAATCCACCTCCGCCATCAGCGGCACCAGTATCACTGCGCTGCCCTTGCCTGCCTGCGGGCTCGCAGGATTTGCGGTAGAGCGTCGATGCATGCCCAGTGAAGTGCGTGCTGCCTCCACCGAATCGGCGATCGGCAACTGCGAGCGTACTCCGGGAACCTTCTTCAGCACGCGCATCACATTGTCCGGAAGGCTCGCGACGACGATGCGTGTTTTTGCTGCCTCGATATCGCGCATCGCCTCCAGAAAGGTCTTCGCGCCATCCTCTGAAACCTCATCCAGATGGGCACAGTCGATAATGATGCCGTTCGGATGCTCGTTGAGCAGCATTCCCGCAGCAGCGCGAATCGTAAGCCACTGGTTTTTGTGCAGCGCGCCGGAAAGCCGCACGACATCCCCTCGTGTCTCGATAATCATGTGTGTATACCGCCGTCTCCGTCGTGTCCCTGCGTCGCGTCCGCATGACCATGCCCGTTAGCCCCCTCCGCCGCCTCTTCCAGCAGCGCAGAGTCGGACGCTTTTTCATTCAGGTGCTGCAGATAGTAGCGCACATTGGCAACCACCACGTCCCGCCGACCGAGCAGCGCGATCTTCAGCCGCAGCCCCGAGTTGCCGTGCAGCAGAGGGTGCCACCATTTCGTCGGCACGAACTCAGGCACGACGACCGTAATCGTGTGGCTGCGACGCTCCATGCCGACCGCATCCAGGTAGCGCATAATCGGTCCCACCAGCGACCGATAGGGTGAATTCAAAATCACGAGCGGCACGTCTCCTCCCCACTGTTCCCATTTTTCTTTGAGTTGCGGCGCTCCCTCCGGATCGGTGCAGATGTGGACAGCACGACAGTCCGGCGAGAGCGAACGCGCGTATTCCAGCGCGGGCATCACGCCGCGATGCAGCGTTGGCACAAGCACCAGAACCGTATTTTTGAGCAGTACTGTCGGTGGCGTATACTCAGCGAGCCTGAGCTGCTGTGCCACATCGGCGTAGTGGTGATGTATTTTGCGAAACATCAGCACGAGCAGAACGATCAGCAGCACGACGAACCACGCCCCCGATTTCCACTTCTCGATGGTGATGTCCACCAGCACGGCGAGGGTCGCCAACGCGCCAACGCCATTGATGATCGCCTTCGTTAGCCACCTATTATCCGTGTCTTTGAGCTTGACCCAGTGCACGACCATGCCGCTCTGTGAGAGCGTGAATGCGAGAAAGACGCCGACGGCATACAACGGCACGAGCGCGTCGGTATCGCCTTTTTTCAGTACGATCAGCGCTGCGGCAAAGATGCCAAGTATCAGGATACCGTTGCTGAAGACGAGTTTGTCGCCGAGGTTAGAGAACTGTTTCGGCAGATAGTGGTCGCGCGCCAGAATCGAGGCGAGGCGCGGAAAGTCGGCAAAACTGGTGTTTGCGGCGAGGATTAGAATGCCCGCCGTAAAAATCTGGGTAATATAGTAGGCGAAAGCGAATCGCCCTGTCTTCCCGAATATCGCCGTCGAAATCTGGTCGATTACGGCGGGCGCGTTCCCGCCTTCCGGGTAGACGACACCGAGCTTGACCGCCAGACCCGAAATGCCTAGAAAGAGTGTGCCGAGGATTACGCCCATCGCGACGAGAGTCAGCGCAGCGTTGCGCGATTTCGGTTTTTTGAAGGCAGGGATGCCGTTACTGACTGCCTCCGTTCCGGTCATCGCCGAACAGCCATTGGCGAACGCCTTTGCCAGCACGAAGAAGCCGAATGTTTCGCCCGATTTGACAACGCCCCAGGAGGGATCGTAGTGTGCAGAAAATTTCCAGCCGAAAAGCATCGGGCCGAGAAATCCGACGGCGATCATAATGTAGCACATCGCGACGAACATGTAGGTTGGTATCGCAAAGAGCGTACCCGACTCCTTCAGACCGCGCATATTTGCAAGCACCAGCACGGCGATCAGCAGGGAACAGATTAGAACCGTGTGCTGCTTGATGGCTCCGTCTGGCAAGAGAGGGATATGCGGCAGGTTCTGAACTCCGGACGCGATCGAAACCGACACCGTCAGGACGTAATCGATGAGCAGCGCGGCGGCAGCGATCAGACCGGGTAGATCTCCCAACCGCTTCGAGCGCAAATTGTCTTTTGAGACGATATACGAGCCACCCCCACTGGGATACCCGAAGATCGTCTGCCAGTAGGATATCACGACAATGACGAGTAGAGCGACGATCATTCCGGAGATCAGCATCGTGTACTGCCCGAACGCAGCGCGTTTTGCTAGGTCCGGCTGTCCGTTGGCGACCGCGACCGCCGTCAGCCCTGCCGCACCGAGCGCGAGCACAATCTCCTGCGAGGCATACGCGACAGAAGAAATTGCATCGGAAGCGAATACCGGCAGCGCGACGATCTTGGAAAGCAGGGTATGCTCCATGTTGTCGCTGGAGAGCGGCTTGCCAAAGAAAAAAAGTCGTATTCGTTTACCAACAGAGATTTTCGGGTCGAGCGCCGGCGCGAGCAGTTCTGGTTCCTGGCTTTCGGGTGCAGGAGGTGAGTCTATCATCAGTGTCCGTACTCCACTCGTTAATAATATGTATCTGCTCGTTACAGAGTAGGTATCGGCGGCCCAATGATGGGAAAGCAGACCGGCAGGCGCGGCAGACCGGCAAAGGATGCCAGCTGATCCGCATGTCGCTACACCGAACTATTATACCGATATTCGCGCTGGATAAATCAGACTTACAGAGAGTGCTATTGTGCGCACGGTTAGCCCAGGATGTTTGCGCGATGTTTCTACTGAAAAGTCCGTATCAATGAATACCTTTCACAAGAGGTAACTATGCAGTCCCTGTCACGTTCCTGACTCTCGGGCTACGGCAGGGTGAATTCTGCCTGTCCTTGTGAAGGAGGGGCTGCGGGTAGTAGTCAGGTAAGTCGAGTTTTGTAGAATTGGAACTCTCGTTTCAATTTAAAAGGCGCCTGCGTTGTAAAAAACATTGTTTAACTGATCAGCAGCAAATGGATAAGTTCAGTTGAAATGTGAATCAGCGTCACGTTCGAGAAACATTCGAGAGGCAAATGAGCGATACAGAAGTCCCTAAACCGCCCCGCAGGTCGCGGCGCAAATCCAAAGTGAAACCCGCCCCGATCTGGCTCTCGGCGATGTTTTTCACCTACCTGACCCTTTTGGCAATCGAAGCCGTTTGCCGGCTGCTCGGGCCCGAGCAATGGTGGCTGAGCAGCCTGAATCTCTATCTTCCGCAATGGTTGTGGGCGATACCCGGCGTCGGACTGCTCGCGCTCTATTTCTTTGCAGCGCGACGGCTTCTCTGGCTGCCACTGCTGCCACTGCTCTGGGTGGCAGGGCCGATGATGGGATTCTGCTGTCACTTTTTCGCGCATAAGCCGCAGGGAACGGGACATCGGCTGCGTGTGATGACCTATAACGCGAAATGGGGAAAGCGCAGTCGTAGCGGGGTCGAATACGAGGTGAATCTGGAGAAGCCCAACCTGCTGCTGCTTCAGGATGCTGGAGG
This sequence comes from Chthonomonadales bacterium, assembly GCA_038216735.1. Classification (GTDB taxonomy): domain Bacteria; phylum Armatimonadota; class Chthonomonadetes; order Chthonomonadales; family Chthonomonadaceae; genus JBBQPY01. The sequence goes on from JBBQPY010000011.1 coordinate 44,340, forward strand.
CGCGGCGCGCGGCGGCCTGTCGGAAGCCTTGCGAGGCTGGAACATACGCTATGCGGGACAGTATGTGGTGGCGAGCCAGCTTCCGATTTCGGAACTGGAGATCAAACCGCTCACCAATCCAAAGACGGGCTATTACGCGGTGCGCTGTACACTGCAGCTCGACGGAACGCCGGTCACGATCTACACGGTGCATTTCCTTTCGCCGCGCGGCGGCTTGAATGCCGTTCGTCACCCGCGCTCCTCAGGCATTCCTGTGCTCGAAGATAATGTCGATACCCGCCTTCAGCAAACGGATATGCTGGCTGAGCATCTACGGAGCGAGCGTGGACCGCTCATTTTAACGGGTGATCTGAATGCGCCGGTACAGGCGATGGTCTGCCAGAAGCTGTTCGCTGTGGGTCTGTCCGACGCTTTCTCAGCGGCGGGCGGCGGCTATGGCTATACTTATGGCGGTTTCACCAAAATCGGGATGCCCTATGTACGCATCGATCATATCCTGATGAGCAAAGACGTGCAGACGCTCGCCTGCTGGGCAGGCGGCAACGAATATTCCGACCACTGTCCCGTCATCGCCGATCTATTTATTCCGGATCAATCGCCTGCGCAGTGACGCTCGCGATATCGCTACCGGCCGCACTTCCACAATTTTAAAACGTCGGCGCTCCATGACACATTCCAGCTCCGTTTAACCCGCACGCTGCTGCAGGACATCGAATTCGGTTTTTTTGAGGATCATCGACATCGCGCTCGAAGCGATTTTACCTGCCGTCAACCACCCGAGCGCCGTCATCAGTTGTATGGATCGGTTCAGTCGGATTCTGATCCGCTTTGCTCACGCGAGCCGCCGAAGTCGTGCCAGAGTCTCGTTGCTATGAATGTACGGGGTTGTAACTGATATGGGAGTTGCGAAGTTCTCCGGATCACATACACATGGAGACTGGATACTGCCTCTCCCTCGTAGGAAATGCAAAGCAGGGGAGAGAAGACCCGACCTCTGCCTATCAAAGTGCGGGAGTGCAGGCACATTGCTTCACTGTCTGCCTGACCATTTGAAGAGTTGCTGCGAACTATGAAACTAAAACTGGACCTGCATCCGATATTTAGCGACGGCAGACAAATCGAAGCATCGCTGCTGCAAATTATCGATGACGCCGTCGAAAAACATGCGTCTGAGATCGAGATCATCACCGGGAAAGGCTCAGGGGCTCTGAAAAAGTCAGTTTTGCGTTTCCTCGACAGACCGGAGATCAAGGCGCGTTATCATCGCATGGAGAAGGATGGAGACAATTGGGGACGACTCTTCGTTCATTTCCGAGCGGAGCGCGAACCGCAGGCAAAAGCCACACTTCCTACGCAGCGCGAACTGGCGGAGTATATTTGCTTCTGCTGCCAGACCGCTGTTTCGCTCGATGTAGGAGATTGGCGTCTCGACGAAACGAGCCCGCAAACGCGTACGGTCGAATGCCCCTCGTGCGAATCGCCTAATCGCCTGACGGTGCGCCTCGATCGGAAAGGACTGCGGCACGCCTCGTCCGTTTCCGGTTATGAGTAGTGCCGTATGCGAGTAGGACGCTTCGGGAGAATAGGCGTTTATAGTTCAGAGGCAGAGCTGGCTGAGGCGACGAGCGAAAACTCCCGGCAGAAAGCGGCCGCGACGATCGGGGTAATGTCACCCACTTTGATCGGGCGCGACAGCAAACGTTCCATCGACGTCACACCGTAGTCGTGTATGCCGCAGGGCACGATCAGATCGAAGTGGGTCATGTCGGGACAGACATTGAGCGCGAATCCATGCTGGGTAATCCATCGTGTCGCTTTGATTCCGATTGCGGCGATTTTCGCCGGATTCGTCGTCTCACAGCCCGTCCACACGCCGGTATGGTTCTGAAACCGATCCGCAGCAATCTCGAATTGTGCGAGGGAGCGGATGATAGTCTCCTCCAATTTACGCAGGTAGAGGTGCAGATCGGCAGTGTGCGGGGCATCCTGCAAGCTCAGGATCGGGTAGCCGACGAGCTGTCCGGGTCCATGGTAGGTAACGTCGCCCCCACGATCCGTTTCGACGACGGTGATCCCGAGCTTTGACAATTGTTCCGCAGTCGCAAGAATATGCTCGGTATGCGCGGCGCGTCCGAGAGTCAGGGTCGGTGGGTGTTCCAGGAGAAGCAGGGTGTCCGGTATTTCTCCGGCGCGTCGCTGTATCGCCAGCCGCTGCTGTAGTTCCCAGGCGGCGTGATAATCTACCGTTCCCAGCCACCGGACTTCACACGGTGGCTGTACAATTGAAGGGAGCATTTATTCTTCTCGCTCGTATAACATTGTGCTGCCTCAACGTATAACACGGGGCTGAAGGTACGCGACGGACTGAAATTGCGTGTGGATGTGGGGTTGAACCCGGTTTGGAGTTGCGAATCCTGCCGCAACGGGTGAGGGGGTTCCGCCGTCAATCAAGCATTTCGACACGATACTGATGTGCTGTCAGACCCTGCTTCCACAGCGAGATATGTTCGGCGTCGCGCGCCTCGATCAACAACTCCACGCCGGTCTGGCCCAGCGGAACCGACGGGCTGATGCGGTTGTGGACGACGGGGATGATGCTGCCCTTGAGCGCGGCGATCAGTTCCGGGGCAGTTCGGGCAGACACAAACGTGGGCAGGATTGAGAGGGCAATGGCGATTATGAGGCAGAGAAATGGCGACATGGGCGAGTTCCTTTTGGAGGATGCGTGCTGAATGAATGACAGGATGCCGAACCTGCTTACTGCTCTATTTTTGCTCTGCGGTGTCTTCCGGCGGGTGCAATCCAACCAGGATAAGTACGACACGGAGATTGACGACCGTAGGACGATTCAGATGAAGCGTCGTGAGGGTCGCGCGTCCGGTCGGCGTCAGCCCGATGAGGTGCGTATAATCTTCACTCCAGGCAAAATGATCGTACCAGAGATGCAGACGCGGATGATATAACGGTATCCTCTGCTCGCTCACTGAATCGTAGCCATCGCGCTTATCGTATTTATGACCATTGCAGCCGGAACAGGCGAGCGCCAGATTGTCGAGTGTCGTCGTCCCTCCATGGATGGTGGGAACGATATGTTCAACGGTATAAGGGTCAGTAGTAATATCCAGCGGAGACAGGCAGTATTCACACCGACGGCGGGCGCGACTTTCGATGGCCTGCCGCAGACGTTTCGTGACTCTTTCAGCCAACGGGGGGAGCCTTTAGACCGAGTTGCTGCATGAGTACGGATAGACTGACACTCCGTAACTGTGCCAGTTCCGCCAGAGGTTGAAGACGGCTTAGCGTAAAGGCTTCGGACTCGACATTCAACTGCCGAAGTTCGTCCTGTTCCTCTCTTGTCAGGGTGAAGGTCCGCCGTTTGGCATTGAGTTCGTCATAGCGAATTTGAAATCCCGTACGTTTTTCGCGATAGATTTCCCCCAGGAGTTCAGCCTCGCGTGTTGCAAGATGTGGTGCTTTTCGCTGCGCTTGCATCTGCAGAAGACGCCGTCCCAACTGGTCGAGTTCGTCCGGTTCTAACTGTTCGATCGCGGCGAAAATTTCCTGGGGTGTCTGCCGGTGTTGTATCGTTGAGCTTGACATGCTTGATTATGGTTCCCTGTAAGGCACTCTAACCATCAGATTATACCATAGCGGGGATTTCGCAGCACCGCGCACCCCTGATCGCACGAGTTCCGGTCGATCTGTCTGAGTGCCAGACGGTGGGTAGTTTTGACCGGGAACCATACCCTCAGTCGAGCATCTCGACGCGGTAATGATGTGCTGTCAGACCCTCTTTCAACAGCGAGATATGTTCGGCATCGCGCACCTCGATCAACAACTCCACGCCGGTCTGGCCCAGCGGAACCGACGGGCTGATGCGGTTGTGGACGACGGAGATGATGTTGCCCTTGAGCGCGGCAATCAGGTCGAGCAACCCGGCAAGACCGCCAGGACGGTCGGGAACCGCACTGAAGAAGTGCATATATCGCGCGGAATGGATCATCTCGCGTTCGATGAGATCGGCAAGCAGCTTTGCGTCCACGTTCCCTCCGGAGACTGTGACCACCGTTTTGCCCTGAGGCACGACGTTGCCCGCCAGCAGTGCGGCGACACCCACAGCGCCCGCCGGTTCAACCACCGTTTTAGCGCGTTCGAGCAGCAGCAGCATCGCTCGCGCGATATCTTTGTCCTCTACCGTAATCATCTCATCGGCGTATCGCTGAATATACCGGAACGTGCGTTCACTCGGGGACTTGATCGCGATACCGTCGGCGATCGTATTCACCTCACCGCGCGGCACGAGATGCCCTGCCTTCCATGACTCGACGGCGGCGGGCGCACCGGCTGCCTGCACCCCGATGATCCGCACGTTCGGTTTACGGGCACGAATCGCAGTCGCAACGCCGCTGAATAAGCCGCCCCCTCCGACGCAGATCAGGATCGTCTCGAGGTCGGGAACGTCTTCCAGTATCTCCAGTCCACACGTCCCCTGCCCGGTAATAATGCCGTCATCGTCATAGGCGGAAACGTAGGTCGCACCGGTTTGGACGGCGCGCTCTTTGCCCGCCGAAACCGCCTCATCGAAGTTGCGTCCTTCCAGCACGACGTCTGCGCCGTAACTGCGGGTCGCCTGTATCTTGGCGATGCTGGCGAACTCCGGCATGAAGACGGTCGCGCGAATGCCGACCAGACGTGCGGCAAGCGCGATCCCCTGCGCATGATTCCCGGCAGAGGCGGCAACGACACCGCGCGTCTTCTCCCCCTCTGAAAGTGTGCTGAGCCGATGATAGGCTCCGCGTATCTTGAAGGAGCCGGTGCGCTGCAGATTCTCCATCTTCATCACGAGCGAACCGGGAGCCATACCGCAGCGTTCCGTAATGCTGAGGCAGGTCGTTACCGGAGTGTGATGCACATTGCGGCGCACCTCAGGGTACGCCGCTTCGATGTCCTCTACTGTGACCATCTTCGAATCACTCGGCACGAGATTAATCCCCTCCGAGCGATGTGCTGCCGCCCGTGCGCTGATTGAGGCTGGTGCCGAGTGAGTATTCAGCCGTGTTGATGAAGGTGTCTTTGTCCTTGATGATTGCCTGTGGAGGAAGTTGATCGGTGAGTGTTGTCAAGCCCGGTATCTTTTTGACAGCGGTTCCGATCGCCATGAATTCGATGATACCCCCGCCAAGTTGATAGACATTGGTCTTGATGCCGACGACGTCGTCTGCGCCGCAGGCATTCGCATCGGCAGCGATGCGGGCAATCGCATTTTCGCGCGCCTCATAGATCAGCGTCGTCAATTCATTGATTTCGCCGCGCGAGAAGGACTTGAACGCCGCGGTGACGCCGCCGACAATGCCGAGCGAATAGACCGAGACTCCGAGAACCAGTTGGATCGGCATATATCCCATGTGCACGAGGTTCCACATCTCTTCGTTGGTCAGGTCACTGGTGATCGGGTGCTGTGCGAACTCGGGCGGCAGCGACGGATGGTGCGAGGCGGTCCCGATCATCACCATCTCCTGCATGCCCTTGAAGGGAATGATGGCGGTGCGGATGCCGACGACGGAGTTGGCTCCGGCGGAGCGCGCTTCCTGTGCGATACGGATCAGGGCGAGGTGGCGCGTCTCGTTGAAGACCTGGGAATACTGTTCGACTTCCCCCCTCTGAAGGCTTTTGAGCGCTCCCATAATGCCGCCGCCGATGCCGATCGAGTAGGCGACATTGCCGAAGACGAACTTGATCGGGCGAAACCCGGAGTCCATCTGACAGTAGAGTTCCTGGCCATCTGCCGAAGACGAAAAGCCGAGCCGTTCCGCCTGCGCGCCCTCCTGATGGACGCATGAGCCGACAGAGAGGAATTCGACGTTTCCGGAGTGCTGTATGAGTTCGCTTGTGACGCCCGTAATCCCGACCCCGCCGCGTCGTTCCGCCTCGGCTTTCATGCGCTCATAGGAGAGGTGGCGACCATCGTGAATTACGCTTGTAATCTGGGTGACCTCACCGCCAGCCAGGGTGCGTAAGCCGGAGCCAACGCCGCCGATGAGCCCGACGGAGAAGACGCTGTTACCGATCACGAGATCACCAGGGGACATTCCCTTTTTGTGCAGACAAAACATCTCATTGCCGGATAGCCCGGTCATTACAGCCATGTTGTTCTCCTTTTAGGGTCGTATACAGTCGTACGGAGGGGTTTTTCTGTCTGGTTTTACGGGCGGCATGTGCAGAGGATGGGTACGGACTTCCCGAGTAAATGGGTTCATAGTACTTTTTAGCGCTTCCTCATTGCGATTATACGCCTCAGCGGAGAGCGTGTCAAGCAGGAACTCCTCGTGCAGATGGGGAATCATCCTGTTGATAAGAGTACCAAAACTATTCAATCGGGAGGGTAGATAAGTATGGAAAGCAACAACGACGGCAATGCGGATCGTTTGTCGCGGAGAAGGTTTCTGACAGGAGCAGCAGCGATTACGGCGGCGGGGCTGCCACTCTGGTTCGCAGGGGAAGCGGACGCACAGGCGCAGGAGATGGCGGGAGCGCGCGCGCGTAAAGTCGGAGCGAATGAAAATATTCAATTCGGCGCGATTGGCGTCGGGGGCAGTCGAGGCGGCTATTCGCAGGGGCTCAACGACACGCGAGGCGCCGCCAGCAAGCAGGGCTGCAAGGTGATCGCGATCTGCGACATCGATCAGCAGCATCTCAATGAGGGCGCGGCGGCTTTCGGAAGCGATACCGCGAAATACGGGGATTTCCGCGAACTGCTGGCACGTAAGGATATCGACGCCGTCGTGATTGGCACGCCCGATCACTGGCACGTTCCGGTCGCCATTGCCGCCCTGCGCGCCGGAAAAGACGTCTATTGCGAGAAGCCTTTAACGCTGACGATCGACGAAGGCAAGAAACTCGTTCAGGTTGCACATCAGACGAAGCGAGTCTTTCAGGTCGGCAGCCAGCAGCGTTCCGATGGGCGATTCCGGCTTGCCTGTGAACTGGTGCGAAACGGGCGTATCGGTAAGATCACGAAAGTGACCGCGCATCTGCCGACCGGCCCGACGGGCGGACCGTTCGAGCCTAAGCCTGTGCCGGCGGATTTCAACTACGATATGTGGCTTGGTCAGGCTCCGCAGGCAGACTACTATCCGGAGCGCACGCACGGTAGTTTCCGCTGGTGCCTGGACTATTCCGGCGGCATGATGACAGACTGGGGCGCGCATCATAACGATATCGCGCAGTGGGGGCTGGGCATGGATCGAAGCGGTCCGGTCAGCGTGCAGGGTTTCGGCAAGGGTCCGAACATCGGCGTCAACTGTTACAACACGTTCCCTGAGTTCGATATCTACTCGACTTACGCGAATGGCGTCGTGCTGCACACGACCAACAAAGGCGAGAACGGCGTGACTTTCGAAGGCGAAAATGGCACGATATTCGTCAGCAGAAGCACGATCACTGCCAGCGATCAAAAGCTGCTCGACGAGCCGCTGCCGTCTTCGGCGGTGCGCCTCTATGCCTCGGACGATCATATGCAGAACTTCGTGGACTGTATCCGCAGCCGCAAACAGCCGATCTGCGACGTCGAAATCGGACACCGTTCCGCGACAGTCTGCCATCTGGGCAACATTTCATTGCGGCTCGGCGGGCGCAAATTGACCTGGGACCCGGCCCGAGAAACGTTCGTCGGCGACCGGGAGGCGACGGCGATGCTCAGCCGCGTCCCCCGTAAAATCTACCGTTCGTAGAATGGCCCTCACCCCCTGCCCCTCTCCCTACCAGTCGTGCCTCCTCAGGGAGAGGGGAGACAGAAAATGCTCATTTTTCCTTGTTTAGCAAGAGAGTTGAAGAGGTAACAGTGCAGCATTTGCCATTCACCATGGCGAAGAATGAGCGGTAGGGAGACAGGTTGGGATGAGGGTTGAGACCGGACTCTGTTTAGAACACTCGGCTTATACCGAGTAAAAGGTAGAATTCAACCGATGGCGCGACTACAGACTCGCTATATTTGTCAGAGCTGCGGCTACGATTCGCCTCGATGGATGGGCAAATGTCCTGAGTGCGAGTCGTGGGATTCGTTTGTCGAAGAGGTCGTCGTCCGTGAAAAGGCGAACGCGGTCGGGGCAGGCGGCGCGGGTATCAAGCCCTCCGGGGGCGGCATCGGCGGCGGAATGCGTGGGATCGTCTCGGGCGGCTCGGGCATGCCAATCCCGATCACACAGGTCGCGATCACGGCGATGACGCGGCTGTCGAGCGGAATCGGC
>JBBQPY010000012.1:0-50397 GCA_038216735.1 Chthonomonadales bacterium
CGATCGCGGCTGGCGTTCGGTCAAGTTCTGGTTGGCCCAGGATGTGCAGCAGTGGACGCGAGAACTGCTGCAAACCGTCGCGGTTGTGGCCGATGACTGAGCCAAAACACCCTAAGCGAGCAGGCTTTCGACAGCTATAGAGGCAAGTCCGTCGCTACGAGCCTGCGGCTAAGTGTCCTTCGGACACAGGACGCGTTTGCTTCGCGCTATTTCGTGTGCTGTGCAGCAACCAGCGCGGGAACGGCGTCGAGGGCGGCTTGCAGTTTGTCGGGATCGCGCCCGCCCGCCTGCGCGAAATCGGGACGCCCGCCCCCGTTTCCGCCCGCCACTTTCGCCACCTCTCGCACCAGATTCCCGGCATGGAACCCACGCGCAACGAGGTCGTCGGTCACCTTCGCCGCAAAAGTCACTTTGCCATCATTGACCGTTCCGAGTACGATGATTGCGGAGCCGAACTGTGTTGCGGCGCTCGCGGCAAGGCTCGCAACCGTCTCCGCATCGGCGTTCTCCAGCCGGTGCGCGACGACCGATATTCCGTCGACCGACTGCGCGGTCAGCTCTGCCGCCTGTGCTGCCCCGCCGCCCGTTTTGAGGAGCCGGTTCTGCTTTTCGAGCTCTTTGCGCTGCGCGATCAGCCGCTCGACCGCCGGAACGATTTCGGCAGGATTGGCTTTGAGCAGCGCAGACGCCTGCAGCAGCATCTCTTCGCGCTTGTTCACATAGTCCAGCGCGCCATTTCCCGTCACCGCTTCGATACGCCGAACGCTGGACGCAACGCCGGTTTCACGCACGATCTTGAACAGCCCGACCTGCGCCGTGTGCGTCAGATGCGTTCCACCACAGAGTTCGAGGCTGAAATCCGGTATCTCGACCATCCGCACGCTGTCGCCGTACTTCTCGCCGAACAGCGCCATCGCACCACGCGCCTTCGCCTCCGCGATTGGAACATCGACATGAACGGTAACGTTGCTATCCGCCAGAACCTGTTCGTTGACAATACGCTCGATCTCGCGCAGTTCTGCCGGACTGACCGGCTGCGTGTGTGTGAAGTCGAACCGCAAACCACCCGGCGCGACTTCCGAACCTTTCTGATGCACGTGTCCGCCCAGAACCTGCCGCAACGCAGCCTGCAGAAGGTGTGTCGCGGTATGGTTTCGGCGTATCTCATTGCGCCGATCGACGTCGATCTGCGCGATGACTTTCTGTCCAACACGGAGCTCGCCTTCAAGAATTTCCGCCCGATGTAGGAAGATACCTTCCGACTTCTTTGTATCAAGAATGCGAACTTTCAACGCGGAAGTTTCGTTCGCTGCCGGTGCAGTGAGCAGTCCGGTATCGCCGACTTGACCGCCCGATTCCGCATAAAACGGTGTCGCATCCAGAACGATAAGTATCTCCTCGCCTGCCTCTACCTTCTCTACTTCTCGGCTGTCTTTATATATCGCCAGCACTGTGGAAGCCGCATCAGTGTTCTCATAACCGACAAATTTCGGAACGACGGACTCCGTTTCAGGCGTGGATTGCTCTACCTCAGCAGTACCTCCAGATGCTCTTCGGGGAGGTGGTTGGATAAAAGTAAATTTTGCCGGGCGGAATGCTGCGGGATTGTCGGGACTTTTCACGAACACACCCTTGACGATATTGCTGCCCTTTCGGGACTTCTCGCGCTGCTCTTCCATCGACCGCTCGAAGCCATCCAGATCGACTTCGATATTGTGTTCCGCCGCCAGGTCTTTGGTCAGGCTGATCGGAAAACCGTAGGTGTCATAGAGCTTGAAGGCATCCGTGCCGGAGAGGATTCTTGTCTGCTGAACCGTGCCGGAGTCCAGCATCTCGTCCAAGATACGCATACCGTTGTCCAGCGTGCGATGGAACTGCTCTTCTTCGGTGCGGATTGTGCTGAGGATGAGTTCCTGACGCTCGACGAGTTCCGTATAGTAGCCGCCCATCTGCTCGATCACTTTGGGCGCGAGCCGATACAGGAACGGCGCGTCGAAACCGAGCGCGGTCTTGCCGAACCGGATCGCGCGGCGAATAATGTAGCGCAGGACGTAGCCGCGCCCTTCATTCAAAGGCGTAATGCCATCGGCGATACAGAAAACCATCGAGCGCGTGTGCTCGGCGACGACGCGGAAGGCGAAATCCTCCGCCGACATCGTGCCGCCATACGTCCTGCCCGAAAGCCGCGCGATCTCTTCCAGCGTCGAACTGAACAGGTCGGTCTCGAACACCGATGTTTTGCCCTGCGCGACATACGCAATCCGGTCGAGACCCGCTCCAGTGTCGTTGTTCTTGCTCGGCAGAGGTGTCAGAATCGCCTTGCCGTCTGCGTCTTCCTGCCGATCGAACTGCGTGAAGACGTTGTTCCAGACCTCGAGCCAGCGTCCGGCATTGTCATCGACGGCGAAGCGTTCGGCGGGCGAGAGCGCAGGATCGGTCGTCATCTCCTCGAGGGGCGCAACTCTGTAGAAGACCTCGGAGTTAGGCCCGCACGGCCCGTTCGGACCGTTACTCAGGACGCTCGCGGGCCAGAAGTTCTTGTCTTCTCCCTGCCGATGACTCCGGTCGGCGGGCAGCCCGATCGTGTTGTGCCAGATGTCGAACGCCTCGTCATCATCGCTATAGATCGTGACGCAAAAGCGGTCGGGGTCCAGCCCCACGACTTGCGTGAGGAACTCCCACGTCCACGGAATCACTTCCGCTTTGAAGTAGTCCCCGAAGCTGAAGTTGCCGAGCATCTCGAAGAACGTGCAGTGCGAATAGTCGCCAACGGAGTCGATATCGTTGGTACGCACGCACTTCTGCACCGTCATAATGCGGGTGTGAGGCGGCACGGCGGTTCGGGCAAAGTAGGGCTTGAACTGCTCCATGCCCGAGCCGGTAAAGAGGGTGGCTTCGTCGAGGACGCCGAGAATATTCGTCGGGACGAGCGACGCGCTCTGCTCCTTGATGTGTCCGCGCGCTCCAAAAAAATCGAGGTATTTCTGCCGTATCTCATGCGCTAACATAATCGGGATTCGCTCCGGTGTCTCTATAATTTTGGTAACTCTTCCGCCCACCTCACCCCTAATCCCCGCTCCCTACCATTCGTTCCTCACTAAGAGAGGGGAGAAATACGAGGAAATAGAGAATTCGCCCTTCTCTCTAAGGAGTCTGCGGACTGGCAGGGAGAAGGGTTGGGATGAGGGCTGAACGTCGATAGAAGATGGATGGTCACATATTGTCTGGACAGTCGAAAGAAGGTGATTGTTTGCACTGTTTTCAGCGCAGGGGCTCACGGGAATAATCGCTGAGCCGTGCGCCCGCCCAGCCCGCCTCCACATAGCCGACGTGCGCAAGAAGGCGGTAACGGAACGACAGCATCCCTCGCGGCGGCAGAGTGACCGCCTGATAGAGGAACGGATTGGCTGACAGATAGCCGTCGTCACGCGCGATAAAGGGAGACGGATGGACCGGATTGGCAGGGTGATCCAGACAGACGAACCCGACGGTAATGCTTTTCACCACCCCGACACACGCGCACCATAAAGCGGTTTTTCCTGTGATCGCGGTGGGACCGTAGTCACCGAGGCTATTGCGGATCTGTCCCGTTCCCGAAGGCGAAAGCGGTGGCGCTGCGCGCAGGCACAGCAAACCGACGTCGGTACGACCGAGCACGACGCTGTCATTATCAGGAGCTTGAAGTTGTATTCGCAGGTCGAGTATCCCGCCCTCGGACGGTCCCGGCGTAATGCGCGTCGACGAAGTCTGGGTCAGCAGGTGGTTCCCGTCCGGATCACGCCATGCACAGGTATGTCGAAAACCGACGGAGGCAAGCCCGCGCCGCACCTCCATCTCCTCTGTGACGACGATGCCGATTGGCTTCACGACCTGCTGTGCGTCTGCGTTGCTTTCAGCAGCATTTTGCTTTTCGGCTAGCCTGCTGCCCTCACGACGATCCACGTCTCCGAAAGAGACGCCGTTGACGCTTCCATGTGCCACGTAGATCGAGGGTTCGCCCTCGTTGGTCTGCGCGACGGGGCGGTCGCCATAGGTCTGCAATTTCGTAAAACCGAAAGCTGTACCTTCGCTATAAGTGTAGGTCGCAAACGAATCGCCGCGCACGAAGAATTCGAGGCGGTCAGCAGTCGTCAGCAGCGCAACCGGCTTGACATCTCTTGGCATTTTCCTACCGCTGCACCCTGAGTTCCGATCAAAACCCCTTTTTAGATAACGACGAGCCAGTCGATGCAGGGTTGGTAAGGCTCGAACTGCCCGACAGCGGATTGGTCGAAATTGGCTCGGAGGATTGCGGATTGCCTCGCCCGCCGCCTCGCTTCGCCGCGGTCTTATCGTTTGTCGCACCTGCTTTGGTTACATAGAGCGCCACATCTTGCGTGATCGGCGGCGTAGAGAGCGCGACTCCTTCGATGCTTCCCCCGCTCGATTTGACCGCGCTCGTTTTGCTCACGGCGAGTTTGCCCGAACCATTTTTATCGACTGTCAGCTCGGTTGCGTCGAGCGATTTACCCGTCCGTGTGTCCCACCATGTCGCGCGATAGCGACCAGGCTGCAGACCGATCAGGCGCAGCGTGCCGCTGACCGGAGTCAGCGCTGAGGCACGGCTGGCTGGTGCATCGACGCCACCCCGATTATAGACCCAGGCGACAGCATAATCCTTGCCAACGCGAGCAAGTGAAGCGAGCGCAGGTGCGTAATCACTCAGTGTGAACTGCTTGATTACCGCCCAATCCGCGCCCGTGTTCTGGATCGTGATCGTGTGCGCTCCGGCAGCCACATCGACCTGCACAGTAGCGGCTGACGCCTGTGGCCGGCTGTCAGCCGCGCCTGCAGGATAGTCCCGCTCGACCGATTTCCCATCGACGCTGATTCTGACGTGCGCCCCGCCTTTCGAGACCTGGCCGACCGAGACCGAGAAGGTGCCCGACTGCGGATAGGTCACCTGCAGCGTCAGCGGTTTGGGCATCATATCCCGATGCGCCTGCCCCTGCAAAAATGCGGGGAAAGCGCTCATGCCGGACGGTATCCCATCGGTTCCCACCACGAATTCTGACTGTGTAGCGGCGGCGAAGCCTCCGCCCGGACCGAATGAGAGCGCGGCGCGCTGCGTGGTTTCGACCGGCAGAGTCGCATCGATCAGCCCACCATGATTGGGCAGACCAGACGCCGCCAGAAATCCCGAAGCCGCCTGATAGTGACTGTACAGGTTGTTCTTCTCGACCCCGTCCCAGTACCAGTACTGCGCGGCGCCACTGCCGTTGCGCATCAGACTCGCCCAGATGCCTTCGTGCAGCGCGATCCCATCCATATCATTTCCAGAGGCGCTGCCGAACTCGCCGACGAATGCAGGCTTATCGAGCTTCTTTCCATTCGCCGCAGTGATCGGGTCGCCGCTCAGTGCGGACAGCACGTCCGACGGGTACATATGCTGCTGCACATAGTCTACCGTTTCGGAGAGTGCGCCGACCGACGGTGTGCTGGTGCTCGTAGTAACGAGGTGACGATTGGTATCGAACTGTCGCAGGAAAAGCGTCATTTCACGGTGCCACAGCGCAATGTTGTCGCTCAGTTTACCTTTGCCCGCGTCCGAGTTCTCGACTTCATTGAACAGCTCGTAAGAAAGAATATTCGGCGAATAGCCCCAGCGCGACATTATATAGTAAAGTTTGCGTTTCGTGAGGGCGCGCGCCTGCGGATTCGTAAAGAAGTTTTCGGGCGCATCCAGAAAACCGCCGTTTTTGACGTTGTACGGATTGTCCTGCCAGTTTGGATCGACGTTCCCGGAATATTTGTAGCCGTCTTTGCTGGCATATTGCCCGTGATGCTGCACGACCATCTGAAAATAGATGCCGTTCTTCTCTGCGGACTGGACGAGCGTGTCCCAGCGTTTGGCGGCAGCCAGATCGATGCTGCCGATTTTGACCTGTTTCGTTTTATCCGTCGACCAGTCGAGGTTTTTGCCGTCCCAGTGCGTCATCCAGACACGCGACCAGTTTTCCCCGGCGTCGTGCATTTTGCCGAAGAGTTCGGGCGTGTCCGGCAGATCATTGCTGTGCCATGCCTGATTATGCCCGAGCGGATAATAGCGCGCGCCATTGTCGAAAAGGAAGCGCGTCTTGTCGCCCCGATCGATGCGTACGAAGCCAGGCAGCGGATCGCCCTTAACTGACCAGTCGCGCTTCTCCATTTTCTCTTCATGGGTCACGGCGTTGTTGAGGCGTACGTTCACGACCGAGTACTGCCCGGTCAGCATAGGCGTATAACGAATGCGCCAGATTTTATCGCCATCGTAGAAAGCGGGCACCTCGGCAGTGCTGTTGTCCGGTCGACGCACCGTGACCTGAACGTTGGTTTTTTCGTAATCGAACGGATCGCCGGTCGCTTCGGGAACCTGAAAGGAGGTTTCCAGGACCGGATAGACGCCGCGTCCGTTGCCGATGCCGGTATTCGTGTCGCCCGGTCCACGCCCGCGCGAGCCGATCGACGAGTTGTAGCCGTTCCCGATATCGCCGCCCAGATTGCGCTGCATTCCGCCGAAATCCGCGCCACCGCACCCGGATAATGACGCTCCGACGGCGATAGAAACCGCCCCGATCATGCCCCTGTACGCGAAAGTCGACCTGGATATGGAAACACGCTTTGTGCGTGCATATTTGAGAAATGCCTGCTGCATATTCTTTCTCCTGCTGACCTCACCCCCGGCCCCCACTCCTCGCCACTCGCAAGCTCGTTAGGAGAGGGGGAGGAAATTCGGGCTGAACCCTGGGCGTCGAGATTTTGCAATTTCAAATCGAGAATTTATTTCGTGCAATTGCCGCGCCCTCTTCGGACACGATCCGCTCGATGTGCTCACCATGCGGATGTGCCGTCCTACGGCAGCACATCCACCGTGATCTGATCGTTGGTATAGATGCAAATCTCCGCCGCGATCGCCATCGCTTCTTTGACGATCTGTTCCGCCGAAAGTGTCGTGTTCTTCACCAGCGCCTTCGCCGCCGAAGAGGCATACGAGCCGCCCGACCCGATCGCCGCCACGCCATCGTCCGGCTCGACGACATTGCCGTCGCCCGACAGAATGTAAACGTGATCGCCGTCTGTCACGATCATCATCGCTTCCAGCCGCCGCATCATTCGATCGGTGCGCCACTCTTTTGCAAACTCTATCGCCGCCCGTGTCAGGTTCCCGCTCGATGCCTCCAGCTTGCTCTCGAACTTGTCCGACAGCGCCTGCGCATCGGCAACCGAACCCGCAAACCCCGCGATCACACGATTCTGGTACAGACGGCGCACTTTTTTCGCGCTATGTTTGAGAACGGTATGCTCGAGCGTTACCTGCCCGTCACCCGCAAGCGCAACCTGCCCGTCCCGCTTCACCGCCACGATCGTCGTCGAATGTATCTTCGGTTGTCCCATAATTATTGGTTTCTATTTCCGCCGCTTCTTCTTTTCTGCCGTTGCTGCACAAAGCATACCCCAAAATCCGATCATCGAACCTGATCAGGGAAGAGGAGCAGCTGTTTGAGAGCTGCAGTAGGTCTCTTTCAGGAAGCAATTGTCCCCGCATCTGTTGCCGTAGAGCGAATTGGTAGCGGGGCAGCGTTGCTCGCAGCGCCCTTGCTGGGAGGGCAATCGACGTAGAGCGCCTTACTGTTTAAGCAATCCGGATATGCCGTAAATAATGGTTACGTTCGCGGTAATGGTCAGTTCGCCGGGCGCAATAGGGGTCGCGGCTTCCGCCGCATCCATACGCCGTGCCATCATCATCGGACGGATAGGTCCGCCGTAGCCCGTAGTATCGCTGAGTTCGAGAATATTCAAGATGCTCGCTCCTGCCGCTTTCGCCATATGATCGGCTTTACGGCGCGCATCCTGAACGGCTTTTTCCAGCGCCTGTCCTTCTGCCGCTTTTTGATCCTCCAGACCGAGCGCAATTCCTTCTATCGTGTTAGAGCCGACAGCAGTCGCTCCATCGAGAACGTCACTCATCTTTGCCAGATCACGAACGACAACGCGCACCTGATTGTATACACGGTAGCCTGTAATGTGCGGTAGCTGCTGCTTTGTTCCGGGTGTCGCCGGAATCGATTCGCTGTAAACGGGTGTGACGCTGTAGTTGACCGTCTGCACGTCCTTATTCGCAACGCCCGCTTTCCGCACCGCGCTCTGCACCTGTTGTGCAATCACGGCATTGCGGCGCGAAGCGACCTGCGAAGATTTGTCTTCCGTAACGACGCCCAGAGTCACCTCCATTTTGTCTGGTTTCACCTTCACATCGCCCTGTCCTGTAACGATAAGGTGAGGAACAGTCAGGTTCTTTGGCGCGTCTTGAGCGACGGCAGAATGTGTCAATAACAGTATAGGCAATAGAGCGCTCGCCACCGTGAACCGGCATAGAGCCCACGTTTTCAGGTATGTCTTCACGAGTGCCTCCTTGTGTATTATACGCAGTAACACCTGCGGCTCAATGCATAACCCTCGGTTTAAGCGCCGGTCGGGAGCAGCAGTTCCTGCCCCGTTTATTGCAGGGGTGAGCCGGGCCATATAGTCATCATGCGTGCCCTGGAGCCGAGCACTATCAGCGAAGGGTCTGCCTACGCTAGATTGCCATCGATGTCGACCTCGAGGCGACCGAACAGCATCCTGCACACGCTACTGAAAGCTTGCACGGTATCGCTTCTGCCATCAGAAGTATATAGTATCCTGCATTCTGTAACAAAAAACAACCGCCTCCGGCATCTCTCACCATTGAGAGCGACCGAAGGCGGAACCATGTCTGTCGGTATCCTTCACGCAGCGCGGAATGCTCTTAAAGCATTCCCGGACAATTTCTACTGCGCGCGGCGAGTCCGGGCGACATATAGCTCCATCAGTACTTCTTCCGTTTCGCGCTCGTTCAGCCATTCCCAGTAGAACGGATGATTCATCAGCATTTCCATACTCAGTACGCGTCGGCCATTCGGGCCATTCGGCTTGGGCATCGGCAGTCCATCGCGGTTATAGGCCGCTTCAACCTCCAGGACAATCGTACGCTTACCATTCCGGGAGGGCTGACTGTCGATGTCCGTTGCTTCAGGCTTGCCTGCCTTGCTCTTGGTTGACATCTGCTTCCTCTTCTCTGGTCCCGGGAGATTCTCAATCGTACCCCGGCTATGCCCGAAGTTGCCTGCGCTCGCACTCTATTATCGGAACTGCCGCACACTTTCTTTCTATTGCGCTGCTCCCTAAACTGCTGCTTCCAAGGCTAGTTTTTTCGATACTGCTTCTCAATCATACGCGTACCAATTCACTGACCCACTTCACTATACGTCCGGCGTCGCCTGAAAATGCCTACTCTAGCTGACTGACGTTGGGAGACGACAGTATGTTCACCCATCTGCAGCTCTCATAAGCAGCAAATGATACGAATACTAACAACATTGGAGGACTAAACAATCCCGAGACGCGCCTGCGAACCAAAAAAGGGACAAAAAACTGGTTTTACTCTTTGTTAGAACAATTCCGTTCAGACAAAAAAAGACCGGACACCGCAAGATGTCCGGTGTGAAGCGCTGTGCTTGTGCACAGCGCTCACGAATGAAGGGTGATCGTCGCTCGGAGAGTGAGCGCACTCATATACTACAGCACACATGTTAACCACACATTAACGATGTGTTAAGATTGTGTTAAATTCGAGCGGGCAACTCTCCTATCCCACCTACCGGTTTGTTCAGGACGATGCACCGGAGAAAAATATGACTTTTGCTCCATTCCGCTCGAGGGAGACACGCAGTTTGACACGTTGGTCCGGCAGAACCTCCCACTCGATCGCACCTTTCACCTCTCGCAGTTTTTCGGCTGCAATCGGCTGCGTAACATAGATCGTCTCCGCCGCCGCGACCGTAAAAAACGCAACCAGACCGGACGCTGTTCTCGCGTCCAGCTTCTCATGTACCTCGGGGCTAGAGCCAGCAAATCCTCGAACCAACGGACTCGCATTCGTGACCGCCTGCGCCACACATTTGTAATCATTGATCGGCTCCGCCAGTTGCGCGATCTCCTCCGTCGACAGGGACAGCAGATCGCCCCATATACCGTTGCCCCCGAGGACGAGTGCCGCCACCGCATTCGCCTGAGAAAGCGCCGGCCCGTCCGGCAGATAGTGAGTCAGAAAAAGTATCGAGGGAAGAATCGAATCGTACTTAGCGCCGTGCCGACAAACGCGCGAACGAGCCGGGCCAGGATAAAAGAAGGCGTTGATTGTATCGGGAGCGATCTTCGTCGTGTGTGGAATATCGAAATCGTGAAAATAGGGACCGTTGTTGCACAGGAAATATTTGCCCACCGAGAGGAAGCCCAGTCCGACGAATCGACCGCCCTCCGTCACATCGAAGTCGACGATCACCTCCGGGCATCGTTTACCGACCTCTTCAACTATACGAATCATTTGTCGCCCGCTCTCGTAGGCGTAGCAGTCGGCACGTTCTGTGAGGCCATTTGAGTTTGTGCCATGATTATGGTCGGGACTATCGCAGCCGTACTGCCCGATGGCATCCCATTTGAAATAGACGACACCCAATTCTTGATTCAGGCGCACCATCGTCTCGATGAAGTGATCCGCGTACCCCGACGCGAGGCACATCCCCCAGCTTTCCTCAGTCTCCCATATCTGCCCGCAAAAGTTCGGTTTACCCTCGCGCGACATCACGTATTCGGGGTGCTCCCGGTAAATCTTCGAGGTTTGCGCCGCTACGGTCGGATTAAACCAGAGACCCAGCTTCATGCCATATGCGTCCAGAAGCGCTTTAATTTCGCGCAGTCCGTCTGGAAACCGCTGCAGGTTGACCTCCCAGTCTCCTGTTTTTTGATACCAGCCCGTATCAATCACGAAAACGTCGATGCCGATTCGGTGTGCGACTTCGATCTCGGCCAGAATCCGTTCCTGATTCATATCCGTCAGATAGGGAAGACCATCGAAATATTTTTTGCGCTCCTGATGGTTCCAAGTATTGTAATAAATATAAGGATTGCGGGACTCATTGTTCTCCGCCGCTTCCTGTAGAAAAAATTGTCGATACCGATCCAGAAATGCCTTTTCAGTTAAGTCTGCGATGCCCAGTTCGAACCAGACGGAAGTAAACGGAGACGCTGCGCCGATCTCCTGCCCCTCGTGATAGTTGCCCTTCACTGCGCCGACTTCAGCCTCGATCTCCCCTGACTGTGCTTGTTTCCGAATGGTGAAATCGAGGAAGCCATTCGGATGATCAGCGCCATGCTCGTAGGCGATCAGCAGACGGTCTTCGAATTCCAACAACGCGATCGGACCCACGAAACGCATACCGTCATAGAGGTCGTTGACAGCATAGTTTTCCCGCTTCGGAAGATACGAATGCGCCACCGGATCGAAATGGCTCAACTGTATCTGCTGCAGGGAGCGCAGAGCGTTGTTCCGCAGAGAGTTGGTCTTTGGTTCACGCTGCGATGAATGCAAAACGCAATCGTCAGCTGATTCATCAACCGCTTCCGCTGGCTTCGACTTCGTGAGAGAAAAATAGCGCAGCGAGTTTTTGCCGTCGGTTTTAGTCATCCGAGCACTGTTGGCACCTTCGCAGCTGAGCGCGTAGCGGAACCGGATGAACGGAGAGCCAGGGTAGCTCCGTACATTCACAGCAAGCAGCAGCGACGGCGCTCCCGCAGTTTTATAGTGCAGGATATGCTCCATGCCACCGCGCGGCAGATCACGCGATTTTTCGCAGGTCTGATACTGGAAATCGTTACGTACGGCGCCGTTCACCATAAATCGCGGCACAGTGAGCGTGTACGTTCGATCCGGCGATTCTCGCACGGCCGCCGCAAACAAAATGTTTGCCGCGCCAAGCGTCAGATCTAAATTCCCGGTCGCGAGTATCTCCATTGTCGTTTTTTTCTCCTTGCACGCGAAGTTCCGATCGAGCTTTCGTTTTCGATCGAGATGCCTGACGATGCACTCGGGTCAAGCATTTCTTACTCATTGCTCGCGCATATACTGCTTCAATAGCGACAGCACACCGACAAGATAGATTCCTTCCTGCCATTCTTTTGAGGTCGTTTGCTTCCGTTCTGAATAGTTCTATTCGGATCGATTTGGTAACTATCAGGATCCCAAACATGCGCATCAAGTTCACTCCTAAAGTAGCAAGTGTGTTATACATGAACACCTACGCTTAGAATTCGGTCTTGCTCCCCTCTGACCGAAGATGCGGGAGAGGGGGTTATGGGATGAGGGTGAATAGTGGATTGTTCTGTAAGGTGCGTTCTCGATCGGGTCTTTTATCCCACCAATTTTCCTGTCCGAACCATGCCCCCGTATACGATGGGAAAAGCACATCAGCCCGCTGCCTCCTCCATGAGAAGCAACGGGCTGATGTGTTCCGAAAGTACTGCCAAAAGTCACTCCTGCGCCACGAGGAACAACGGCTTTCGAGTCGTCGGCCTGCCGGTAACTGCGCCGGTATGTGTCGCTTTTGCATGCCTTTCGGAAAGCGAAACGAGCTGAATTGTGTTCCATACCATAACGCGAAGCCTGCTCGGCCACAGTCAGTTTTAGCGCAGCGGCTCCCCGTTGCGAGGCTTCAGTGTGACGTGACCAACCGGGTCGGTGTCCGTCGCCCAGCTCTCCCCGGTCTGCGTCAGCACAGGGTCGCTGACTGCCAGACAGACAGAACTGAACATAGATACCAGCATTGCAAACCAGCGTGTATTCTTCATTTTGCTGCTCCTCGACTTAACCTGAGAATGGAACTAAAAATTGATTAAAGACATTTGCAGAAACTCTCTATAGAGCTGAAATAGAGCATTCTCCGCTTTCTATTTCGCTGCCTCACGCTGGATTGCTTCGCCATATAATTTGTTCGACTACACTATTCGGCGTAGATTAAATCGAATATTATAAAGTACAATTAATGCTCGGCAATGCGAAGCGTAGGCATCCTGCGTGTATGTATTACCGCCCTGGGGCGGTGTCACTCTCCCGGAAAGAATGTTCGACACCGCTCCAACCCTCATTATGATGTAATGCTATGACAGCGTCCGATCCGCCTACCCGACATCAGCCTCCGAAACCACCACCCCAGAAATAACCGGTAGAGCTTGCGCCATCAATCACCCCCTGTTGGATATCGATCAAACCCGACCCGAGTAGATGCTGATAGGATTGATTTACGCTGTCTACCGTATGGGACGTGCTGCAGATCCAGTACGCTACCTCTTCAGCGGGCATATAAGGCTGCGTCGAGAGTATCAAAATCGCCTCGATCGAAACGAATGGCGCAGAGAATGATGTCCCGGTCGATGTCGCATATCCGCCGGTTGCGAAGGTGCTCCGAATATGAGTGCCGGGAGCGACGACAGCGACATAATTACCGAAGTTGGAATAGCTCGATTTAGTATCGTCTTTTTCAACCGAGGCGACAGCGATCACATTGCTCATTGCGGCAGGATACTGTGCTGCACTCACGCCATCGTTCCCGGCGGCAGCCACAAGCACGACACCCGCTTGCTGCGCTTCGTTCAGCGCATCGGTCAGCGCCTGCGAAGGATTGGTACCGCCAAAACTCATGTTGATCACCTGGGCTCCGTGCTGAACCGCATAGTGAATCCCGGCGACAACGGAGAGTGTCGTGCCGGATCCATCGCCATCGAGCACCCGTATCGGCATGATGTTGGCATTGGGAGCAAGCAGAGCGACGAGACCGGCAATCATCGTGCCATGCCCGAGCGTATCATTCGTCAGCCCGTCGGCAATATCGTCGGGCGGCAGGGAGGCATGAATGGCGTTGTAGCCCGTGCCGATATGTCCGGTCAGCGCTGTATGCGAAGCATTAACTCCGGTATCGAGGATCGCAACCGTGATTCCGCTTCCCGTCGATAGTGTATGCACAGTTCCGACATTTACCTGTTGGTAGGCGCTCTGCGCCAGATATGTCCCGGGGCGCGGGGTGCGGTCGAAGGCAAAATGGATCTGGGTCCCGTCGACGCCTTGGTTCCCGACGGTATCATTCGATTCGGCATAGAGCACGCGAGTGTCCGCGAGCAAACTATTTTCGAAGGTGGCTTCGTCCACTCCGTTGGGAACTGTCAGACTGTAGATGTTCATCCCATCTACCTGCCCGTCGGATGTGGTGCCGAAGTCGCTGACGAGTTTCTGAATATCGGTGTTCGGCTGCAGGCGTACGAGGAGATGCGATCCATCTGCCGCGCCAGCCCATGCAGGGCAGGCAAAAAGGAATGCGCAGGAAAAAATAGCGAGAGCCATTCCGGACTGCAAGCGTGCTCCACCTCTGAACCACCGCGCCAAACTCCCTGTTTTCTGGTACTGTGCCATCATTGCTCCTCTTCGTTTTCAGTACTCAACCTTTGGAAACCCCGCCTGCCCGTGAGCGCGAAAGCTGCCCAGAAATAAGGATGGGGATAAAGTGACCGCGTGCGCTGCTGCGCTCCGCGTAGTGCCGCTGCATACGAACTGCCAGCCGCGAGAAGTGTATAAAATTGAACCATCAGATAAGCTGTGGCCTCGTCGTCGGCAGACCAGAGGCTTGCCGCCACCGAACGGCATCCCGCCGCGAGAAATCCACGTATCATGCCGAAAAGCTCATCACCCGGTTCGACGACGCTCGCTCCGGTATGGCAGGCTGAGAGCGTTGCGAGGTCGCAGTTCAGCCGCATATCATAGAGGTCACGTGCCAGAAGCCATCCGTTGGCCATCCGAAGTCCTGAAAACAGTGGGTTGTCGCTGCGGAAGAGCGCGTGGCTCGCGAGATGGATTATCTGACTGTCCGGCGCTTTCGCACGGAAGATTTCCACCGTCGCGGCTTCGGCACAGAAGACAGTGTCCGTCTCCAGAAAGTCTGCCAGTTGCGCTACCTCTTCGGCAACGCGTTCGATCCCTGGCGCAGGCACTCCCATGATCAGAATATTCTGTCGCTTCAGGTCGGGCTGGGACGCTTTCGTCTCGCGCTGCACTCCCATCAACCAGACCGCCGCGCTCGGCGCATACAGAAATTCCCAGCGATCGAGCGCATACTGTTCGCCATCGAAGAAGGCATGGAATGGCAGACCGTGCATCAGCCCATGCGGAATCGGAACGACTTTCGTCGTCTCCGCGGCGTCGAGCAGACCTTCCAGCGGGCGCAGCAGGAGATCATAAAGTTTGCGGAGCACTTCGCGGACACCGGCATGGTGCTGGGTGCGGAAGATCGCGGCGTACTCTGCGGGCATTTCAGGGCGCTGCAGATGACAGCGCAGCCGACGTGCCACACAGGCTACGTCTTCCCAGTCTGCGATCTCTTCCTGAATTTGTACACCGGCAGGGGTGAGGACAAAAGCGCAGACTTTACCGCGCACCACATAGAACTCGATCAGCGTCTCGCCCTGCTTCAGGGAAGCGCATAACGCCGACGCTTCCGTTGTCGGCATGTTTTCGGCGGGCGTCGAGGTTTCGGCACCGTCTCGCCGCTGTGGATTGCTGCGGCGCAGCGCAATGCGGTATTCGTTTTCCAGCGGTATCAGCGCTTCGAGATCGCGTGACCCGCCTATTTTGCGGCGCGGGTCATCTTCTCCAAAAGCGTGTGTGCGGTAGTACGCCCTGCTCAGGGCTTCACGCAGAGAGGCGACCTGTTCCCGCGACTCTTCGCTCACCTCATCGCCCACTGCATCGTTGCGTGAGGCTGCCTGCAGCCTTTCCAGCAGCAGACGCGATTTCGAGCGTTCAATCGTTTCCAGCGCGGTTTCGATGTCGCGGCGCGTGCCGCGCGCAAGCAGCGTTTCCACCAGGTCTTCGTAGATCGCCAGCTTATCGCGCAGGAAGGCGACATGCATCTCTTCCGGTGGAATCAGCGTTCGCGCATCTTCGAGCGCAGCGACGCCAGCAAAGAAATGGCGCAGGGCGCGCGGATAATCGGAACGCCGCGCATAATAGAGACCGAGGGCACGTTCTGCGCGGCACTCGAGCCAGCCGCGCCCGTACTTTCGGGCGGTTCTGGCGACTGCGTGCATCTGCCGCGAACCTTTTTGTCCAACCTTGTGTCCAGCGGTTTGCTCTAACTTGCGTTCAGTCTTCTGTTCCGAACTCTGATCTGATTGCTGGGCTGTTTCGAGGGCAGCCTCCGCAACGACAAACCGCGCCTCCGCTGCCCATCCAACGAGTCCGCCGTGCTGCATCGCTCGGGCCGCCGCCTCCGCTTCGCGCAGGCTCCGCTGCGAATTGCCGCCCTTCTCGCGCAGCAGATAGGCGCGTATCAGGCGTACATGAGCGCGCTGTAGACTATTCTTCTGCGTTCGAAAGACGCTTTCGGCACGCTCCAGACCGGCTTCTGCTTCCGCGTGTCGGTCGAGGGAAATCAGAGCGGCGGCGCGTCCCATTTCCGCGCGAGCGCAGTCGTAGTCGAGCGGCAGGCGGGCGAAAGTTTCCAGGGCACGTTCATTACAGACGACTGCCTCCGGCAGAAGATTCAGCGCGCGATACGCTTCCGCGAGGTCGATATCGCTGCGGGCGGCTTCATGGTCGCGGTTCAGCCCAGCGAATTCACGGCGCGCGCGCTCCAGAGTATCGACAGCGAGACCATAACGGCCGGACACGAAATGCAGGTAACCGAGGTTCATATCCACGACGGCCGCTTCCGCCGTCATCTCCTGCTCGGCGAAAGTGGAGTGCGCCAGGTTGTAGAACGTGACCGCTTCATCGATTCGATTGAGCTGAGTCAGCGCGTTGGCACAGTTGGTACGCACTCGCGCCACGATCGTGCTGTCCCCGCTGCGCTCGAGTATCTCGCCCGCCTGCTCGTAGCATTCGAGCGAGCGAGCATAATGATCGCGACGAAAATGCAGGCTGCCAGCATTGAAGAGCACTTTGGCGGCGTCCTGCTCATCGCCCGCTGCCCGCATTTGCGCGGTCAGGGTGTCGGCGCATACGACTGCTTCGTCGTAACGTCCCAGCATTCCCAGGGTATCTACGATACCGATCTGCACGCGCGCTGCGAGCCGATCGTCTCCTGCGCGTCGCGCAGCACGTGCCGCCTCTTCGAACGCCGACAGCGCATCGGAATGGCGCCCCAGCAGTCGAAAAGCCTGCGCACGTATCCGCCACAGGGCGGCGGCAGTCGTATCCGCTTCGTAGTATGCGGCTGCTTCGAGGGCGACTTCGGTGCAATGCAGCGCCTCTTGTGGAGCGGCCGCTGCGGCTCCGGCACGCTCTAGCAGCAGCGGCAGACAGCCGGCTCCAGCAGCCTCTGTGTGCAACAGACGCCCGCGCGATGCACTATCCTCAGACTTCAGGAGTTGTTCGCAGAGCGTTTCCGAAGACATGGTCAGCTTCCTGAAAGTCCAATTGCCACGTCCGTCAGAAGAATCTCTTCCTCACCCATCGTCAGGCGAAGCTGATAAGTCCCAGCAGTGACCAATGACACATGAAATTCGCTTGATTCTGGTCGGGCGAGAACGAAAGTGCCGTCTGCAGCCGTCAGAGAGGCGCGCTTCGGCGCGATTGGATCGCCTCCATTGCGCGGAAGCACCTGCCCGATCAGATAGCAGCCCGCCGAAGCGCACTCTTCCCAGAGATCGACATAGTACTCTCCGGCCGCATAGAGCTTACGGAAGGAGTAATCATGCTGGCTGCGCGCCCCGGCAGTGCCAGGAGACTGTCGGCTGTCGAAAAGCAGTTGTGCGATCCGCACTGGCAGCGATACCACTGACGCGTTTGTGGAACGAGCGGCTGAATAAGGGTTGGCGCGCGCGAGATTACGAGCATTCGCGAGCATTGCGGCAGGCAGTTCCGGCTCGCTGACGGACACAGCCGTATGCAGCGCAGGCAGGAACTGCTTCACCCATTCCAGACGCTCGGCGCAGACAGAGCATCCGGGAGCAAGATGCTCCCGGATACGCTGCATCGCAGCCGCGTCGAGACGGCGCTCGTAAAAATCTATAATCGTATCAAAAGCTAACAGGCATCTGTTCATAAGCGGCTTTCGGCGATTCGGAAGCATAAGAATGGTAAAGGCGAGTGACTACGAACATCCAAACGGACAATCATTCTGGTATGTAACTAATAGAAGCGACACGCTGCGCCAAAAATACATCAAAATCCGACATCGACCAACTTTTTTTTCAGATTTTGCAGACAGCGGGCACGTCGAGGTCCGATACTGCCGATCGGCATCGAGAGTCGTCGGGCAATATCGGTGTATTGCGCGGGGGGATCGTCGAAATACAGCAGCGTCAATAGTTCGCGGCAAGGGGGGGAGAGGTCTTTGAGACCCTGTCGTACGAGGTACTCTCGTTCCAGAGCTTGAACGGACTCTTCGGGGTTAAGAGGAGTAGAAGCGCCTGTAGTGAAAGCATCCTGATTTTGAAGCTCGATCTCGAGGCTGGTATCGCTCAGCTGGGAGGGATGCAGTAATTTATTACGCCGCGCCAGGCGCAAGACTTCCTGTCGAACCGCGGTGGCCAGCCAGCCCGACAAGCGATCGGCATCGCGCAAACTGCCCAGATTCTGATACAGGCTGAGGCAGACGTTCTGAAAGACATCCTCTGCGTCCGGTCCGGAAAGTCCCGCGCGCAAGATCAGGGAATAGAGAAAACCCTGGTAGCAGGCGAGCAGTGCGTCCCAACTCTCGGCGTTTCCCGCGAGACAGTCAGCAATGAGTTTTCGATTGGAGATCAACGACAGCTTATTCCTTACAACTATCCCATAACTATCCGCCGGGAGCTTTCGCATATCTCAGAACACGGCGGCTGCATCAAAATCAGGGACTGCTTCAAAACCCTGTGACAGCGGCGATAGCGATAACTTTTTCCGAATCCATATCACTTCAGCAGCTCAATCATAGCAATCCGGCGTCTGACAATTCGGCAGCAATTCGATGCTACTATACCCGACGCGACACTCAGCGGACATAATTCATGTTCGACTCGCTAATTTCCTCCGAATGCTTGCTCGACTGCAAGATTCTAAATGCTGTGCATACGCTCGCTTCAAATACTTCTTTATCAAACATTTAGCCCGCTGCATCCATATTTAAGAATGCAGCGGGCTATGATTTTCCTGAACACACTGCTCTACAACTATTGTTCCACGCGCAGTAGCGTGCGCAGAATCACGAAATACGGGTATATAGTGCGTGGGCTAA
The DNA here is from genome assembly GCA_038216735.1 of Chthonomonadales bacterium. Lineage (GTDB taxonomy): Bacteria > Armatimonadota > Chthonomonadetes > Chthonomonadales > Chthonomonadaceae > JBBQPY01. The sequence goes on from JBBQPY010000012.1 coordinate 19,137, forward strand.
CCTCAACTCTTTGTCTATAGGTTTGAATTGCGTCAGACGGTCGTCATATACCCTCCGCGCTGCGTCGCTGCTGATCGGGGCTGCCGCATTCTCGCTGCATCTGGTAGCCCGCCAGCGGCACGATGTGCGTATGCACTGCGTCGAGGATATCCGACGGAAACGGGAAGAAACTGCTTTCGACCTCATCGGGCGGCGTGATCCAATTCCGCGCTCCCACGACGACTGGCGGCGCATCCAGATAGTGAAACGCAAACTGGGTAATCTTCGAAGCCATCGTCTGCAGTACGCTTCCGCGCTCGCAGGCATCGGATGCCAGCAGTATTCGCCCCGTCTTCTTAACGCTCTCGATCACCTTCGCATAGTCGAACGGCACGATCGAACGCGCGTCGATCACCTCCGCGCTCAGCCCGTAGTCGCTCTCGAGGATCTTCGCCGCTTCCAGCGCGCGATAGAGCGTCGCGCCAACCGTCAGGATCGTCAGGTCGCTGCCCGCGCGCTTGATGTCCGGCTCCCCGATCGGAACCTCATAATAGCTCGCCGGAACGCCCTCTGCGCCATGGAAAATCTCTGTCTGGTCATAGACCCGCTGGCTTTCAAAGAACACGACCGGGTCGGTCCCTGCGAGCGCGGAATTGAGCAGTCCTTTTGCATCGTAAGGCGTCGCCGGGAAGACGACTTTCAAGCCCGGAATATGAGCGCACAGCGCCGTCCAGTCCTGACTGTGCTGCGCTCCGTACTTGCTGCCGACCGAGACTCGCAGCACGACCGGCATCCGCAGCAGCCCGCCCGACATACTCTGCCACTTCGCCAACTGATTGAAAACCTCATCGCCCGCGCGCCCCAGAAAGTCGCAGTACATCAACTCGACGAGGGCGCGCCCGCCTTCCAGACCATAGCCGACCGCCGTCCCGACGATCGCCGCCTCCGAAATGGGGCTGTTGAACAGTCGATGATAAGGCAGCGCTTCCGTCAAGCCTCTATACACGGCGAACGCACCGCCCCAGTCGCGGTTCTCTTCGCCATAGGCGACAAGCGTCGGATCGATCGTGAAGCGGTGATAGACCGCTTCGAACAGCGCATCGCGCAGGCCGATACAGCGCGCTTTAGGCAGGAGTTCGCCCTTCTCGTCCAGTCCTGATCGGCTGCGTCCCGCCAACTGTTTGATGCGTGGGTTCTCCTCGCCCGTGACCAGAAGTTCAGGCTCTCGTGACGTATCGAGCGATTCGACCCGCTCATTCGAGAACATTGTGCGCTCCAGTAGGTTCCCGACGGAATAGAGATCGGCGCGGGGCGAAATGTCGAGGTCGATCGCCCGCGTGTATGCTCGCAGAATCGCCTCGTCGATGTTCGTAAAGGTACGGTCGAAATCGTCTCTCGTGCAGAGTTCTGCCCGCAGCAGTTCGTCGCCGTAGGTCAGGAGCGAATCAACACGCTGCCACTCTTCGATCTCCGCCTTCTCGCGGTAGGAGGAGGCATCGGAAGGGGAATGCCCGCTGAAACGGTAGGTCACTGTGTCTAAAAGGACGGGACCGTCGCCGCGCGCAATGACCTCTTTTTTACGCGCTACAGCATCGATCACCGCCAGCGGATTATAGCCGTCGATGCGCTCGGCATGCATCTGCTCCGCGTTCAGACCTGCGCCAAGACGCGCCAGCACTCCGAAACCGCCCGTCTCGCCGACGGGCTGGCCGCCCATTCCGTAAAAATTGTTGACGAAGTTCATTATCAGCGGCAGACCGCCCCGATGCGCCTCGTCCCACAGTGTCTTAAACTGATCCATTGTCGCGAAACAGAGCGCCTCCCAGGTCGGGCCGCAGTTCGCCGCCGCATCCCCGATGTTGCAGATCACGATACCGGGTTTGTGATTGACCTTCTTAAACAACGACGCGCCGACAGAAATGTCTGCCGAGCCGCCGACGAGCGCGTTGTTCGGATAGATGCCGAATGGCGTGAAGAAGGCATGCATCGAGCCGCCCATTCCACGATTGAAACCCGTCTCACGCCCGAAAATCTCGGCAAGTGCGCCGTATAATAGAAAATCTACCGCAAGCGATTTTACGGAATCGGGAGCGCTGCTCGCGCCGTCGCTTTCCCGCGAATGCCCACTTGCCTGCCGTTCCACGACCCGCAGAACCGCCCCATCCATATACGAGTTCATGATCTGCATCAGGGTGTCATCGTCGAGCTTTTCGATCGCCGAGAGCCCCTTTGCCAGTATTTCGCCGTGCGAGCGATGACTGCCGAATATATGGTCGTCGATGCCGAGTAGATATGCCTGCCCGACTGCCGACGCCTCCTGACCGATCGAGAGATGCGCGGGACCTCTGTGGTCATAGGCAATGTCCTGATAGTTTCCCTTGAGCTTGACGTCGTTGAGCATACTTTCGAATGCGCGGATGATCGCCATGTCCCGGTGTATGCGCACCAGGTCTTCGCGGGCGTAGCGATCGAGTTCGTCGCGCAATGTGCGTTTATACTGGTTTATGGGTATCGGCGAGAAGTGAACGTGTCCACTCTGGCGCACTTCGTCGGGATGTATCGTCAAAGACTTCGGCATCGTAGGGTCTCCATAATTGTTGGCTGTCGCGTTCCGAATTCGTATGCATTTTCGGGTATCGGCCCTACCATGATACAGCAAACCGACATACAAAAGCAATAGAATCGAAATCATTCAACAAGAAACGAAAGAATAAGAAAGTGAAGGGGAATTCGAGCAGGGCGGATGCGTTGAGAGTCAGGACGCTGTGGAGACCGGCAAATTACTGGCTCCGAGATCAGCGTCGCGTCAGTCAGGTTCGATAAAGCTCCTCAAGCGCCGCTTTGTAATGTTCACAAATCGTGTGCCGGCGGAGTTTGGCGGTGATTGTGAGCTCTTCTTTCGCCATCGTAAAAGGCTCCGGGAGCAGTATAAATCGGCGAATTCGCTCATACGAGGGGGCATCGATTTGAGCCCGGTCGACGCGCTCCTGAAACAGGTTATGCACTTCGTCGAGGGCAAGCAGGTCGGCATGGCGGCTGCCCGCGAGATTATTTTGTCCTGCCCATTCCTGCAAAGCTGGTTCTGCTGGAATGATCAGCGCCGTCAGAAAAGGCTTGTTGTCGCCATAGACGAAAGCCTGCTCGATCATTGGATCGAGACATAGCTTGTTTTCAATCGGCTGCGGCGCGATATTTTTGCCATACGCTGTGACGATCAGGTCTTTTTTACGTCCGAGAATCTCGAGGAAGCCCTCCTCATCCAGCCTCCCGAGGTCGCCCGTGTGCAGCCAGCCCTCGCTATCGAGGATTTCGGAAGTCGCCTCTGCATCTCTCCAGTAACCCCGCATCACATGCGGCCCGCGCGTCCAGATTTCACCATCTTGCGCGATCTTAACTTCAATTCCTGGAACAGGTAAGCCAGCCGTTCCCGGCTTGTTACACCCCGGAAAATTAGCGCTGATCGTCGGACTGGTTTCCGTGAGCCCGTATCCCTGGTAGATCGGCAGTCCGGCCTCATTGAAGAAACGTGCGGTCTCCATGCCCAGAGCGCCACCGCCGCTTCCGCAGTAGCGAATACGTCCGCCGAGCAGTCGGCTCAGGACGTCTCGATCTCCTGCCTCCCACTCCGGTCGCGCCACAGCAGCCAGTTTTTCATAGAGGCGTGGCACACTGCTCAGGAAATGCGGGCGAGTCTCCTGGCAGTTTTGAAGCGCCGTTTCCATGCTCTCCGCTAACGCCACCGTCCGGCCCGCCTCCAGCCCGGCATAGAGATCGCAGGTGCGGGCATAGACATGGCTAAGCGGCAGGCATAGCAATGCGACGGGATTTTCGATGTCCGGAATAGAAATATATCGAGACCGGGCGTGAACCGTGAACACAAAGTTATGGTGTGTGAGCATCACACCTTTCAGGTCTCCGGTCGTACCCGAAGTGTACAGGATCGCAGCGAGATCATCGGGTTGAATACGCCCCACACGCTGGCGGACACACTCTGGATCGGCAACGAGTTGCGCTCTTCCACGCTCCTCCAGAGCAGTAAGTGTCTCTGTCCCCGTCTGCGCATCGGCAGCACTCTCTTCAAAACAGTACATTGAGAAAACGCCCGACAGGCTCGCTCGGACGGAAAGAACTTTATATCTCTGTGCTGCAGTCGAGACAAAAACCAGAGACGGCGTGCAGTCGGCAAGCATTGTCTGAACCTGCGTCGCGCTCGACAGAGCATGCAGTGCGACCGTAACCGCGCGAACCGCCAGAATAGCGTAGTCGGCGATGATCCATTCGAGCCGATTTTCCGACAACAGACTTACCCGATCACCCGGCTGCACGCCACAGGCGATCAGCCCGGCAGCTACTGCATAGACACGCCCCGCCAGCTCACTCCAGCTAATATCCTCGTAGACGCCGTTACGCTTCACCCGCAGGACACAGCCATCCGGCGAGCCCTCGGTTCGATCGGTAAAGAGCGACATCAGTGTCTCGGCGGGCATGGGAATCCTCGTCGGTCTGGTTTCATGGTCTGGAAGAGGAGTGTGTCCCGGGCCTTTGTGGGGGCGCTGCTTGCCGCGCCCTGTATTGCACGTCCGCGCCCTCTGCGTAGCCGAGCCAGTTGCCCATCAGGAAGTAAACCACTTCCTGATCCTCAATTGGGAATGACGTTCATCAGGATACGGTATTTCGCCATACCATACACGATAAAGACTGTAAACACGACGATGGCATCGCGCAGTAGGGCCGTCCATGCGTTGGCTCCAATGGCGTACTCGAATATGAGCAGCCCGAAATGAACGATGAAGCAGTAAAGACTATAAGTTCCCAGTGTTCGCAGCCATTCCAGACTACGCATCAGCACTCCGCGTCTGCGAAAGAAGCGGATCGTCAGGTAGGCAAGCAGGTTTGCAGAGAAAAATGCAAGCATACGACCGAAAGAGAGGCTCGATTTGCTGAACAGCGCGATGTCGAGAGGAGAATCGTGATACAACCCGAACAGATGGAATCTGCTAGCGACTCCCATCAGAAAAACGCTGACATAGCAAACAATACAGGCAGTGATGATTACGCCGCGCCACGCTGGCCAGACTTCTTTCGTAATTCTGAGCCGGTGATACCCGACGCAGATGCCAATTACGAACAGTAGTTGCCAGGCTGCGATCCGAAACGGCTCGTCGCTAAACCGCATGTCTACGTATCTCAAAAACGTGGGAGAGAATTGCGCCCAGAGATACAGAGCGCTGGAAACCGCCAGGCACACGCTCCCGTATCCCCGCCGCAGGAGCCCGATTAGGGCAGGCGCACCGAGCAGAAAAAAAACATAGAGGGGTAGTATATCCAGATATTTCGGCTGAAAGCGCAGGCTGATAATCAGCCCTGCAGCCTGTGGCCAGGACCCGAGTCGGTTTATAAAGGGAACAAATCCGATGCGCCCGGTTGTTTGATGTATGAAGAGAATCGTGACGATCAAGAGGTAATGAAGGCAGGCAATTTGTCCGCTACGCCGCAGGATTTTCACGTTCAGGGCGGTACGTCGCTCGGGGGTGCGCTGTCGCGCGGCGAGCATTCCCAGCACAAGCCCTGAAAAGGTCACGAAGCCCTCGGCTCCTCCGATATATCTTTGGATATGCATTATATTTCCAAAGATAGGTCCGCCTCCCATGTGCGAGGCGATCATCATTACGATACACCACCCGCGCAGTATATCGATCTCCTGATCGCGCCTGCTTACGGGAGCTTCTGCACCCGCAGAAACGACGTCCGGCGGTATTGCAGCATGGTGGATTTGATGGGTAGCTTCAGTCGAAATGTCAGGCATCGGGCTGGAACCAAAGAAGTAAAAAGGTACAAGGGAGTAAAAGGAAGTCATGAACGCCAGCCTTGCTCGCGCAGACGTTCATGACCTTTCCTCATTCGAGGATTATCGGTTACTCGCGCATTGCATCGGGATCGCGACCGACACTGCGGCAGAATTCGCGATAGGCAGCCGGTGCGATCTCCGAGGGCTTGATCTCGCTGCGCCCGCCCCAGAAGACGTTCGTATAGCTGACCGGAATGCCGACTTCAGCGAGATGTGCATCCATTGCCGCCTTGTGTGCCAGGACCATCGGCTTCTCCATTCCGTGCGCGACGCCCATGATGTTCACGTTCCGAAACTCCGGTCCGCCCTCGCGCCAGTAGGCATGGGTCATGATGTGGAAACGCCCGACCTCACGCCCGGCCTCGATCTCTCTGCCTTCCGGAACTGCCCAGTGAAACAGCGCATTGTAGCGTGTGACTCGGCGGTCTTCCACTGGCTTGACATGCTCCAGGAACGTAGAAAAACGCCCGATGACTTTGCGCTCATGCAGCGACTCAGCAACGCGCAAAAACGTTTCCATATCGACGCCAGCTTCTACCGCCCGCGCCGCCCAGAGTTCGCGGATCAACTCTTCCGGCTCGAACTCGCGCTTCAACGCGATCAGAACCTGCCAGTCAAGATCATCGAGCGAGACGATTTCGGTGTCGATCACAATACCCGGCTCGTCTGTCTTGCTGCCGGGAACGGTGGTCTGGCGGCGCACATGACCGACGCCGAGCGCGAAGAGACGTTTGGCGGGCATCAGGCGATAGTGTTCGGCGCCCACCAGATCGCGGAGATAGTCGGCGTGCTTGCCGATCGAGTAGCCCTGCGGAACTTTCAGCGTCGTCCAGAGCCGATAGTTGGAGCCGGGGGTTGCGGCATCCGTCGAACGCAGGACGACATGACCGGAGAAGGGGTCCCGCTGGAACATCGTGTCGAAGGCGGCATCGAGGCGATCGGCAGGAACCTGCCAGGCGACAAGCGCGCCCTGCGCAAGATTAGTCGCCATCAATGTCTGCCGTACGCGGCGGATAACTCCTGCCCGCAGCATCCCCTGAATGCGCTCGATAACGATCTCGACCGGGACGCCGGACTGCGAGGCGATCGCACCGAATGGATCGGACTGGAAACCCTGAAGTCGGTCTTCCGAAACAGCCAAAATTGCTGCATTGGTCGGGTCGTCGATATGTATCGGCAGTTCTAAAGTGTTCATACTATCATTCTACCATTTTCTACCATTTCCGAGTTTCGATATGCCATGTCAGACACCACGCGCTTACCTCACCCGACCCTCTCTCCGTTCGTATTTCACTACGAGAGGGGTAGGAAGTGCACTAATGCATGGGAATAAATTCCCGGTCTCGATCTGCAGAACCCACTTTCGTGGGTTGGAGAGGCAGTACCTTCTTCTGTCTTCCCCTCCTTTGTCTGAACCTTGATTTATGTGATTGGAGTGAGATAGATGATTACCGGAGTTGTGATTGAAGCTTCTTCCATAAGCAGGGCGACCCTGGCTCCATCTGGAATGTGGCTTGCGGAGAGTGGTAATCACGCATTTCATCATAAACATCATTGAAATCAAGGTTCAGACAGATATTCCCCCTCTCCCTGCCATTCGTACCTCATTAGGGAGAGGGGCAGGGGGTGAGGGATCAGGCATCGCGCAGGGTTTTGAAGAGCGCGATCGCGTCCTCCAGAGCCATAGCGCCGAGGTCGCCTTCGGTGCGTTTTCGGACGCTGACCGTGCTGTTCTCGATGTCCTTGTCGCCCAGGATCAGCATGATCGGCACCTTCTGCATCTCGTTTTCACGGATACGTTTGCCCATCTTCTCATTGCGACCATCGACGGTAGCGCGGAAACCCGCCTCGTTCAGTTTGGCGGCGATACCCTGCGCGTATTCGAGGTGACGTTCGGCGATAGGGATCAGCGCGATCTGCTGTGGAGCGAGCCAGAACGGAAACGCCCCCGCATACTGCTCGATCAGCACACCGAGGAAGCGTTCCGTCGTACCGGTCACCGCGCGATGCAGGACGACCGGCGTCTGCTTCTGCCCCTCGTCATCGATGTATTCGCAGCCGAGTCGCGATGGCTGAATGAAGTCCACCTGAATCGTGGATATCTGCCAGTCACGACCGAGCGCATCCTTGGCGATGAAGTCGGCTTTTGGACCATAAAAGGCAGCCTCACCCTTCGCCTCGAAATAGGAAACATTGTTGGCGTCGAGCGAACTCCGTAGTGCGTTCTCCGCCTTTTCCCACTTCTCATCGTCGCGTACGAACTTGCTCTCAGGGTTGTCGTCGCGCAGCGAGAGGCGCACCCGATAATCGTCGAAGCCATAGCGGGTGAGGACTTCGCGAATGAGTTTGAGTGCGAGCGTAAACTCGCTTTCGATCTGCGCTTCGGTGCAGAAGATATGACAGTCATCCTGAGTCAGAGCGCGAACGCGAGTCAGACCGTTCAGTTCACCACTCTTCTCGTAGCGATAGAGCGTGGCAAACTCGGCGTAACGCAGCGGCAAATCACGGTAAGATTTCAGACCGCTAAGGTTGTAGAGCGTCATGTGGCTCGGGCAGTTCATCGGCTTCAGACGGTAGTTGATGCCCGCTTCTTTATCCTCCATCGGCGGGAACATCGCATCTTTATAGTTCTCGTAATGACCGCTTTTTTTGTAGAGGTCTTCCCGCACCAAATGCCCAGTCCAGACGTGCTGGTAGCCATAGCGGGTCTGCACTTCGCGCACGTAGGACTCCATGGTGTGCCGCAGTATTTCGCCTTTAGGCAGAAACAGTGGGATGCCCGCGCCGATCGATTCCGCCGCAAAGATGAAGAGTCCGAGTTCGCGGCCGAGTACGCGGTGATCGCGTTTTTTTGCCTCTTCAAGGCGGTTTAGATAAGCATCGAGATCGGACTGCGACTGCCATGCAGTGCCATAGACACGGGTCAGCATCTTGTTCTTTTCGCTGCCGCGCCAGTAGGCTCCGGCGGTGTGCAGCAGCTTGAAGTGGTGCAGCTTGCCGGTGCTGGCGAGGTGCGGTCCCCTGCATAGATCGATCCAGTCGCCCTGCCGGTAGAAAGAGATCACTTCGCCTTCGGGCAGGTTGTCGATCAGTTCGACTTTATAGGGCTGGTTCTGGCTTAGTTCGAAGTCGCGGGCGAGTTCGCGGGGCATCTCTTCGCGCACGATCGGCAGGTCGCGTTTGGAGATTTCCGCCATTTTTGCTTCGATGCGCGCCAGGTCTTCTTCTTTGATCGGCTCGGTTAGGTCGAAGTCGTAGTAGAAGCCGTCTTCGATCGGCGGTCCGATCGCGTATTTGACGCCGGGGAACAGCTCCCCGACCGCCTGCGCCATTAAGTGCGCTGTGCTGTGGCGCAGGTCGTAGAGTTCGTCATGGACAACATCGCTCATGGGTTCATATTCTCCTCGTCAATTGTAAATGCGCCTTCACCTGGGCCTCAGACCCTATCTTCCTTATCCCGGCTTATCCCGATCTTTCCGGCAGAAGAGGAGATAGTTACGCTGAGGCTTCCCTCTCCCTGGTGAATAATGAGCGGTAGGAAGAGGGATTGGGATGAGGGCTGATTTGTCGAAATTGAAGCAACAAAAAAGCCGCTGCCAGCGTTTGGGCTGGTTGCGGCGGACAGTTGCGTAAGGTGTGGGATGAGGCTGGGCAGGCGAGCTAGGGGCTGGCACTGCGTCCCGAATGACGCAACGATCCACCGCCCCGTGTCGTATCAACCGACACTGGCGAAGCCTCCCCTGCACAACTATTTTGAACGCATGAAGCGAACATGGTCGTTACGATGCCTCATCCCATAAAATTCGGTAGAGTATTCGATACAAATCTCTGTTACCAGTATATCGGAGGAACGCTCCGATGTCAAGAGGAGATTTTCGCCAGCGGGTTCTCCACTGTGCATAGGAGAGCATTTTTACAGGCATACATCGTCGGGCATAGACGCTAACTACCCCCAACCCCTCCTTCGTGAGGAGGGGGAGAAAATACACTTATCGTAAGGTATCGCGTCCGAAGGACGATCGGCGGAATACAAAAACGAGTACGTTCTAAGCGGAGCCGAACGTGCCGCCCCTGCCAGTCGGATTGGGGTTTCGACGCAGGAATCGTACCGGCGTTGCCGTCTGAAAGACGTCTGCACTTTGCTACCGGGTACTTTCAGTGCCCGGTCGGTTGGCACTTTACAGCCGGGTACTGTCAGCGCCCGGTCGGCAAATGCTTCGGTGCATCGGGAAGAATCGGATGGAGCGCTGCCAGCGCGCGGCTTTTCCAATTCAGCGTGCCGAAACTCTGCAGAGGCGTGGAGCGGATATCTACGCTTGCCTGCTTTTCCTCATCTTGAGCATTGGACTGCGCGAGGATCAGGCGACTGCCATCGGCGGACCAAGAGAGATTGCCGCACCATTCCGCGGGCACGATACCGAGCGAACGCGCCTGTCGGGTCAATGGATCGATAACGACGAGTTGTGAGGTTCGGGGCCAGGTGTTTCCATCGATCAAGGGAACCAGAACCGCCAACTGACCCGTGCGGGAAAACGTCTCGCAGACTGGATTGCTCGGAAAGGAGAAGGTAACGAAGGGTGTGATTTGCTTCCACATTTTTGCCTGCGCCCAGTCTGTAGTACGCGCAGGAAGGTGGGCAATCTGTATACGGCGTTTGCTGTCCTCATGCCAGTAAGCAAGTCCAGCAGTCGTCACGATACCGTCGGGGCTGGTCGTCGCCAGTCGTTTCGGCTTCGTTCCATCCACGCCGAGCAAATACAAACCGCGCGGTCGAGCCGAACTGTAAAGCAACTGCGACCGCTGCGGAATCCACTCCAAAAGCGGGCGAACACCTTTTTCGGGTGGCAACGCGTTCTCCTTGAACAGGCGAATGCGTTTCCCGTTGATGATATTCTGCGCATAAACCGTCCAGGGAATGTCGGCATCGCTCGGCTGCTGGTCGAACTTAGAGTAGTGCCCTTCCTGTGAAAGATAGGCAATTTGTTTCTCATCTGTGTTCCAGCGTATCGTCTCGTATCCCAAACCATCTTCCGTTAGCGGTCGATTCGTTCCACTCCGTTTAGAAAGCAGACAGAGATTGGTTTCGAGCCCGAGAATCGGAATCGCTTTCTTACCAGTGACGACGACGATATAATTGTCGGAAGGAGAAGGAAACCATTCGGTGGCTCTGGCATAGTCCCCGCCATCGTTCGTTTTGCTCCAAACCTGCCAGACGGCGGCATCGTCTTTGGTCGAGGCGTTGAAAGTGCCGGTCTTGACAGGGGCGTGTTCGGGGATGCCCACTGCGGTTGCTACCGATCCCTTGAAAGTGTTGTGATAAGTCACGCGATCCGGGCTGATCACTTCCAGATCGGGTGAATCCGGGCTGATTACAGGTTCTCCTTGAATTGCGCTAAAGTCTTTAGCGGCTGCGGCGAGTATCAGTTTGGCGTCATCAGTATCCCATGGAATGACATGCAGACCCGGCGTCGCGCTCCATTCAACGCTGCGCTCGTTTTTGCTGCCCAGGACATAATAGAAGTATTCGACGCTTTTTTTGAGACCAGAATCGATGTACTTGCAGAAGCTCGTGCTGTGGGAAGGGAAGCTGAAAGCTGCAGCAGTTTTGATTTTCGTGTATGGACCGCCGGTTTTTGTACTCCGGTAAATGGCATAGCTTTTCGCGCCGTCCACGCTGCTCCAGTAGAGCGTTATTTTATGATCGCCAGTCGCTTCGGCTCTCAGCGAGATCGGCGGGAGGTCGGTAAGCCCGCCACCGATGACAATTTTATGGAAAGGTATTTTCGCGTCAGCAATCGTCGAGGGGATCGCCAGGCAGACGCCAAGCAGCACGGCATTATAGAGAGCAAACCAGATTTGTCGTGACCGGGCTGACGAAATCATGCGAGACGACGGGGAGTTGGTCCCTGCCCCTCCTGAAATGGATTTTGTGCTGATGATGTCGGAAGCGTATCCGGCTCGACCTCGAAGAATGTGGAGCATTGCGAGTAACTCACTCTCTCCCGCCTTCTGGCGGGCGATATCGATCGATCGATAGAATTGCAGAGGAACCTTCGGTATGCTACACCACACAATTTCTGCACAGGGTCACGGACAGTATATCAGCGAATCCGAGGTTTTCAAGGTAAGAGTTGTCAAGGAGAAACAGAGTCGATTTCAACTATACCGCTTTCGGAGGCAATTCCCGCAGGATAAACGCAAAGAAACCGCGCCGCCAGAGGACTCGTATGTCTCTTGGGAACGGAGCTTATCGAACGCCAGCTACTTATACGCCTTCGGATGGTGTGAATTGGAGTATCGTAAATGCTATTCACTCTACTTATGCATTGGGCACTGAAATCCAACATCAAAGGCAGCTATGGCGGAATTCAGCTTACCGATATGATAGCGGAAGGACATCACAGCGCCGAATTCGTTGTCTTCACTATCCAGGCGTTGCGGCTGATCGAACGCACCGACCCGCGCCGCTTTGACTTCGTTCAGCAGGAACTGCGTTATATCGCCAATACACCGTTGCTATCCGGAGGAGCCTATAAGAGGGCAACGCGCCGTTGCCAGATAGATTTTCTACGGTATCGATGTGCCCGAAATCAACCTGGCTACGAGTGGTACCTTGCGCGCTACGCGTGCACGATTATCCATGAGGCGACACATGGCAGAATATTCCGTTTCGGCATACCCTATAACGAGAAGACCTGGCAGCGAATAGAGCGCCTCTGCTATAGAGAGGAAGAGAGGTTTGTCAAACGCCTGCACAGCGAAGAGTACGACTATTCGACGTTGCTGCCAGAATTCGATCCGATATGGTGGCGAGACTTCAGAACGCAACCGAAGTTGGAGCAAATGAAAAAGCTGCTGGCCAGGCATCGAGAAGTGGAAGCTAGCACTAAGACATGAGGCAGGATGACGGCTTCGGGCGAGATAGTGCCCGAGTTTGAGGAGCGGTATTGCCGCACCGCACCGTCCGTGCTATAATGCGAACGAGGCACGGGCACGACTATCCGGCAGGAACACCCTGCCATTTTGGAACCAATTATTCACGTACTTTTCACGTATTTTCGAGGCGGGAGAGAGCATGACGGCACTGACACTGACGTTGGACACTTATCGGGATAAAGTACTGGGCGCATGGAAAGGCAAAAGCGCGGGCGTCACGCTCGGCGCAGGGCAGCGCGGGCAGCTTACGCCGGGACGCAGCAATTATTACAGTCCCGTCCCGGGACAGCCGACCGCGAGCGCGGCAATCGATTTTCCGCTCGTCTGGCTGCACACGCTCGAAAAAACCGGTCCCGACGTACTTCCCGAAGACCTCGCCGTCGCCTGGCTCGAACATCTCGACTATTCGCAGGACGAGTATGGGTACGCCGCTCTGAACCTGCGGCGCGGACTGCCACCCCCCGCCTCTGGGGCGCATTCCAACTGGTTCCGACACGCGACTGGCGGCGTATTGCGCGCAGATTTCTGGTCACTGATTTCGCCCGGCGCGCCGCAGACTGCCGCAGCCTACGCCTATCACGACACCAAACTCGATCACAGTGAAGACGGTGTATGGGCGTCGATGTTCCTCGCCGCGATCGGGAGCGCGGCGTTCTTTCTTTCCGATCCGATTATTCTACTGACGATCGGTCTGGCGATGATTCCACGAACCTGCCGTACCGCCCGCGCCGTCAAAGTCGCAATCGCCGCCTATCAACGCAGCGCGTCCTGGCTCGAAGCGCGTGAGAGCGTTCAGCACGAAGTCGGCAGCAAAAACTTCACCGATGCGCCGCAAAACCTCGGATTCTTCGCGATTGGGCTTCTCTATGGCGGTCGCAATTTCGGCACGAGTGTCTGCGCCGGCGTCAACTGCGGCTACGATTCGGAGGTCGTTGGCGGCGCGCTCGGCGCGGTGATGGGCATTCTAAAAGGAAGCGCCGCGCTGCCCGAGGACTGGACGCGCCCAATCGGTGACATCGTGATACCGGGCATGGGCGTGCGCGATTTCGATGCCCCGACGACCCTCACCGCCGTCGCGGACCGCACGGTTGCAGTCGGAAAGCAAGTCGTCGCCGAACGCTGTCCCGATGTTTCGCTCGTGGACGTGCTTCCCGAAGCCGCGCCGAGCCGGTCCTACGCCGAAGACTTCCTGACCACGCCGCCCGTTTCCGCGCCGACAGCCCTCGCCGCCGATTTCACGCTTCCGAGTACGTCTGCCGCGCCGCCGGTAGGTGAGAATTCGGTCACATCAGAACCGGCTATTCAGAGTGACGGCGCGCCAGAACAGATAGCGAGTACCGAACCCTCGCCCGAAGATACCGTCAGCGCAAATCCGGAAGGTGTAACGCCTCTGCCTGGTTCACCGCTCGACAAAACGAACTCGCCGACCGGCAGTCTGGAAGGCAAATTGCAGGAGCTCGAGATCTCTCCAGACGAAGTCGCGCCTTACAAACAGTCGGCCACCGAAACGCCCGCTGCCCTCGAGATCGGCGATCATCCGAACGTCGGAGCGATCGCGGACACCGATGAACTCGCTACCGTATCGCAAACTTTCCCGACGATCTCCAGCGAAGCCGCGCCTGTTCCCGCCGCCGCTCCTGTGCAGCCAGCAGCGTTCGCGACGACGAACGTCCCTGCTCCGCCACCGCTCCCGACGATGCTGCCTGGCGCCTTCGCGCCACAGCGAGTCAGTGAGGCGCCGCCTTCTGCAGCCGATGCTTCTGGAGGCGGCGAGTCCGCCGTCCCGATTGCCGCCGTCGCTGCCGATCCGGTCGATGCGATCGCCTGGGCGGACAGCAGCCGTGTCAAGCCGCTGCTCGTCACGCCGCCGAACGCGATGGTCGGGCAGGCAGGCACATTCGCCGTGATTATGGACACCGGCGACTCGCCGACTCTCGCCTACAATATACCGAAAACGCTCTCATTTGCTGTCTTTAATCAGAATCCAGAAGCGTTCAGCGGGCGCATTACACTGCTCGCGCCTCCCGGCTGGCAGATCACCGCGCCGCCGAATATCGGGCAGCGGCAGTATATCGCCGCTGGCTCTGGCACCCTGCGTGCGGACTTCACCGTGCGCGCACCCGAGGGCGCGGCGCGCATCGACATCGCCAACGCCGTGACCCTGCGGCTGACCCCCGACAACGGCAGCGTTCCCATGGAAGTCGAGTTCGTCCTGCTCGGCGCAGCGTGCTGGTGGACGACTGGACCGTTCGCAAATTTCGACGGTGAAGGCTTCGATCGCTCGTACACGCCCGAAGATCGCCCTGGCTTGACAGAGAGCTACCTGAGCCGCAGTATGCAGAACATCAAGTGGGAGAAGCAGACCTTTGCGGACAGCGCTCTCGACCTCGAGCCGTTATTCAAGGGCTCATCCGGCGTCTGTTACGGTCAGACGATCCTTCGCAGCCCGACGGCACGGGAGGCGCGCATCGTCGTCAACAACAATAGCGGCGTCAAGGTATGGCTGAACGGT
The DNA here is from genome assembly GCA_038216735.1 of Chthonomonadales bacterium. Taxonomy (GTDB): domain Bacteria; phylum Armatimonadota; class Chthonomonadetes; order Chthonomonadales; family Chthonomonadaceae; genus JBBQPY01. Next base: position 34,412 of record JBBQPY010000012.1, read on the forward strand.
GCGCTTGCCCTGCGTCGGTTCAATCGCGAGGCGTTCCGCCCGATCCTCGGCAGCGGCGCGTGGGCAGCGGACGTGAATCTGAGGGCTGGCGATAATGTCGTGTTGATCAAATGGGTGCGCGGCAGCGAACCCTATCAGTTCAGCCTGACGGTCAGCGATCGCCACGGGCGAGGCCTTCCCGAGATCGGCAGCACCGGCTGGTGAAGCCCTCACCCCTGGCCCATGCTCCCTACCGAGTTCGTTCAACGAACCGCCATTTTAGGGGAGGGGAGACAGTACCGAATATTCGCGCGCGCCAAGTTGCGCCCTTTTGTTACCTCACCTTACGCAAACACCCCTTTTGCCGGTGTGTCTTGCCGGGTACTGAAAGTACCCGTCTGGAAACAGCAAACGTCTTGCAGACGCCCCTCCGCTCTAACTGGTTTCTAATTCGAGAAGCAGGACGTGCCGCCAATGAAATAGAGTACATTCGAGGCGCAGCGCAATGCAGTGTTTCTCCTGGAGGCCATTCGAAGCGCAGTGGAACGTACCGCCTCTCCGTCTGGAAGACGTTTGTACTTTGTTGCCGGGTACTTTCAGTACTCGGTTTAAGTCTGCACTTTTGAGCCGGGTACTTTCAGTACTCGGATACCCGTCGGGTGCGTAAGATGAGTTATTACAATGCCTCCCTCTTCCCGAAGGGAAGAGGAAACACTCTGTTTTTGTGAATATAGTCCGAAAGCCTCATGCGCTCCCGCTCCCCAGCCTGTATAATTCCGGTAGTAGTCATGCTCTCACTGTTCTCGCCCCATTCCCTGCTCCGATAATCAGACAGTACGGAAGAGGACGCATATCGCAATCGGGCGAAACAGTCACACTATTTCTATCGCCGCACCACGCACTGCAATTATTGACACAGTTTGGACGCCAGACAGAAGGAGACGATACGACATGCGCACTATTAAACGATGGGCGGTTCTACCGCTGCTTGCAATGACAGGGATCGGGATTGTCGGTGGAGGTTGCGCGCGGTCGGTCTCGACGACGACCGTGCGCCCGAATGGCTCATGGGTTCGCAAAATCGAGTTTCACGGCAGTCCCGGAAACGGCATGGGAGCGATGATTGCGAATGGTACGAAGATTGAAGACGCCTTCGTCCTGCCCAAAGGTTCGGGCTGGACGATCACACGCAAAGAGGTTATAGAAGAGACGGATACCGATAAAAAGGGCGGAGAGAGGAAGGGCGCCGACAAAAAGAGTGCTGCAAAAATGGACAAGGCAGATGCAGTGATCCGTGGCGTTGGCGCGCCCACTCCGACAGAAGTCATAGTGACCGCCGTGCGCGAGATGAAGCTCAACGAAACTCTGACCGGCGACATCACAGCCAAAACAGGTGGGAGCGCAGTCTCATCGACGGTCGTCAACGAAGTGAGCGTACACGAAATCGCGCCGGGCAAGTACCAGTATCGTGAGACGTTCCACTGGAAAGGTCCGATCCCGAAAACCCTGCTTACTACGCCACCGGAGATGATCGCGGTTTTCAAGAAGGCGCTGCCCCGCGAGCTGGCAACCGATGTCAACGTCCAGGATTTGTCGCGAATCGCGTTTCGCGCGTCGATGCGGTCTTTGTTCGGGCCGGGCGAACTTCTCATCGGCGTGTTCACCCAGTTCCTGTCGCAGCCCGAGATCGCAGAGCGGAGGCTAATGCGCGGGCTCGGCAGAAGCATTTACGACTCGCTTCAGAAGAAGTTCGGCGATAAGCTGACCGTAGAGCAGCGACTCGACATCGCTCGCAAGAGCATCCACTCTTTCGTTACCAGTTCGACCAACAACAATGGTCCTTTTCCAAGCGGCAATAATCCAGGCATCAATAATCCAGGTGCGAACAAACAGGGTGAGAACAAGCCGGACGATCCGATGAGCAATCTCGCCGCGATGACGGTGATCGTGAAGCTGCCTGGTAAGGTCACAGAGACGAACGGCGAAACGGATGAGTTCTCCGGCGAGGTCTACTGGTCGCTCTATCCACAGGCAGCGGCGTTCGGTGACGTCAGCCTGACCGCGACATGTGACACCACCAAACAAGCAGCAAGCAGATAGATATGTGGTTGCTACTCACTACCCCCAACCCCCTCTTAAACAAAAGAAAAGGCAGGGGAGAAAATGCCCTGCGTCTTGCTCCCCCTCTCTTAGTGAGGCACGAACGCAGAGGAGAGGGGGTCGGGGGGTGAGGTCGCATTCTCTCCCCCAATCCCTCTTCGACCACAAGCAAAGGAGGGGAAGGAAGTGCGCGGTCGATGCCCTTACTTGGCGCGGGACCGCCACCTTTTCCAGAGCGCGACGTCGCCGAGAAGCGGGATGTAGACGCCGCCGACGACCGAACGTGCCTGAAAGCCGACGATTTTGCCATCGACTGTGCCGTACCAGTCCGTGAGCGGAACACGGCTCGTCGACTCGTTGACGAAGACGGTCAGCGGCGCAACGAGCGTCTGGAAATCCGCTTCGTTGTCAGCGAGTGTCGCCGACCAGACCGTCCAGTCGAGCTTCGTGTAGGCAGCGCGGTTGTCGAGTGGCAGTCCATATCGATTGAGGCGCTTTTTGTAGGAGGCGACTTCTGTGCGGGCTACTTCCGGCGAAAACAGTTTCATGCCGAGCAGCTTGTCCCACACGAGATTGTACTTCTGACTCCAGCTTCCCGGACTGTCGAACGCCAGCCGATAGTGATCGCCATCCTGCGCCAGCGGCACCCATCGCCCCGCCATCTGCTCCGCGCTCTCCCGATAGGTCTTCGCCGCGTCGTGTTTGCCCGCCGCCTCACACACCTGAGCGAAGCCGCCGAGCGCGGTGATCGCCTTGAGAGAGGTTGGTGTTGTGCGCCAGATGCCCAGCAAAGTCATCTGTGCAGAGTTGATTGTCCGGATTAAAACCATTTTCGCGCAGGTAGTCCGCCCACTTCGTCAGCAGCGCCCAATATTTCAGGGCATAGTCCGCGTTTCCGTCCGCTTTCGTGAGCGCGGCGATCATCAGCAGCATATTGCCGCACTCTTCAACCGGCATCTGATCGCGATCGGACTCTTCCCCGCCTCCGTAAACTTGCCCGTTCGCCTTCGGGTAGGTGCCGAGGTCGTGGGGCGCGTAGGCGTGTTTCCAGTGATCGGTGCTGGCATAGTCGAGGATCGGCGTGAGCTGCGCTTTGAGCAGGTGTGGATTGAATAGTAGGAAAAATGGAGAGGACGGATAGGTGACGTCTACCGTGTCAATACACCCATTGCTGAAGTTCTCTTTTGAGAAATAGAGAGGCGCACCGTCTTTGTCGGCGACGAGTTTGTGTGCGGCAAGACACTGCCGGAACGAAAGGGCGGCGATCTGCGCGTAGTCCGCGCCGCCGATCCGTGTCAGATCGGCAGTGATTTCGGCATCGAACGCGCGGCACTTTTTGTCGATCGCGGCATAGTCTTTTTCCGCCTCACGCAGCAGCCCATCCGCCTCCAGACCGTTGCGACGCCAGTACGGACGCAGTTTCTGGTGAAAATATTCGATCGAATAGCCGTCATCGTAGGCAAGAATCAGGTGCCGCGAAACTGGCTTTTTGCTGATAGCGCCGAGGGCGAAACTGAAGGCTCCGACGATCCATTCGTCGTTTGCGGCGCGCGGCATGCGCGTATCGTCGGCATCGGGAAGCGATCCGTTTTTGACGAATGACTGCCGCACTTCCGCAGCGCTCGCAAGTACGCTGTGCGTTCCGCCAGAAGGAGCGCTCGCAGATTTGCCGCTGTTGTTTTTGCTGTTGTCATGCGTATCCGGAGCCGCAAGATAAAAGTAGCCCCAGTCGATTCGCAGGTTGTCGCCTGTCTTTTCCAGAACCGGCTGCTGCTGCGATCCCATCCGCAGCACACTTAGATCGCCAACTCGGGAGCGGCCCCAGTTCACTTGTTGATCGGCGGTGTTGACCGCCCATTCCGCCGCCGCATCGTAGTAGAGTGAAACATCGTGAGTCTTGCCGTCCGTCGCAACTGCTGTCCAGTTCAGATAGGTGATCGGCCGGCTCACGCTTTCGAGGTCGTGGGGCAGCAGCGGCGAGAGGAAACTGAGCGTCAGCGCGATGCCCGCTCCCGCGAAATGATAGACAGTGCGTGTCGGCGAAACGTCGAGTCCGGTCTGTGTGAGGGCGGGAGCGCCGACAGATTCCGGCCCGGCGTAGCGGTAGGCTACGCCGTCGATGCGCACAAGTCCGCACATCCCCTGCGTCGCGCCGGTCCAGTGCTTCGTGAACTCATCGGTCAGGCGGTCGGCGGCCGACCAGACGCTGAAGTAGGGGTCATGCGTGACGAGCGGGACGGCAGGCGGGCGAAAGGGTGTATTGTCCCCTGGCGCGGGAGTGGCGGATGTGAGCGCTTCGGGCAGCAGCATTGTTCCTGCGAGGAGCAGGCTTACACACGTTTTCTTGATATGCTTCGGTTTGACGAGCAGGAGCTTTTCGGGTGGGTCCGTCACTAATTCAGGCAAGGTCTTCTCCCAATAATTTTTGTCATGGACAGACTATTCATATGGCTTTGTATCTTCGAAATCCAGGGCAAGAATGCTTCCTACAAGCTCCACAGATAACCCTGCTCGGCCTCACCAAATTATTCGTTCTGATTATACCTTTACACAGGCGAGCATTTATCCGGAGACCGATAAATATTTCATCGCATTCTGTTATCCGGCAGCGTAAGTCAGATCCTCTCTTATATCGGAACTATACAGGAGCACATACACCCCAATTTTTCACTCCGTTGTGTGGCATCACTCCTTACATAACGTAAAAGGAACCATCCCCACCCCCTCCTTCATCAGGCTGTAAGGAGGGGGAGAAGGGAACAGCCAATATCTTCGGTGTCCGTCTGGCAACAGTACCCTACTTCGCAGCTGCCCTTATTTCGTTGATCCAGAGCGTATTGTCCTGCTCAACTTTTGCGCTAAAGCCGGTGGCGTCGATGATCATGATTTTAACGACCTGATCGAGGTCCAGTTTGCCGTTATCATCATGTGAGTCTTCCGCCTTTGTAAAGTCGGCAAACGCGCGTGAAATCTCTCGCACCTCTTTATCGCCCGGAACTTCGAGTACGAGGTTGTATTTCCCCCCACTGCGCTCTTCCAGTTGTATAATCAACGTCGCGGGTTTTGTCGATGCTACCGTTATGTTGAACAGCGTTCTTCCCGCCAGCTTTCCGCGCGGAACACCGCGAATCAGTCCAATCGGCTTTCCAGGAGACTGCTTGTAATCCGCTTTGAGGCTGGTGCCAGTCAGCGGTTTGCCCGTCGCCCTGTTGGTTTCCACCGTTCCAATCGCAATCCAGTTCGTCTGCGGACGTATCCAGGCGCTGAGCAGCAAATCATCTTTTTTTGCATCCTTCTCGATCCGGACATCGTCTGTCAGCGCATCCGTTCCCACGCTAAAGTCATCGATTTGCAGGACATGTGCGCCTTTGCGTACGTCGAAAATACTGGCGACGTTCGCATCGTCGGACTGCGCATACAACTGGCTCAGATCAGCGATCGCAACACTATCGACCTTATCGAGATCGAGCTTGCCGTCCGCGTCTTTCGGGTCGTCCTTACCTTCCCCGAGCGCGAAGTCGGAAGGCGCGAGTTCGACCTGCTGCCATCGCCCGCCCGGCGAAGTAAACATTGTGTTGTAGCGGCCCCCGTCCTTCTCCTGGAGCACCACCACTACGGGCGTCGTATAGTCGGTTTTGACCCAGAAGCGGATCGACTTCATTTTTGTGAGACCCGCATCCGCGACCGGCAGTATAAGAGCATTAATCTCACCTTTAGCGAGGCTGTAGTCGAGCTGCAGCGCTCCCTTGCCGTTCTTGACGTTCGCAACTTCGTGGGTGATGGAGGCTTTGCCGCTCGCGCCAAAACCTACCCACCCGCCTGCATCCGTCTCGAAAGTCTGCTGCATCAGAGACATAGGCGCAGCGGATGGTGGTGTCTGCGCCAGCGATGCCGTTCCCACTCCCAATACGCAATAAAGCGCCATCTGTGACGCTGTGCTTGCAATGCTCGCATTTTGTTGGCTGCTCAATTTTTAATCCTTTCCCTTCACGATGGAACGTTCCTGCTTTCCTGCCCGACAAACCGCCTCCTTGAGAGGTGCAAAAAGTACGACCCTCAACTCCCTTTGTCGCAAGAAGGGGAGAGAATACACGCAGTCTAAATCGTCCCTGAGTTTCGTTACCTGTTCACATACAAACAGTCCATGGAGAGCGTCCGGCAAAACCCCGTACAAATGCAGGAGAATCGACATCGAAACGCGAAAATCTCTCTTAGCATTCTGTCCCGTCCTTCCGACGGTATAGCGGAGCGGCAACAGAAAGTTTTACCAGATTTCGAGTAGAAAGCCGATAGCAAAGACGCCCATGAAATACACACTAGAATCCATCCCAAAACAAGCTCCCAAGTACGCAAGAATACACATTTCAACGCGCCGAACCCGTGTTGCTGCTCTGGTCGTCGGCACTCTTATTTCTGCATATGGATGTCACCGCAAACCCGCTCCACAGATCAGTATCGCTCCGATCAAGGCAGTCAGCGTTAAAGGCGTGACGCCTGCGCCTGCACCATTGACGAACGATCAGGTGGCACAGTTTCAGCCGAATGAGGCGGGACTGGTGCCGATTCTGGAATACCACTCGATCGACACGGTGCGCAGACCGAAAGACCCGTACAGCCGCTATGTCGACGATTTTAAGAAGGATTTGAATCGTCTCTACACGGAAGGCTACCGCCCGATTTCACTGTCCGAGTATTTGAACAACCGAATTACGACGCCGCTCGGCAAGTCGCCGGTCGTTTTCACGTTCGATGACGCGCGCGGCAGCCAGTTCAAGTATCTGCCGGACGGCTCGATCGATCCGAACTGCGCGATCGGCGTCTATCAGGAGTTCACGCGTACGCACCCGGACTTTCCGATGCGCGGGACATTTTACATTCTGCCGCGCACCGGTTTCGAGCAGCCGTCCGATGCCGCGAAGAAAATGCAGGCGCTGCTGACGATGGGATTCGAGCTTGGCAATCACACGATCACGCACCCGAATCTGCGAAAACTGAGCGATGATAAAGTGCGGTGGGAGATCGCGACTTGTGTCGCGGAGATCAAGAGGATGGCGCCGAGCGCCGTGGTGGACACGCTCGCGCTGCCGATGGGGATTTCGCCGCGCAAAGATAAAGCGCAGAACCTCGCGTTGGTCGCTTCAGGCGAGTCCGGCGGGGAGAAATATACCAATCGTGCCGTACTGATGGTCGGGGCGGAACCTGCGCGTTGTCCGGAATCGCCGAAGTACGATCCGATGCGGCTGCCGCGCGTGCAGGCGGTCGAGGGTATGTCGGGCATCACGTTTCACCTCGACAACCTGAAGGCGCACCCGAAACTTCGCTATGTCAGCGATGGCGACCCAAATACGGTCACGATCCCGAAATCCATCGAGAGCCGCATCGACAAGACGAAACTGCAGGGCGCCAACCTGCGCGTTTACTGATCCATAGTCCTCACCCCAGTGCCTCTCCCTGCCACTTATGCTATATCAGGGGTAGGGGAGGTAATGCTGCCTTTAGCATTGTACTGCTCCGTGGGGAGGCATTGTAAAGCACTTGAGATCGAGCACACTTTTCGGTAGCGCTCCACAAAATTGATCTCGCCTACACACTCCAACTGGATATGCAGCAGGCGTTCGACTCGCTCGGTAAAACCAGACGACATATAAACTCGACATGACGGCGATTCAGGTGGACCCCTTCCCGATCCTGTGCGAGATGATCTCAGTGAAGGCGACCAATCCCTTGCCTCTGCCACGGTGGCTTACGAGTAGTTGCAGAGACAGCGTTTCGTACAGGGGAACGGTACGAAATCCTAACAACCACTGTGTTCGCGCGTCAAAAGCAACAGCAGAATCGTGAGTTAGTGGCCTCGGCAAAAGGGAGACTGTATGCCCGGCGGATTAATCCGTCTGTTGATGTCGGGGACTGTCTCCTAATCGCGCCCTTCGAATGAGCAAGCGGCGGTAGACAGAAGGTTCCGCCAACTGCACAGCCGTAGACCAGCTGGCAGCGTTAGGTGAACTGGCAATTCAGCCGGGCACTCCGGGATAATCGCAGTTTTCTGAGAGAATTGCCGAATCGGATCATTGTAACGAAAAAGGTGAGATCGCCAGATGCAGTTGAAATTTCTTGGTACGTCCGCCGGGGAACTCTACCCCGGACTCTGGTGCCGCTGCAGAAACTGCCAGAAAGCGCGGCGCGGTGACGAGCGTGATCGCAGGCAGAGCGCGGCTCTGTATGTAGAATCAACGCCGTCACCGGATGCTTATGCCGAAACGGCTGCTGCTGCCGGTATTTTGATCGACTTCCCGTCCGAAATCGCCAGCCAGGCGCTCCGACATCATCTCGAACTGCCGGAACTGTGCAACCTTCTTATAACCCACTCCCATGGCGACCATTGGTTTCCCTATTTGCTGCGCTGGCGGAGCGCGCCGGTCCGAGTAAGTAAAGCGGATGATCCCGCGCCCTGCGAGAGTGGCGCGCCTCGCTTCACAGAGCTGCCCATCCTACATATATGGGGCAATGCAGCCGTGGAAACGGTGCTGAGACGGGAGCTCGGTGAGAATCTGGTTCCGTTTGCAATCGAGTTTCATCGCGTGGGCTCAGGAGATACTTTCGCGATCGGCGATATGACCATCACTGCCCTGCAAGCCAATCATGATTTCGGGCGTGAGGAAGCACTTCATTATGTTGTGCAGGATGGCCGCAGTACGCTCCTGTATGGGCTGGATGGAGATACCTTCCTCACCGAAACGCGCGACGCGCTGCGAACCTTTCGGTTCGATGTCGTAATTTTGGAGAGCACGTATGGGTTCGGGGAAGGGAAAAACCATCGCAACTTTGTCCGCCTGCTCGAAGAAGCCGCCTGGTTCCGCGCGGAGGATGTTCTGGTGAAAGGCGGGTCCATTATCGCGACCCACTTTTCCCCGCATCACTGTCCTCCTTTCCAGGAGACGGATGAGTACTTGAGCTCGTATTCAATTCTGACTGCCTGGGATGGAATGGCGCTGACCCTCTAACGCATTGCCCTCTCGTCATGGAAAAGGTAGATACAAAAGGGGGATACAACCAGCTCACAGTTGCTAGCCCGACTGACGCTTGTCCTTCCTCTCTAAGAGTCGATTTCGCCTGCCTGAATCACGCAGTCTGCCAGCTATTATTTTCTTATGTCACGAGCACATTACTCGACGACAAGAGTTTCTCCATCTTCCGGCCAGATTGTGTTGGGAAACAACGATTGTGCCGCTTTCAAAGCTTCCTGCTGCTTCTCCACTGGACAATGCACAAGAGCGAGCTGCTGCACACCTGCTTCTCTTGCCACACGCGCAGCATCCGGGGCACCGGAATGGAGGGAAGCATTGTGAGGCGGCGCTGGCAAAGCGCCATACGAGGCTTCGTGAATCAGTAGATGCGCACCCTCTACGTGTCGAACAATGGTGGGATCATAGGCTGTATCGCCCGTGAAGGCAACTACGCTCAGCGTACGTTTGTCGGTAAATCGATAGCACAATCCGGGAACCTGGTGAACAGATGCGCAGGCTGCCAGGGAGAAGTCGACGTCTTCGACGGTCTCTCCCGCCGCGAGCGGAATAAGATCAGGCTTATAGGAGACGGGCGCGAAACGCTGCATCTGCAGGAACTGCTGTGCCAGACGGACGATCCGGTCCAAGTCTTCGGCAGGCCCGACGATCTTCAGGGGTTCTCGATTGGGGCGCTCTGAGGCGCGCATAGCGAGATAGAAGAGGAGGTGCGGCAGGCCGATATAATGGTCATGGTGCCCGTGAGTGAGAAAGAGGTATTTTATGTTCAGCGGGTCGAGGTCGTAACAGCGCATCTTGAGGGCCGCGTACCATCCGGTATCCACGAGGTATTGCCGGTTGAGGACGAAACTCGCCGTATCTCCTCCACAGGAAGGCACGACCGCCTCTGTACCCAAAAACGTCACTTCCGTTTTCGGAGGAACATCCGAACGCATCACTCCACCGCCTCTCTTTCAATCATACGCGCACAGGCTTATTCCGTCTCGCTTAGCCTTACGTACTCGCATCCTGCTCCCGCTGTTTGTATGATCTGCCTCGCCCCACGCATAATATCCATCGCCGCCTGTCGCAGCGGAAACACGTCTGTGCCCGGCGATCGAGGGTAACGCATACCTCCGCAGGACCTGTTTGGTCTGCTCCAGTGGCGGCTCGCTTTACGAAATTCCTGATGATTGTCGCCGATCTGCAAAGAGGTACAATTCGGCGGAAGGGCGATCTTATCCTTTCCCTGAGGAGCGGATCGATTGCCAGGCAGTGGGCAGCAGGTATTCCTTGCATAAATCGAATGCACGTAGGAGGGCAGTGCTATCTGTACGGTCTCCTCCTCTGCCCCAAACTTCGAGACGTGGGGTGGGAGTACCTTATACGATCTGCATCGGCATAAGGACACAGAGGTAGCCGGACTCGGCGGACGTGTCGTCCTCCACCTCGTCGCTGAGTTCTTTGCCACCTTCTCTCTCTGGCTCGACCTCTTTTTTGTCCGCTTTGATGCGGGCGGGGATCGGGCGCAGCAGACCGGGCTTGAGCGCTTCCGTCAGTTCGAGGTAGACGGTTTCGGCGTCCATGACATTCAGGACGTCGAGCAGATACTTGGAATTGAAGGCGATCTCGACATTTTCGCCATCCCGCACGACCTCGATCTCCTCGTAGGCGTTTCCGACGATCTGGCTCTCGGCGGTCAGGATCAGCTTGTCTTCTTCGGTGCGCAGGATGACGCGGTTGGCGTTCTCACGGGCGACGATCGAGGCGCGGTGCACGGCGCGAAGCTGCGGCTGGACTTCGGGTATTTTCACAGGAACACAGGCGCAGGGACTGGCGCGAGCCATCGAACGGGATGGACTTGCCTCGTCGCCAAACTGATTCAGCAGCGCGGAGAGTAGCTGCCCGGCACGGTGTATACTGAGTGCGGAGGAAGGCAGAAAAATAGACAGGGTGAGGTAGAAGCTCACCCTGTCTATACTCTGCGCCTGTGTGCGGTACTGCCCGGCGCGCATGCCGTGCATGGACACTCGCGGTACAAACGCGGTGTATCCCTGCGACTGCGCCAGAACAAAGAAGGAGAAGGCAATGGACCAAGTCTTCCATTTGCTGGGTAACGTTTATTACGCGGTCACTCTTATCCGTTTGGCTTCTGAGTACATTCAGAAGCGCAAAAACTCTGATTAGAGTCTAAGCCCGCAGCCTCGTTGGAAGTTGACCCTTCCGGCGGGGCTGTTCTCTTCTCATTACCGCACCTGTGTTGTGACCATGAAGGACTTCTCAGACCAGCATGGTTGTCTCAGTGGAGAACTTTTCAATTCTCCACCATTATTATAGCATATTTGTTACGGTTCGTTATGGTCGCAGTGCCGGGGCGATCTCACACGATCTGCATCGGCATCAGGACACAGAGATAGTCGGACTCGGCAGGCGCCTCGTCCTCCGCTTCGACAGCGGTCTCACCCTCTTTTTTGTCATCTTTATCCGCACGCATGCGCGCAGGGATCGGGCGCAGCAGACCGGGCTTGAGCGCTTCCGTCAGTTCGAGGTAGACGGTTTCGGCGTCCATGACATTCAGGACGTCGAGCAGATATTTGGAATTGAAGGCGATCTCGACATTTTCGCCGTCCCGCACGACCTCGATCTCCTCGTAGGCGTTTCCGACGATCTGGCTCTCGGCGGTCAGAATCAGCTTATCTTCTTCGGTGCGCAGGATGACGCGGTTGGCGTTCTCACGGGCGACGATCGAGGCGCGGCGTACGGCGCGAAGCAGCGGCTGCACTTCGATCGTCAGCTTCTTCTGGAAGCTGGCGGGGATCACGCGCTGGTAGTTGGGGAACTGACCTTCGATCAGGCGCGAAACGATCTGCACTTCCGCCTCGCCGGGCAGCACGAACTGCACCTGATTGGAAGATAGCGTGACTTGAACTTCGCCTTCGCCGTCGGTGAGCAGTCGGGTCAGCTCGTTCATTGCGCGGGCGGGAACGATGGCTTTCTGTGCGCCACGGCTGTTGGAGACGGTGGCGGTCTTGACGGCGAGGCGGTGCGTGTCGGTGGCGACGAAGCGCAGCGTATCGCCCTCGAACTCCATATAGATGCCGGTGAGGATCGCGCGTGTTTCATCGGTCGAGACGGCGAAGAGCGTATGGCGGATCATCTCTTTGAGCTTGGCTTGCGGGATCGAGAAGGCGACGGCGTCGCGGACTTCGGGCAGCTTCGGGTAGTCTTCAGCGGGCAGTCCGAGTATCTTGTAGTCGGAGCGTTCGCAGTGGACGCGCACGGTGTGGCTTTTGTCGACGGAGAGGGCGACGTCACTCTTATCGGGCAGGTTGCCGAGGACTTCGGTGAGCGTCCGAGCGGGTGCGGTGAGCGCGCCGGCGGATTCGATGCGGGCGGGAATGCGGCACGAGATACCGAGTTCGAGATCGGTGGCGACGAGACGCAGACCGTTTTCCTCTGCCTGAACGATGATATGGCTGAGGATCGGGAGCGAACTGCGTCCGGAGACGGCATGTCCGACGATCTGGACGGCTTCGTAGAGGTCTTTGCGCGGGCAGACGGCTTTGAGGCTGGTGCTGGAGACGGGATCGATTGCGGCGACAACCATGGATGTGGTACTCCTGTATGAAATGATGATGGGCTGCCCTCACCCCTCTCTCTGAGCTTCGGGAGAGGGGGTGAGCAGGTGAAAATTGTGCTTCACCATGACGACGGGTTCACCGCGCAAAAAGTGTCGCAGCACAGGCAAAAATAGTTTATTATTTTGCCTGATTGGGGCGGGTCACTATCTAACTGTCTGCAATGTATGTTATACTGCGTTTATCATTCCCGAATTGGTATGAATCGGCTCTTCAATGCTAAAGAAGATGCCCTGCATCAGTCGCGCAGGGTTGTCTGATTGAGCGCTATGTCGTCGTAATACCAAATCGCAGGAATGTTTTTTTCTTTGTTAACTGTTCACCCCCACCCCCCATACCCCCTCTCCCGAAGTCTCAGGAGAGGGGACGAAGAGTTACCATATTTCACTCTGGAGGGTCTTTGATATGAATCGTATGGCGAAGCGTGGTTTCACGCTAATCGAACTCCTTGTCGTTATCGCAATCATCGCGATACTGGCAGCTATCCTCTTCCCCGTTTTCGCACAGGCTCGCGAGTCCGCCCGCAAAACCACCTGTCTATCGAACACCAAGCAGGTGATGCTCTCCGCACTGATGTATGTTCAGGATTACGACGAGTCCCCGGTGCTGGATATGGCAACCGATGGGATCACCTACCTCTATACATGGCAGGATTTGATTCAGCCGTATACGAAGAGCTATAGTGTACTGATCTGCCCGAACTCCCCGTACAAGAGCACCGATCCGAACGGCATCGAATACTGGATGTCTGAGGGGATGATACCTGCCTCATTAGATATGGCACCAGGCTATAGCAACTATGTGACCAGGAACAAAGCCTGGATTCAAAACTATGTCCCGGCAGACATCAAGTATAACGGAATCGCAGGTTCTGCTGGATCCTTCTATCAGTTCAATGGCGGTCTCAACCCCAGCACCCCGCTTGCGGGCGTGGCCCGCCCCGCTGAATTCGCCTATATCTTCGACAGCGGCGATTTCGATGCATGGCATGGCCTACTCAATCAACAGTCGGGCATCGGCTGGTGTACTGGCTGGGTCGGCTATGATATGTCCTTCGTGGGTCCACAGCCGCGTCACACTGGCGGCTCCAACGTGTGCGATGGGAACCGCGCCGTCGCGTATGGAGTAGGGATGTTCAACGTTTCCTTCTTCGACGGGCACAGCAAATCGATGAAAGCAGGACAGTTCCTGCAGGTCAATCCCAACGACCCGACTACGCTGCGCTACCTGTGGCCCGCCGACTAGCCAGTCGATATGCTATTCCTCTCTGCAACTAATCCCCCACATCCAATACGCCTGTCCCGAAGCTTCGGGACAGGCGTATTATCACGATCTGGGATCCCGAACCCGGAATGAGAAACATAGCTATGTCCGATACCCTCTTTACGTAAGGAAGAGAATTAACACTTCTGCCCCCTCCTTCCGAAGGATGGGCAGAGAATACATGGAGCGCAGGCGTCTATTTTAGTGCTGATCCGTTGGCTGAATGGTTTCGATGTGCACGTTTCGTTCGATTCACCATTCAAAATGCCTATGAATTATCTTGCGCGACCCTCCTTTGATGAAATTTGCAAGGATTCGGTGTTTGGATTTGCATATTGCTTATAGATTGTGTTATAATCGGTTTATCATTCTTGAATTGATATTTGGCGGCTCTTCGATGCTGAAGTAGGTGCCCTGCGATAGTAATTTTGCAGGGATTGTCTGATTTAGTTGCAAGTCGACCTAGTACATAATTGCAAGAATGTTTTTTTATTTTATTTTTTGTGGAGGGTCTATAATATGAACCGTACGGCGAAGCGTGGCTTCACGCTAATCGAACTCCTTGTCGTTATCGCAATCATCGCGATACTGGCAGCTATCCTCTTCCCAGTTTTTGCACAGGCGCGCGAGTCTGCACGCAAAACTGTTTGCCTGTCGAACACCAAGCAGGTGATGCTCGCAGGGCTGATGTACCTTCAGGATTACGACGAGACCCCGACGCTCAGTATGGCGACGGACGGCCAGACATTCTTCAATACATGGCAGGACCTTACTCAGCCGTACACGAAGAACTATGGTCTACTCATCTGTCCGAACTCCCCGTACAAAAGCACTGATCCGAACGGTTTCGAATACTGGATGTCCGAAGGTATTTTGCCCGTTGCCTCCTCCGTCGGCACAGGCTTTTCCAACTATCTTACTCGAACGAAACCGTGGATTCAGAACTACGTACCAGGCGACATCAAATATAATGGCATTTCTGGCAACGGCGGTGCACCAGATGGCTCAGGCTTGAATTATGGGTTCAAACCCAACGGGAATCCTGGCCAGCCACTCGCCGCGGTAGGAAGCCCGGCCGAATATGCCTATATGTTCGACAGCGGCAACTTCGATGCATGGCATGGCATCTATGGGCAGCAGTCAGGTATTGGCTGGTGTGGCGGCTGGGTCGGTTATGACTACTCCTTCTTCGGTCCGCAGCCGCGCCACACTGGTGGCTCAAACAAGTGTGTTGTCGCCTCGCGTGCTACCGATTACGGCGTAGGTATGATCAACGTTGCGTTCTTCGACGGGCACAGCAAATCGATGAAGATGGGACAGTTCCTGCAGCTCAATCCTAACGACCCGACGACGCTGCGCTACCTGTGGCCCAACAACTAGAAAGGTAGCTCTGTGAAAAAAGAGGTCAGTCCGGCTATCATTGGTATTGTGATTGCGGTGATCGTGCTCATAGCAGGCGGCCTGTGGTTTATGAGCAGCCGCTCGAGCGATGGGGACAGGCCGTCCGCATCTGCGGCAGCAGCGGGTCCTTTGATCGGTGGCAAGCATCTTCCTTCGGCAGCAGGCGCTGGGGCAGGAACGGCTCCTGCGGCCGGCACCGCGGCCCCGAACTCTGCACAGGGCGCGGAGTAGATGACCCCCGCTGATGGCAACCAGTAGCACAAGCGGTTTCGAAGTACCATAACCAGCGCCTTCCTTATCGGACCGGAAACCGATAGGGAAGGCGTTGTTTTGTTGTCGCCCGGGCTGACCAGTATGTTAGGTAACCGGCGTTTTAACCAGGATTACGCGGAGAGCATGAAAAAGATCTGCAACAGATGGCAAATTTAGGTTTCATATGTTATAATAACTTATTCATCTGGTGATTAGTCGTTAGTTTCACGAAGTTTTAGATAATGCGTTTTGGGCGGGTAAACTGAAGGTATGAGCAAACATACTTCCCTTACCCTCACAGCCGACCAACGCGAGCAACTCAATACCATCACGCGCATGGGCCAGCAGAAGG
>JBBQPY010000013.1:0-49076 GCA_038216735.1 Chthonomonadales bacterium
GCAGGGGATATGGATGGTGACGGAAAAGTGGAACTGGCAGTGCGTACGGGAGGTGAAGTCCTCCTCTACAAGCTCGGCGAGACTGCGGTAAAAGTCTCGGCGATTCATGCTCCCAAAGGGCAGGAAGCGCTCGCGATGGGCGACATCGATGGCGACGGGAAGGCAGATCTACTTGTGGACGGTCGGGTATTCATTGCTCCGGAGTGGAAGCAGTCGGTGCCTGTACCGGGCTGGGACAAGTTCACGAAACCAGTCGTAGCCATGATGGGCGATGTGGTTGGTCATCAGCGCGCGGACATCGTCATTCAGCACCAGGGACCGGACTATTTCGGCAGTGTGGAAGCGGACTGCGATCTCTATATCACCTACTTCAAGAGCGACCCTGACTGGGATTGTGACGGACTGCTCAATGAGGAGGAGGTCAAAATCGGCAGCGATCCGCTCGACCGGACGACCAGCCATGACGGACTCATGGACGGCTGGAAGGTACATGGCTTCGACGGAATTGATCTGCCGGGAATGGGCGCATCTCCCTTGCATAAAGATGTGCTCGTGATGAACCTCCCCTACGACAACGTTCCAGTGGATCAGGTCGAAAAAGTCATGCGTGAGGAGATCGTGCCGTTCTTTGCCCGGCTGCCCTATACCAACCTGGACAGAAAGCAGGGATTTGCGCTGCACTGGATCACGCAGAAGCCAACATTTCCGGTGAAAGGGAACGAGGGAAAGGGTTGGGCGCAGGTCTCTGCCGAGACATTCCCCCCAGAGCAGATGGGTTTCTACCACTGGATGTTGATCAGCGGAATGGGCGGTGGAGGTCAGTCGGGTCAGCTTGCGGATTCCGGTTCGACGGGTATGGGATCCTGGATACACGAGTTCGGCCATCAACTGGGGCTGTCACACACTGGCAAGTGGGATACCTGGGCTCCTACCTACACCAGCCTGATGAACTATAGTTACAGCTACGGGTTTGCAGGCGATCCCAAAAAGGTGCATTTCAGTACGGGAGAACTGGCTAGCCTCGTGCTGAACGAGTCGCATCTGCCAGGCAAGGTCCCCTTTCCGAGTGAAAAGCTTCAATTTCTTACCGGGCCACCCTACCACCTGCACATCAAACCGGCCGGCAAAGACGCCACCTTTGTCGACTGGGGTTGGACAGGAGGGTTTTCGGACCGAACCGTGCGTGCCAACATCACGTTCGGCTATAGCGTCGGGGGAGGCGAGCGTTTGCAGCCGAGCGGTAAACAGCCCTTCAACTATGGCGGTCCTTACGAACTCATGACGGATTATCAGGCGGCGCTCGCCGAACATCAGGGCAAACTCTACATGCTGACAGCCGCCCGCGATCCACTCGATCCCAAGTCTCCGCGCCCCGAAAGTGCTCGGCTGGTGATGCAGACTTATCTGGGCAAACATGCCTGGACGACTCCTGTGCCGATCGCGACAGGAGTAACCAACGATCCATACGCGGCAAGCGACGGGCAGAACTTTTACGTCTTCTATCCTACAGCCGCAGGCATAATGTACCGGTTCGGGACGCCCGCCGCGCTGGGAGTCGCACAACTGATCTCTGATAGCAAGGGAGCGTATGCCAGTGCGGTCGATTGGAAAGGTACGCTGTATCTCTTCTTGTACGCGGGACCCGATAAGAACATGGTTTATCGCACGGTGCGTGGTAAGAGTCTCGGGCCAATGATTGATCTGGGGATAAAAAGTACGATCCCGCCCGGACCGGCAGTGGACAGCCCCCATGATCAGCTTCTGCTCGGGACAGCAGGACTGACGGGCGCTCAGCCCTACCGCTGGCAGTTGCGACGGTTCGCATGGGATGGAGACAGCGCCCGCTTCCGTGAGGTTTCGTGGTCATTCGTAGGCGGTGAAAAGTCCGGCTGGGCAGGCAACAGGCGTCCGACCCTCCTGTTCAGTCCCGACCGTAAGCTGGGCGCTGACGGGCGCGTCTACTGGATCGCAGCGGGATTGGCTAAGCCATCGACTTCTCCCACCGCGTTTTTCATCGCCCAGACGATCGGCTATAAGGACGTCAACGACGGCTGGCTGCTGTGGCGATATTATGACGAGTGGACCAACACCCGCAGCGGCATCGGGGCTGCCTGGCACGACAAGGATATCACGCTCGCGACGACATGGGCATCCGGTTCGGCCGGAGGCGATGGCGGCGTGTTCTGCGCTTACAACGGAACGGCAATCGGTAATACGGACATGGGCGACTTCGATGATATATCCCTGATGGCAAACTATGGGATGGCTCGCTCGATCGGCACGTTCGCGCGCATGCCGCCTGAGCGAATTGTCAAATGAGCCTTTCTACTTCAGGCTGAGGAAGCCTGGTCTCGAAAACGACGCTGATTTTCCTCGTAACTATTCAGTCCCCGCTCGCCCGAAGTTTCGGGCGAGCGGGGACTGAATAGAGATATTCTGCATGTAAGTACGAAACTGAAGGCTGGCAGTAAAGCTAGTTTTCCTGGTAATTTGCGACTCAGAACAAAAGTCTATTTCTTCGCGCTCGCGATACGGAGAGGGCGAGTACGCGCGGCGACCCGCGGATGTGTCGGATGCACACCTGTCGGCCAGGCGGACGCAGATTTCACAGCTGCCTGTTTCTGTGCCACACGTCGCGCCGCGTGTAGGCGCTTCCCCCAATCGTCCTGGTTTCGGCTGGCAACGAGTGTCGGTGAAGTAAAATACCACTTTTGGATATCCTGTGCAGCGCTGCCCAATCCCGTTGCGGCGGTGAAGCCCACAAAAGCAGTGCGACTGCCGATTGTGCGGGCAATGTCCAGCCGATACCTCTGGACGGCGCTCGCTTCCGTCTCCAGGTCGGTGAGATGCACTTCCAGCATGCGGCCGTCATAGTCCATGTCTACCCGAAAGGCATGCTGACTTCGCAAGTTGAGCTGGTCGCGTAATAAATCGCTTCCGCCATAAGGTCCCTGTCCGTTGGTGAACAGTCCTGTGCTGCTATAGGAGGGGTCGCCAGCGTTGGGCGTGGGATCGAATTTGATGGCAACGCTATGATCCATTCCTTCGTAGCCCAGACCGCCTCCGGAGCCGCCCAGCGCCTGCGGACTGTCGTTCTGGATCGTAAAGGTAAGTCCGTCCGCAATGTTGCCACTCCCATCGGAGGGATCGCCCGGCCCCCCGCTCAGTATCTGGAAGACAAAGGAGTTGGCAAACTGAGTGATATTGACACGGTGTTTGCTGAACACGCTGACCGCTTCGCCGCTGCCTTTGTCGGTCAGGCGACATAGTCCGCCGAGTAACACTGGTCCCCAGTTATAGTTCTGCGTAGCGATCAGATCGTCGTTGCCTGCATTCGGGCTCGAGTGGTCGATCGTCTGCGCCTGCACAGTCGCGCTATATAATACGACCCCGCCTAATAGCAACCCAACGGTTCCGCACACTCTGCCTGTCCGCATCGTTTCTGCTCCTATTTCGTTCGATTCGAGGAAAGCTGCTCCTACAGGAGCATGAGTAGCGCTCGTCTCGGGAACTCGTGTGCTGTCTAGCTTCTTGGACGTCGGAGCCAGCGCTCAGGTTACATCAAAGACGATAAGCCTCAGGTAGTCAACGTCCTTCCCTGAGACGACGTAGAAGTCGCGCCATACCGCCAACCTCGCCCCAAAAAAGCCCCGACGCGCAACGGGATTTTTCGCCCGCTATTCGTTGAGGCGTTCGCCATAGAGGTAACGGTCGCGGACTTTGCGGTAAAACGTGGCATGACCGAGCACGATGAGGCGCGTTACGAATGCCGAGCGGTGCGCGACAACCCTATTGCTGGTATGCAACCGAGGAGGTTTCTGAATGCATCCCGCTTCAAACGACATAAATCAGTAGCGCATTGAATCTACGCTTCGCGCTTCGGTTCGTTGTCGTGTTTTTCTGGCGGAGGCAGCCGATGCTCGAAGCGGAGCAAGGCATTTTCCAGTTCCAACAAGAGCATTCTGCGCTCCAGGTCGGCCCGGTCTTGCTGGCGCTCCTGCGTATGGCGTAACTCCTGCAAGAGTTCGAGGACCCGGCGAAATTCCTGACGCAAGTCGTCTAGCGCTTCCTCATGCGCCTTGTCTGTCTCCTTGCCCTTCTGCACATCCGAGGAAAGCGTGAGCAGTTGTTTTGCTATGTCATAGAGTTGCTTCCACATAGCGTTTATATCGACTTGCCCATGCTGGCGAGCAGGGCGCGTATCTCAGCCCGCAAGGGAGTGGATTTCGCGCGCAGGCGTTCGATATCTTCTTGATCCTGTCGCGCCCGCTCACTGAGGAGGCGGGACTGCGCGAGCATCTGCTCGATGACCGCCTCATACTCTGCTGCTGTCTGTGGAGTGGACTGCGCTAGCGTCAAATCGCTCATGGTTTGCACCTCCGTTTAAAATGTCCTATCTCTCGCCCGCATTGTTGATTTTTGACCGGAAAATAAAGTAGAGTGCACACTTTTGCGCCTACTCCATTATACACTGGAACCACTCGACTGTGCACCTCACTGTAACTGTTCACGGTTGTAGGAGTATATTCCTGGCAGGCGCAGACTGCCGTTCTCCCTGGGCGGTAGGCGACAGTCGTGTCGCGCAGATAGCGCCTGTTCCGGCAAAGTAAGCAAAACCCGCTTCCCACCCGAAACCGCCGAACGCTGCGCCTGCCTTCTCGGCACGACTGTCGCCTACCGCCCAGGGGTTCCTGAAACGATAAAGGATAGCCTGCGCCTGTGGGCTGCTTGCATCAACGCAGGAGGGCTTCCAGTCTGTTTCAGGACATATCTTTCAAGGGGCGGGTCATTTTCCCTTTCAGCTCCTCCCGGTTTGTGCTCTGAGGTGGTGCGAAACTTTCAGCAAAGGGGCTGCCTTCCTCATGCAAAACTTCAATCAAGAATTTCAGAAGCATGAACTCTTCATCTGCCAGCCACATATTAGCCTCAACTTCATCTTCGAAATGCAGCAGTGTCTCAGCATTATCAGTCAGAACTTCTGCTGTACCATCGTCGAAAACTTGCAGTAGCGCGAGCCATACCGTTCTCTCATCGTCATCGAATTGTGCCGACCCATACAGCCACTTTACTGTGATCGGTGTCTTTGCCATTTTATTCTGCTTTAGCGGTCCGCGCTATCGCGTGTTTGAGTAAGCGCAGGCTGGCCGGGCGTCTGGGGGAACGGAATACGTCCCTTCGTGAGACTGTACCAATTGATGCGACTAAGCCAGTACGGGTCGGGCCCATCGATGTGGCTCCAGTTCAGAGACGCCGTCTTCTCAGTCCAGAACTTTCCCGTTCTCGATAGTTGCGCGGGAGAAGGATTGCGCTCATCGAGCGGCACATTGTTCGGAACAT
Organism: Chthonomonadales bacterium; assembly: GCA_038216735.1. GTDB lineage: Bacteria > Armatimonadota > Chthonomonadetes > Chthonomonadales > Chthonomonadaceae > JBBQPY01. The sequence continues at coordinate 5,338 of JBBQPY010000013.1, forward strand.
GGACAAAGGGCGTCAAATCCGGTGTCTCGTTAAAGCAGGTAGTCAGCGGGCGAGAGAGCGCATCGAACTGTGTCATCGGGTCCATACCGAGCATCCATTCGATCGAGCGCAGCATACTCGCGGTCGTGTAGAAATGCGAGTCGACCATTTTGCGCTTGGTATACGGACTGATCGCCATGTAGGGCACTCGATGCCCATCGACGTGATCGGGAAGCGCCTGCCCATCGTCCTCGATCACAAAGATGCAGGTATCCTTCCACTGCGGACCATGCGAAATCGCCTCCACGATACGCCCCAGCGCCAGGTCATTGTCCGCCTGCATCGCGCGCGGGGTAGGATAATCCGGGTTCATTCCCTCGGAATGGTCACATGGCAGGCAGAGGAGCATTAGATCGGGGACATTGTCTTTGCGGATGTACGTCTGATACTCTTTCAAGAAGGCATCAGCGCGTGACTGATCGCTCTGAATCAGAGGCCAGTACTGGACATTCGGGCAGATGTAGGGCTTCAGACCCGCAACAAGCGTATTGGTCGTGTAGGTGAAACGCTTCTGACCAGTTTTATAGTCTTGATAAGCCTCGAACCAGTTCTTAGGAGGGCGCGGCTCATAGTGCGAGAGGTCTTCATCGCAATATTCGCCATACACGCGCACACGCCTGCCTTTCTTCGCCGCCGCATCCCACAGACAGCCTCCTGAAGAGATCGACATCGCACAGTCGCCATCGTCGGGGTAAGTCCGGTACCCGACATAGAAATGCTCCATGTAGTCGTTCGCAATAGACTGCGTCGACCAGGCGTGCCCATCCGCGCTGTTCGTGCCGCTGACATAGCCGTTATCGAACAGCGTGAACTGCCGAGCCAACGCGCGATGATTGGGCATCACCTTCTCGCCGAGCACGCAGAGTTTCGGGTCGCCATTCCCGATCGGCATATCACCATAGATCGAGTCGTAGGTCTGGTTCTCCTTGATGATATACAGCACGTGCTTGATCCCGCCATTATATACAGCTAGCTTCGGCTTCTCAAATTTCTCGTTCCAGTGGTTGTCGCGGGCAACGATCTCAGTCTCCGCGTGGATCTCTTTTTTCAGATCGATTATCGAGACCGTGCCCTGAAAGTCGTGTGGGCTCCCAGGATTGCCGACACGTGTGTTCTCGACCGAGCCGTTTCCCTTGCTGTTGAGGACATAGGCGTATCTGCCGTCATGGCTGAGTGCGATCGCGCACGGGAAGTAGCCCGCGTGGCGGAATCCGCGCGCCTTGCCGGTGTGGATGTCCATTTCACACAGGGCATTGTCCCCGCCGTTACAGATGTAGAGGGTGTCGCCGCGCACCGCGAGCGCGTTCGGCATCGCCCCGACGACTTTGCTGTTTTTCCACTGCACCGGAAAAGTTCGCGTCAGTTTGCGAGCGGAGACATCGATTTCAGAGATTGTGTCGCTCATCGCGTTCGCGACGTAGACTCGATTTCCCGAGACAGCCATCGCAGTTGGATGAATGCCCACATCCAGATTCGTAACTGATCCTGTCTGACGATCGATCAGACTGACAGTCCCGGTGCCGGCAGCGCCGCGTCCATCGATCACGATATCCTCGTCATCGCTTTTTGCGGTCACATCGCCGGGAAGCGGTTTACGCCCGCCCCAGTTGCTGACGATTAGCGTCTTCTCATCCTCGGAAAGCTTAACCTCATAAGGAAGCGCCTGCACCGCATATGCTTTGACGCGCTTCAGGCTTTTGATATCCACTTCGACCACCGCATCCAGACCGGCAGCGGCCACGAAAAGCGTTTTGTTATCACGTGTCAGGCACATCCCGCCGGGGCGAGCATTCCGCTTAGATCCTTCGGGAATCAAAGAGATACGTCCCTGTGGTTCCAACTGCATATCGGAGTAGCTGAAGAGCATCAGGTAGCCCTGATCGGTGCTGGCGACGAAGCGCATCGCTTTCGGCCACCAGTCTGAGCCACGATGATCATGCGTCCAGAGCACGCCGTGGAATCCCGCGCTCGCTTCTCCGAGCGAGCAGTGGGAGCGCGCGACGATACCGGTCGGCGTAGAGATGAACACCTCTTTCTGACTGAGGACTGCAAAGACGTTTTCGTCCGGGTGAAGTGCGATATCGCTGGGTCTGCCGCTAAAAGCGAGTCCATCGCCCTCGATGCGCTGACCGCTGCTGACCAGGAAACTGCCGTCAGGCTGTTTACCCATGCGGGCGATCAGCAGCTTAGCTGCGCCGCCTGCGAACGCTGTAAGGCTGAGGAGGATCAGAAAGAGACCGATCTTTGCAAAATTTCGCGGCATGATTGAGTCCTGTCGGAGCGAATGCCTGTAGATGTAAAAGTTGGAGGAGTGAAAGTGAAGCGATGCGGTTGGCGCAATAAGATCGGAGCTGTGAGATCGGTGAGCGAAAATTGGAGCGATCCAACTATTTAGAGGCGCTAGAGGATTGCTTCAACCAGCTCGCTACGGCAGGATCGTAGCCTTGCCGATCGGAAGTCTTCACAGGACAAACGCCGGGTTTGAATGCCGTCGTTTTGTCATCGAACAGGAAATGGGTATCGCCCTCTTTCCACTTCATCTTCGCGATCGTCTTTGCGTCTGAGTGGCACTTCGTGCAGGAGGCGAGCGTGAGAACCCGCACCGGATTGTCCCTGCGCTCTTTGGCAAGCAGCGACTTCCATTCCACGGTACAGGTGATAATGATCGCACCAGCCAGAATTGCTGCCGCAACTCGCGGAGAAACGGCTTTCGCTCGCGAAGCGGTTGCGATAGGCTTACGAGGCATAGTTTGCCTCCGAATTATAGTGACGGACAGTCATAATTCGAACCGATCTTTCAAGCAACAGCCTCTCGCCTTCTTCCCTGATTTCAGATAGAAGGCAAGAGGATACACCATACATTTGCTGGAGCGTCTCCGATCAGTTTGCGAAGATACAGCCAGTTGCGGGTGCAGAGGCGGCCGTCATGCCTGCCGGACAGATCGAGTTGAAGTCCTTATCCAGTTCGGCGCCGATATCGCCGCATCGGATCGGCCCAATCGCGATACCATCGGCGAGATCCGCATTCGCGCCGGTCTGAGGATAGACGATCGCATCGGGATCGGCACAGTAGTCGGTAACGACCTCCGTGATTGCGGGGCGTGCCCAGCGATTGTTTTCGCCGCCCGCAGAGTAGCCAGCCTTGTACTTGACCGCTTTGGCATGACCATCGACAAAAGCGATATTGAAGTTCGCCCGATGGCGCAGAGCAGAGGTCGTTGTGCCGTTGTAGGTGCAGAGTTGGGTGAACATACCGAGGTTCATCCGCGGCGTATCGTACGTATCGCCGAAGGCAAAGGTCTGGGCAGAAGCGACTACCTTTGCCATCGTAATTCCTGGCGCGAAATCGGGGACGTTTGGAGCTGGATGTGCCTTCTGGTCTGTCAAACCGCCTCCGCGAGAATTGAGCGGGCCCCAGTTGTAAGCATATCCGGAAATCTGGCAGTCCTGGCCCGGCTGGCAGCCGCCAGCCGCTCCGATATCAGCTCGATAGCCGCCTGCGGTGTCCTTGCGATCCGGACACAGCAGCAAATTGTAGCTTTTGATGTAGGGAATCAACGGCGGCCACCAGTCTGCATTAATGATCTGGGTGGTCTCGTCATTGTCTTGAACATACATCGCCATGCTCAGACCGACCTGACGAACATTGCTGAGACAGGAGATGGCGCGGGCGGACTCACGTGCCTGCGCGAATACCGGGAAGAGAATTGCGGCGAGAATCGCGATGATTGCGATGACTACGAGCAGTTCGATGAGTGTGAAGGCTCGGTTCAAGTGCTTCATGTGGAATGTCCTTTCAGATGATATATCTGAGTGATCCGGGACGGTAGAATGCCTTGCCTGTAACGATTCCGTTCGGCAGAAAAGGCGAGTTGGCGCTCCTTGTAACGCTATGTGAATGGGGTGGGATGCTCCCTCGCACTATTTACTAATTCACAAAGAGGGCATTTCTTCGCAGAGCAGGTATCAGAATCTATTTCTCGTGCGTCGTCCTGAACTGCATTGTTCGATACACGAAGTTCGCTTTGCGGTATCACAGCGAGTGCTATTCGCAGAACAGTAGGCTCTACTGATTCTTTGCGTTTTTCGCGGCGATATGCTCGCTGATCGTCTTAGAATCCATACTCTCCCCCCCGGAAGAAAATACTTTCCAGCCAATGAGTATCAGGACGACAGCCACTCCCACACAGGCGGCAATCAGCGCGGGGGTTGGGATTTGATTTTTCAAAGTGATGCTCCTTTCCACCGAACGAAGTCCACAATACGAAACGGAGTCTACTATTGCCAATAATACCAAAATGACGGATGGTTGTCAATAGCTTATAATAAATTTAACCAAACGTTAAAAATTGCGTCACGAGTGAAGGTCATTTGTGTAAGCGGCTTATCTGCTGGAGGGATCAGGTTATTCAGCCTGCGCCTGAATTGGAATCGCTACAGAAAACAAGTCAGAATACCTGGAGCGAAATCGGGGACGCCGCTCCTGCCGATTAAGCTGCAGTCAATCCGCCTCGGAAACCTGCCTGGCCGCCTGGATCCACCTTCTTCGCACCGAGGGCTATTTTGCTTCCTACTCGTTGAGGCGTTCGCCATAGAGGTAACGGTCGCGGACTTTTCGGTAGAACGTGGCATGACCGAGCACGATGAGGCGCGTCACGAATGCCGAGCGATGCGCGACCACCCTATCGCCATTCTGCAAAGCGAACGGATCGACGCCGTCTACCTTGAACAGCACGTCACCGCTCTGCATCTCCAGGATGATCTCGATCTGCTCATCGCACGGCACGATCATCGGACGCACGTTGAGCGTGTGTGGGCAGATCGGCGCGATGATCAATGCCTGCACCGTCGGCGCGACGATCGGACCGCCTGCTGAAAGCGCATACGCCGTTGAGCCGGTCGGGGTCGCGATGATCATGCCGTCCGCGGGATAGGTCGCGAAAGGAGCACCCGCGAGACGCGTCTGTAGATTCAGCAGGCTCGCGTCACCGCTTTTGACGATCACCTCATTCAGACCGAGGCTGTGCTGCACCTTCTCGCCATCCCGCCAGACTTCCGCGCCAAGCATCATGCGCTCCTCGACCTTCATTTCGCCTTCGAGCAGCTTTTCCAGATGCATAAAAAGGGCGTCCGGGTGCGTCTCCGCAATGAACCCGAATCGCCCCATGTGTACGCCAAGGATCGGAATGCCGCGCGGAGCCGCCATGCGCGCCGCCGTCAGGATCGTGCCGTCGCCGCCCAGCGTGATCACAAAATCGACGCCTTCCCACTCGTCCCCGCAGCAGGAGAGTTCGGGACGCTTGAGCTTGCGGGCAGACTCCTCGTCAAGGCGAACGCCGACCTCCCGCGCCTGCAGCCAGGCGATCACCTGCGCGGCAAACTCCCACGCTTCCAGCCGTGTGCGATGCACGATGATGCCGACGCTGCGTTTCATGAAACTCTAAAACTCGCTTTCGCCAACGGTCTATAGCAAAGTGTCTGGAAAAGAGGGCGCGGCGTGCAGTGCCCGAACAGATACCCCGGGAGTTGTGTTAGGCACCGTCGCTGAACGCTTTCTTTTACACATCCGTGTTCGCATCCTAATGCGTTTCTGTACCACGCGTTTCACTGCGGCTAGCCATTGAGAATTATCGTCTTGCCGGATTTGCTCTTCTGTTTTTGCTTCTTCGGCTGCATCGACCGCAGGGTGCGCACCATGTCCTTCAGGCTTGGCGCTTTGTACAGTTTGCGTGTGCCGCCATTCGCATCGAAGGGCTCGTAAATCAGCGTGTTGGGCGGGATCGTAAAAGCGAAATCTTTCGGGTTGATACTCGATTGGGGCGAGAGGATGTTGTCATACGAGATGCGCGATTTCATCAGCGGAGCAGGCGCCGATTCTGGCGGAGCAGTGTCGCCCCCGGCTGTAAACGGGCTTGAAGAATCCGAAGAATTTGCAGTCCGTGGCTTTGGCGCACCTGCCACGAGCGCGTCGTATTCGTCGCCAACCATTCCCGGCGTACCGGTCGTATGCGCGATCGGGGTCGTCTCTGTCACGACACGCCGCAGTAGAAAGTCCTCTTTGCCGATATAAAAGCGAGCTTCGGTCGATTCGTACTCGGTGGCTGTTTTCAGCGCAACGACTTCGGTTTGTACGCCGCGCACCGTCTGCGTGCCCTCATATTGTGCGCTGTCGGTCTGCTCACGCAGATCGGCGAACGGGTTCAAGCCGAGCAGCATCATCATCTCCAGGCTGCCGGTATTCAGGTTCTGGAGCTTCAGGAAGCCGCGCAGATCGGACGGCGTTTTTTCTTTTGTGTAGGTGTTTTGCGGGCGCTTCTCAGAGTTGACGTTGGTGTAAGTCCAGAAGGTTTTGCCGTCGCTGATCCACTGCGAGCGGTTCGGTGTATCGGGCGTCGCCCCCTCTTCGAGCAGTTCCAGGCGCAGGTAGTTCGGCTGAGATACCATCAGTCGCAGGGAGCGCCGGAGTTTGTGTTCTTCGCTGTCCTGTTTAACTGGCGCGGAGGTCGTCGAGTTGGGCGCAGACACATCGGTTCTGCCTTCAGTTTCGACACCGGCAGCTTTGCCATCGCCTACCGTTCCGGTACGCGTGTCATTCGACAAGGGGATCAGGGTGGAGGAAAATTCGGTACGCTGATCGAGGGCGGGAAGATGCGCATACGCTTCGACGACCTTATCCAGAAGCTGCAGCGCGCGCGGGTCGAAGGCAGTCAGGCGGCGTAGCCGGATCGCCTCCGGCGTAATAGATTGCGCCTGAGAATACGGGGCTGAAACTGTCAGCAGCACGGCTGCCAAAATCAGTATCGGATAGAAAGTTCGATAGCAAGATCGATAGCAAGCCGGATTGAAACAGTTGAAACGGAGTCGCATGATGGAATTTCCTGTCGCAATGCCGCACCTGTCAGGACGGATCGAACCCGATTTTCGAGATGGGAGAAGTCACTCTCTGGATCCCTCCCATTACGCAAGGCACGTAGGGGAGGTTAGGAAAGCTCCGGAACAGTAAATTAGCGTGGCGCGCTCGGTGTTTCCCAGAGGATATCCGCAACGCCTTTGCGCTGATTGGCAGCGCGTGACAGCACAAACAGCAGGTCGGAGAGGCGGTTCAGATACCGGATGATCTCCGGGTTGATGCTATGGGTTCCACCGTCGCCAGCGTGTTTTGCCAGCGCAACACATCTGCGCTCAGCACGCCTGCAGACGACACGAGCGACATGCATTGCAGCGGCAAGCGGATCGCCCCCCGGCAGTATGAAGTTCCGCAATGGAGGCAGTTCCGCCTCGAATCGATCGATCAGCTTTTCGAGCCCCACGACCTGTTCGCCAGTGACACGTGTAATCTGAATGCGTCCTTTACTACGCTCTTCCTGCTCGGGCGTCGCGAGATCGGAGCCGAGCACGAACAGTTCGTACTGCAGTTGCAGCAGCACCGCATCGAGTTCGGCATCCGGCGCGTGGGTACGCACCTGACCGAGAACGGCGTTCAGCTCATCGACAGTCCCATACGACTCGACATACAGGTCGTCTTTCCCGACCCTCTCGCCGCCAAACAGCCCGGTATCGCCTGCATCCCCCGTGCGCGTGTAAATCCGTAGTGACATTCGTTGGTGCTTCATTCCCTCTTACACGGTCGTTCTCAACTTTAAATGCCGATTACTTGACGCGGAAGAAATCTGCGTTCGCCTGAATATAACCTTCCCACTGCTTCGGAACATCGCTGTCTGCGAAGATCGCGGTCACCGGGCATTCCGGTTCGCAAAGCCCGCAGTCGATGCACTCGTCGGGGTTGATGAACAGCATATCGAGCGTCTGACCATCCTTCTGGACGATGCCTTCGTGGATACAGTCCACCGGGCAGACGGAGACACAGGATTTATCTTTTACCCCGATGCAGGGTTCGGTAATTACGTACGCCATCTTGAGTCATTCTCCTTATATTTAGCGGCGCGCTTCCGCACCGTGAGATTGTAGTATACCCCGCGCGCTTGCCTATTCTGATCACTAATAAGTCGCAGCAAGCCCGTTTACTGCGCCGCCGCATCCGCCTTTTCGGTATCTGCAGCAGCGTCAGCATTCGTCTTTGTTACGTCCGAGTCCTGCCCTATTACTTCCTGATCAACTTCGTCGGCACTGTCTGGCTCGCTCTCACTGCGCTTCGTTCGGGGAGGATCGACGGGCTTCGGCGGGTAAGGTTTGCCTTCCTGAAGCGCCTGCATTATCGCGAAAAGACGCTCCGCGCCCTGCTTCAGCGCCTCGCCTCCCTTGCCAGAACCCTTCAGCTCTGCAACCGTGACGGGCGTCCCATAGCGCACAATCACCGGCTTTTTGATGAAGCGCGGCGTCAGTTTGCCATAGGGCATCAGATCGGCAGTATTGAACACGATCGTCGGGACGATCGGCACGTTGGCGCGCTGCGCGATCAGGATTACGCCCGGCAGCATCGGCTGAAGTTTGCCGTCTTCGCTGAGTTTGCCCTCCGGGAAAATAATCACGGCTTCGCCCTCTTTCAGCCGGTCTTCGGCGAAACGGAGCGCATTTCTGTCTGCCGTATAGCGTTTCACGGGAAAGCCGTTCAATACACGCATGATCGGACCAACCAGCTTCATCTCGAACAGCTCTTCCTTCGCCATCGTGAAGGCATCACGGGGCATCGAGACACCGACCGCGACCGGATCGCAGTCGCTGACGTGATTGGGCGTGATCAACGCCCCGCCAGTGAGCGGAACGTTTTCGCGGCCCTCCGCGCGCAGTCCGCCGAAAATAGCGAAGCCCGTCCGAAACAGTATCCAGAATATCGGTCGAAATATTTTATGGAGCATCGTCCCTATTTCTTTCAGATTAGCTTAAACTCTAGTGAAACTGTCGAAACAGACCGTCTACTCATCTGACTCTACGGTCGCCATCCAGCGATTCTGCTCGTTCGATCCGAAGATAAAAGCCAGCGGCAGATGTAGTCTCTCTTTCCTTACGCACGAGAGTAAAGGGCGGTGAATAGTTGTCTGCGGTCAATTATAGCACAGGCAGTTGCCAGCGACATGAGACTTTCGACCTGTCTTCGGTTTTTGCGCCGATGCAGGGAAGCGCTGTCGTTCCGTCGAACTCTACCGCAACACCATTTCGTCTTCAGGAGTGAACTACTTTGATGTGCCCTATTCCCCTCCGAATTGCTCCCCCCACTGTTCGACCTCTGCTTTTCAAAGCTGCCACAGCAGCTTTAGTCGCGCTGCTGGCGTCCAGTCCATTCTCCGTCCGAGCAGCCCAGACGAAAGCTTCACAAAGCAGTACAGGAGCAAATGCCCCGACGCCGAAAGGATTCATACGACTGTTTGATGGGAAAACTCTCGACGGCTGGACATTGGTTGGCAAAGAGGGTCCGGGGTACGTCCCGCAGGACGGCATACTGGACTGCCCGGCAGAGGGTGGCGGTAATCTGTTCACGACACGTGAAGTCGAAGATTTTGTCTTCCGATTCGAGTTCAAACTGTTTCCCAACAGCAACAACGGCGTCGGCATCCGTGCTCCGCTGGAGGGCGATGCCGCGTACATGGGCATGGAGTGTCAGATACTCGACGACAGCGGGAGTATGTACAAAGACCTGCTGCCGGGGCAGTATCATAGTTCGTTGTACAAAATCGTGCCCGCCCGACGTGGCTCCCTGAAGCCGGTCGGCGAGTGGAACAGTGAAGAGATTATTGCGGTCGGGAGGCATATCAAAGTCGTCGTCAATGGACACACAACGGTAGACACCGATCTGAATACCGTGACCGATCCGGCGATCCTCGCGGAGCATCCGGGAATGCTGCGCGACCGAGGTCATGTCGGGTTTCTGGGGCATGGACCGAGCGAGGTACAGTTCCGCAACGTATTTCTGAAAGACATGACCGCTAAAAATCCTGACTCAAACAAGGCACTGGACAGATCTAAACCGGTACCTGACAATATACCTCCGCCCGGCTTCCACGCGCTGTTCAACGGAAAAGACCTCCGGGGCTGGAAGGGACTGGTGGCCGATCCACCTACCCGCGCGAAAATGAATCCGGCGACGCTGGCAGCGGAGCAGACGAAAGCGGACCGTGAGGCGTTCAAACACTGGATGGTCAAAGACGGCGAGATCGTCTATGATGGCAAAAACAACAGCCTCTGCACCGTACGCGACTACGGTGATTTCGAGATGCTGGTGGACTGGCAGATCCAGCCGGGCGGCGACAGCGGTATATATCTCCGCGGCAGCCCGCAGGTGCAGATATGGGACAATCCGCTCGGTTCTGGAGGACTTTACAACAACCAGATCAATCTCAGCAACCCGCTGGTCGTCGCTGATAATCCGGTGGGCGCGTGGAATCGCTTCCGGATTCTGATGGTCGGCGAACGCGTCACAGTCTACCTCAATAATCAACTGGTAACGCAAAATGTCGTGATGGAGAACTACTGGGAGCGCAATAAGCCAATCTATCCGTTCGGACAGATCGAGCTGCAGCATCATGGCGACACGCTGCGCTTCAAGAATATCTTTATTCGCGAACTGCCTCGAAAACAGAACACCTCAAAGTCGACAGCATCCAAAGCAGATCAGTAGAAAGTATAGCAGTAGAAAGTATAGCGGTAGAAGGAACGAAAAACAAGTGAAATACAGGCAGCATTCCGGGGCGAGTGTAAATAAATTCAGGATCGGGCAGGCAGGAAAGAGGACATTCACGACTCTGCTCGCAGTCCTGCTGGTAGCAGGTTTGGCGATCGCGACGGGCGCTGACAAACACGTCCGGGGAATCAGACAGGATACTCCGCCAGACGTTCCCACTCCCGTGACGCCGGAAAAACAGGACAAAAAGGACCCGGTGCCAGTAAAATTCGTCGTCTATGGCGATACGCGTGACGGACACGCCGAACATCGCAAGATCGTCGCGCTGATTCTGAAGCAGAAGCCCGATTTCGTACTCCAGACCGGTGATCTTGTCGATGAAGGGAAGCGTGCTTCTCTCTGGAAGATTTACGACAATATTACCGGCCCGATGCGCGCGCAGCTGCCCGTCTATCCGGCACGCGGCAACCACGACCTCGGCGGCCCGGGTTACGAGGCGCGGGTGACAGCGCCCTTCACCTCCGGCACCAAATTGCACTACTCTTTCGACAAAGCCAATTGCCACTTCATTGCCCTGGCAGTCGATGAAGTGAGCGCATACGGTCCGAAGTCGGCGCAGTACAAGTGGCTCATCAGCGATCTCGATGCGGCGAAGGAGAAAGCGCAGCATATCTTCGTTTTCTTCCATGTATCGCCCTACTCGATCGGTCTGCACGGCAGCGATCTGGACGTTCGCCGGATACTCAGCCCTGTCTTCAAAAAGTATGGCGTGCGGCTGGTCTTCAACGGCCACGATCACAACTATTATCACACAGAGCGCGGTGGCATCAACTACGTTGTGACGGGCGGCGGCGGCGCGCCCCTGTATCCCTGCGATCCGGACAAAGGCGCGCTCGAGAGCGACACCTATGAGAGCGTCCATCATATCGTCGTGTGTGAGGTCAATGGCGACCTGGTGTCTGTTACCGCCCTGCGCATGAACGGATCGCAGCTCGACCGCTTCTCGCTGCACGCACCGGCGGCCACAGACAAAAACTGAGCGTATTTGCAGGCTACTAATTCCCTGACCCAAATCGATCCTCTCGATATTGGGTCAGGGAATCTTCTGTGACGCTTTGAGTTTGAGCCAATTGGCTTCGGTCAGACGGCGCACGTGACCGTCGACATAGGCAACAGCGCGAGTGCCATCCGACATCTGCGCCGGTTCATAGAACAAAACGGTTTCTGCCGGTTTTGCGATGCTCGCGAATTTTTTGCCCGAGATCGTAGGGTTCGGCAGATAAGGCTTCTTCGTGTCAGGGGTCACGAAGACGGTCGGTTTCTTGAGGTAGGGAGCGATGACTTTCTTCACCGCGGCAGCATTCTTCAGTGTCGGCAGCGTCTCATTCCAATCCTGCGTATACATCAAGACTCCCATTGCCATCTGCTTCAGGTTACCGATCGATATGGCGGACAATCTCTGATGAGCGGCATCCATCGCGATCTTTTTATCCGTTTGTTTTGGCTGTGAGCGCTGACCTATAACGGGCAATGCGAGGCACACCGACAGCGCGATCGGAACTACCGATCGGCATATGAAATGCATTGGTTTGATCATTTACTTTCCCCTCGATTCATGTTTTTCTAATCGGTGCCCTTACAAAAGAGCGTGAGAAGGAGCGCCCTGCGAAAACTCCCGCGTTAATGCCGTTCCAGACCAGAAGGGGGGAAATGTACGGCGGTATCGCTGTACTCGCGCGATTCAGAACGAATCGAGATCATGGAATTTGCTGATCCGCTTTGAGTTTCGTCCATTCCGCTTCAGGAATGCGCAGCACGTGCCCATCGACGTAGGCAACCGCTCGAGTACCGTCCGACATCGGCTCAGGCTCATAGAACAGCACACATCCGGCAGGATTAGTGATGCTCGCTACTTTTTTGCCCGAGAGAGCCACGTTGGCAATATAAGGCAGAAATGTATCCGGTGTAATAAAAACGGATAATTGCTTTACATAAACCTTGAGCGCATTTTGAGTTGCATCGTTCGTCAGCAAGGGCGGCAGCGAATCATCCCAGTCCTGCCTGTACATCGCAATACCCCTACCGATCTCCTTGAGATTTTTCACCGAAAAAGCAGCCGTCCTGGTGACTGAATTGGACTGCGTACCCATCGCCCCCATATTCGACTGCACTGGTGGTCGACAGCCAGGCAACAGAACACTCAACGCGAGAACAATCGGGACTGTCGCATTTCCTACGAACCGTATTGATTTGATCATTGGTTCTACTCTCCTGCCGACTTCCTTTGTCTCGACCTGTGCTTTGATCACTGTCTGCTCCCAACCCCTCTCTGTGCGTCGAAAGCATTCACATTCAACAAGCGCTGAACTCAAAACGGTGGACCAACATCATAATGAAATGATCGACGGAAATCCTCGGGAGCGATACGCGCGGCGGCATCGGCGGCGAGCGCGGGCAGATGCAGCGTCAGCAAACCGTCTTTCGAGACAGCCTTCTCCTGACGCAGAATACCACCTTTCTCCGTGTCCCACCACTCGACCATATAGTTTCCTGACGGCAAGCCATGCAGGGCGGATTCACTCTCAGCGATTACAGGAACGCTCTTTTTTTCATAAACACGCTTCCAGTTATGGAGCGCGTTCTGCGCCCAGACAATGGCGATCTTTCCATTTGTGCGCCCATACAGGTTGATCGATGGATAGCGGCTGCTTCGAAAATTCGAGAGCATGACGCTGCCGATGCTCGCCCAGTCGCCCTCCGCGACCTCGATCGTGATCGCATGTGTGCCCGCAGGAACGTCGATGCCATAGTCTTTATTGAAAACGGCGAGGTAGTTGTTGTACTCTTTGCGGAGGGTCGTTTTTTCATACTCCTGCTTGCGGGCAGGGTCGGAGATCGGTGTCGCGCGGAGGTTGATTTCCCGCGCCAGCTTTCCGTCGATCAGGAAACGAAGATGCGCGCTGTCGGAGACTTCATTGACATGCACGGCAAAGCGTCCGGGTGTGCTGCGCGTGAAGTGGAACGTAGGCGCGGTACGCAGTTCAGTTTTGCCTGTGCCATAGAGATACGTCGGGATCATGCCGTCGCTGACTGTTCCCTGCGGCGAAATCGTGAAGTCTGAAACAGGCATCTTGCCCCACACACCGGTCGCGGGAATTTCCAGATCGGAGTAGGTTTCCGCGCTGCCCTTCTGCTGAGCCGCCTCGAAACGTAGCGGCTTCCATGCGCCGCCTCCCGTCCAGTCTACCGCATCCACGAACTGCCGAACGGGCCGAAACTGCCCGTAGAGGTTCTGCGGCGCGACGTAGTTGTCCCACCACCAGAGCATGCCTGTGCCAGCATTGCCGGAGGCAATCGATGCCCACATTCCGTTGTGAAAATTGATACCGTTCCCGTTCGGATCGTATTTGCTGTCGGGATCGCGCCAGTCGATGCCGAATTCCGCCATCAGGTGCGGCTTGGCATATTTTGCGTGTGCCTGTGCATCGTGGTGAATCACGAGCGCATGGTCGGCGATGTCGCCTGTTCCGTAGTGATGCGACATCGTACAATCTATTTCGGGCAGATTCCAGACGTCATCGTCGCCATAAGTCGTGCTGACCAGATGGGCGTAGGGATCGGCGGGAGTCCCCTTGAACTCGCCGGTTCCTTTGAGAAACTGCGCCATTTCGGAGACCCAGGCAGCGGGAGCGTTCGCCTCGTTCCAGAACTCCCAGGCGAAGATATTGGGGCGGCTGGCGTTGCGCGCCATCAGGTAGAGCAGCCGTTTTCGATAGAATTTTCGCGCCACAGCGTTCGTCCAGAACTCCTCTGGCTTAGTACATGGTCCGCCATTGACGACATTGTACGGATTACGGGGCCAGGCGCCCTCATTGAAGAATCCGCCTGTCGTAAACTCGCCATACGTTCCGAAACAGACCATGACTGCGATGTTGTTGTTTTGTGCTGCATCGAGTATCTTGTCCAGTTTCCAGGCATTTTCGAGGCTGTAATAGCCCAGCCCGTGATAGCCGGCGTAGCGCGTACTTTCTGGGTTAGCGGCTGAATTACCTGAGGATTTCTCCGACGTTTTGCCCGTTAATCTTTCCGTTTCGAGTTTACTGCCCGTCCATTCGATGCCGCATTTGCCTTCCGTCAGCCAGAGGCGTATCCAGTTACCGCCCGCTTTATGCAGGTCGGCCAGCCACGTATCGAAGTCGAAGGTTCCGCGCCCGCCCGACCAGCACATATTTTCGCCGACTGGAAAATAGGGTCGTCCGTCTGCGTAAGCGAAAAGCAGGGGATCTCGGCGGCTTCGCCCGATAAACCCTTTACTCGTTTCGATACCGTCTTTCTTATCTGCTGCTTTCACAACTCGAAGGGTGTCGGACAGCACGAGCGCTCCCTTCGCTGAACCATCAACAGATTCCGCAGATAGCTTCGTTTTGACGGTAACGCGGTACTTCCATACGCCGGGGATATCCGGTACAAAGCGTATCCGCCAGACCGGCGCGCCGTTCGGCGCGATCTGTTCATTCTCGCCGCTCAGTTTACGGGTGAAGGACTGGTCTAGAAAACCATGCAGGGTCCGCTGCTGACCCTGCGGAGAAGTGAAAACTGCGATTACATCGACAGCGTCCGGATCGAACGGGTTGATGCCGCGCGTTGCCGCAGGCACTGTCAGTTCGAACCGCTGGTACTGCTCGATCGGAGCGCCCACCTGTTCGGAAGCTCGCGGCGTAATCGCGGCGTGCGCTTTATGTGGCGCTTGTTTTGCCAGAGATTCCAGCGGCGCGGCGATCAGAACGCATATCGTGGCAGTCAGACGCGCAATGTGTCGCAGCGTCATCCTTGTTTTCCTTCCGTTTCATAGGTCTGGCTTATAATCTGTGTAACTATTCACCATCACCCCAACCCCTCTTCCCAAAGCTTCGGGAAAAAGGGGAGAAAATGCATATATTTTGCCTGTATGTGCGAGACCGAAGGCAGGATGAATAGTTACAAGTTTGTTCTACAACTCAGCAGGTAGGCTTCGAGTAGTTCGAGAACATTTTAGTCCCGCCTCAGATCGCTTCCCACTGTCGCTTATTCCGTGTCAAATAGATTGTCGTTAAAAAGAGAGCGTCGCTCGGAGAAAGCGGACAGGTAAGGACAGGGCTCAATGCCGTCCTATGCTACACTATTTCCTGACCAAAAAGCCACACGTCAATTGCAATGATCACAAGTTACCCTGTACGAAATTGGATGCTGCAACAAGTGGAGTGTGCATTATGAGCGAGGACAAGTCCGCCAACCTGGCGCACCTGGTGACCCTTTTAGAGTCCGATACTGAGGTAGGCTGGGATGAAGTGGCAGTGGATGTGTCAGGATTTAAGGGATTTGAGCGGTTGCTGGAAGTCACTTTCGATCCGCCCGCACGTATCGCGACCTCGGCGCCGTTTTATCAACAGGAGAGCCAGACGGTTTCCGACGGGATGCGGGCAAAGCTGCTGGAGATGGTGAAGCCCTACGCAATATTGCTGAACAGTCGGTTGTCGCCGATCGAACGGGTCGTCGCGCTGGAGCGCGATGCCGGAGTCAAGCCGATTCCGTTTTGCAAGCAGTGCCTACACGACGCACTGCCAGAAGTCGTAACGGCGGCACAGGGGGTGCTGGAAGCCTGCGAGAATCGCGGTACCCTGCTGCGGGGCATTAGCGAGACTCCCGCGAATCCGAAGACTTTGCTTCGCTCAGCGTCCGAAACTGCGGCATCCGACAGCGCCGTCCGGGAATCGCCGACAAAGCAGTCGTGGCTGAGCCACCTCCGCAAGCGTTCGTAAGCGTACCTCAGCGTTCAATCCCCAACTCGACTGGCGTTCCGCATTCCCAGGGTTAACCCCGGTCGGACTGGCTAAAGCCGAGAGTCCTTCGGACGCGATACAAAACGCCGTCCCTATCCGGTCTCAGCCCTGCAGAAACCCTGCAGTTTCGAGCATTTGCCCTTCTCCCCGAGGAGGCACGACTGGCAGGGAGAAGGGTTATGATGAGGGCTGTAGCGCTATTTTGCTGTTTTATTTGCGTAGGCGACAAGGAATTCGTAGGAAGAGCGCAGGCAGTCGAATGGATCGCGGGGACAGGTGTCCTGTTCCACCGCGTACCACTCCACCCCCGCCGCATCGCAGGCGGGCAGAATCCCGTCCCAGTCCAGATTGCCTTCGCCGATCGCCGCCATGATCGGGCCGTCTTTCGGCACAACCTCTTTGTCTTTGAGGTGCATCACCGGGACACGCCCTGCCAGCCGCTCGAAAAGTCGCACGGGATTGATGCCCGCATGGACTGCCCAGTAGACGTCGATTTCTAGCTTCAGGTCTCCGCCCTCGTCAATCAAGATGTCGTAGAGTGTACGCCGTCCTGGGCCGATTCGCACGAACTCGTGAGAGTGGTTGTGGTAGCCGAACCGTATGCCCGCCGCTTTGAGCTTCGCTGCGACCGGCTGCGCCTCCGCGAGAAACTGTCGATAGCCTGCCTCGCCCTGCGAATCGTATGACCCCCATAGCCCGCCGAGCGCCACGTAGTCGCACCCTAACGTACTGTGAAAGTCGATTTCCGCCTGCGTGTTGTCGCGCAGGTCGTTCCAGCTTCTGTGTGTCGCGATGCAGCGTAAGCCGTTGTCGTCGAGCAGTTGACGCCCACGCGCCGCCGAAACCAGGGGGCTGCCGCCTTCTGGAATGTCCATTGCGCCCACCGCGGACAACTGCACCGCGCGATAGCCGATCGCACGTAGTTTCTCCAGGCTTTCCGCCAGGTCTTTTTCTGTCTTCAGGAAGTCGCGTATTGTGTACAGCTGCACGGCGAGTTGTGATTCGAGCATCGTTTTTATCTCCAGTCGGCGCAAGCGTAATTCGTTATGATGTCCAACCCGCGCAGGCGGGTTTTGCAATTCCAGACCAGGGCTTCAGCCCTGTGTTTTTTTGCATCTACTTGATGAGACCGCCACGACGCAGATACTTCAGGACGAGGTCTTCGAACGGCATCGCGGTTGAAGTCCGCAGATAGTCGATGCCATAGCGGTGGCAGAATCCTTCGACTTCGCCGCAGAAACCGTCGAGAGTCGCCTGATAACGCGCCATCAGCTGCGGATTGACGCTCATCTCTTTTGACTCGCCGGTCTCGCTGTCGATGATTCGCAGGTCGCCAAGCAGCGTTGGCTTCAGCTCTTCCTCCGAAAGGATATGAATTGCAGCGACCTGAAAGCCGCGCGCGAGCAGTGACTTCATCCCGTCCTGCCACCCTGGATCGAAGAAGTCGGACAGCACGATCGCAATGCCTTTGTTGCGGACGGTCGCGGCAAAACGGTGCAGAGAGGTCGAAAACGCCGTCGTTCCACCCGCCTCCACTTTCTCCAGATAGGAGAAAAAGGGCAGTACGCCGCCCTTGCCGCGCTGTGTCGGGAGCGGTCTGCGGAGCGCGTCGGCATAGGGCTGGATGCTGACGCGGTCATAGTTCGAGAGCCCGATATAGCCGAGCGCAGCGGCGAGGCGAACGGCGTAGTGTATCTTCTTGGGGCTCCCGAAATCCATGCTTTTGCTGGAATCGAGCAGCAGCGCGAGATACAGGTCTTCCTCTTCGACGAACAGCTTCAGGAACATCTTGTCCATGCGCGCCGCCAGGTTCCAGTCCACGTAGCGCAGATCATCGCCAGGAACATACTCGCGATAGTCGGCGAACTCGATGCTGGTACCGCGCTTGACAGACCGCTTTTCGCCCTTCATCTGTCCGGCAAATGGTCGTCGCGTCGCCAGTGAGAGCTTTTCGAGTTTCTTGAGAAAAGTCGCGTCGAGTATCGTACCGGTCGGAGGCATAGAGTGTCAGTCCTTACTTTTCAGCACAATACAGCGTGTAATCCCTGTAAACGGAGTGCGTTTCGGGCAGGAACACGCGGTTGTTAAGGTAGGTTCGCGATCGGGCAGGTGGTTCCCTGCATTCATCCAATTTCCGATCTTCCTCTTTCATCGCTGTCTGGATTTACTACTCCCAGAGTCAGGAGGCGGTTTCGCCATCTCCGAAGCGTCAGGCAGGAACCACTTGTCAGACTCGGGAATACTATTTCATCGAGGTCTGGCAGAGGCGTTGTATGTAAGAGGAGCATTATGGATAAAATTACGGTGGTGGTGGCGGAGGACGAGCGGCTGACGAGGGACGCTCTCGTGCGGCTGCTCGCGCTCGAAGACGATATCGAGGTCGTCGGGCAGGCGGCGGACGGTGAGAACGCGCTGCGAGTCGTGCGTGATCGGATGCCGAATGTGCTGCTTACCGACATCAATATGCCGAAGGTGAGCGGCATTCAACTCACCCAAAACGTCAAGCGAGAGCTGCCCAATGTGCAGGTCTGTATCCTGACGATTTATCACGACGACGCCAATGTGTTTCAGGCGATCAAGGCGGGCGCGACGGGCTATGTGCTCAAAGACAGCCCGATCGAAGAGACGGTCGCGACGATCCGGACGATCGCAGAGGGTGGCAGTCGCCTGCATCCGGGCATTGCCGCCCGCGTGCTGTCCGAGTTCAATCGTATTTCGACGCAGCGTGTCGCAGACATGAAACTGTTCTCCGAACTGACCGATCGTGAAATCGAAGTTCTGAAAGAGGTCGCTACCGGCAAGCGCAATCGGGAGATCGGCGAGACGCTTTTCATCTCTGAGAAGACCGTCAAAAACCATATCAGCAGTATCCTGTTCAAGCTCAACGCCAACGACCGCACCGAAGCGGCGATGATGGCGGCGCGCGGCGGCATCGTCGATACGTGAGCAACCGCCGGAGATTGAAATCGCTTTGTGCTAAAATAGTAGTGGAAATGTAATGGGAAATAAGGTTACATGTTTGGGCGAAGGGGAGACTATGACGCAGGTCAATGTGGTTGTGACGCTGAAGCCTACGCTGCTCGATGCGCAGGGACGTGTCGTCCAGGACGCGCTGCATACACTCGGATATGCTGGAGTTGAACAGGTACGGATCGGTAAATATATGGAACTGCAGCTGGATACCGAAGGGAAAACAGCGGAAGCGGTCACCGCTGAGATTAAAGAGATGTGCGGACGTCTGCTCGCCAATCCGGTCATCGAAGACTACCGCTATGAGGTGGTGAAATGAGCACACTCGCACTGCCTGAACGCACCACTCCCGCCGGCGCACGCAGTCTCAAATTCGCAATCATTCGCTTTCCTGGCTCCAACTGCGACCAGGACGCTTTTTATGTCGTGCAGGATGTCCTCGGAATGTCCGCTTCGTACGTGTGGCATCAGGAGACGAGCCTGAAAGGATACGATGCCGTCCTGCTGCCCGGCGGATTTTCCTACGGTGACTACCTTCGTACGGGAGCGGTGGCGCGGTTCGCTCCCATCATGGACGCCGTTCGAGCACACGCGGAGCGTGGTGGATTCGTTTTCGGCATCTGCAATGGGTTCCAGGTACTCTGCGAGGCGCACATGCTCCCCGGCGCGCTCGTCCGCAATGAGGGCTGCAAATTTCTCTGCAAGCACGTTCATTTGCGCGTCGAAAACGCGGACACGCCGTACACAAGCGCCTACAAAAAAGGGCGGGTTCTGCGCATCCCGATTGCGCATGGTGAAGGCTGCTACGTCTGCGATGAGGCGACCCGGCAGGAACTGGAGAGCGCGAACCGCATCCTTTTCCGCTACGTTGATGCGGATGGAAAAGAGAGCGCTGCGGGTAACCCGAACGGCTCCGTCGGCAATATTGCGGGAATCGCCAACGCGGGTTTCAACGTGATCGGTATGATGCCGCACCCGGAACGCGCCAGCGAGAAGATACTCGGGTCCGCCGATGGCAGAGGTATATTCGATTCCCTCGTCTCGACACTGCTCGCGGTGACAAAATGACCACCTTTCGGACGACCACGATTCGCCTGTGGGAAAGTGGAGCCCCGGACGCTCAGGGCAGCGGCAAACTCGACATTCCTACGATTACGATCGTCGAGCCGCCCGCCAACAAAAAGACTGGCGCATCGATCGTCGTCTGTCCCGGCGGCGGATACAGCGGTCTTGCCGATCACGAAGCGCTGCCAATCGCTGAGTGGCTTGCGACGGTCGGCATTACCGGCATCGTGTTGAAATATCGGCTTGGTCCACGCTACCGTCATCCGGTGCCGCTTGGCGACGCGCAGCGGGCGATCCGTACCATCCGCGCCCGCGCCAGCGAATGGGGACTCGATCCGAAACGCATCGGTATTCTCGGCTTCTCGGCAGGCGGACATCTCGCTTCGACTGCCGCGACCCATTTCGATACGGGCGACCCCGCAGCTCCCGAACCGATCGATCGCGCCACTTCACGCCCCGATCTGGTCATCCTCATCTACCCTGTAATTACGCTGTCTGGACCGTACGCGCATGAGGGGTCGCGAGACAATCTTCTCGGCAAGAACGCGCCTGCCGAACTGGTCGATTTTCTCTCCAGCGAAAAGCAGGTCACTGCTGGTTCGCCGCCTGCCTTCTTGATCCACACCTCCGAAGACTACGTGCACTGCGAAAACAGCCTGCTTTATTCCCTGTCCTGTAGAGCGGCGGGCGTGCCGGTCGAACTCCACCTGTACGAACGCGGCGCACACGGCTTCGGGCTTGCCAGCGGCCACCCGATCCTCGGCGCCTGGCCCGCTGCCTGCATTGCCTGGCTGCGCCAGCACGATTTCGTCGCCTCATAACGACTTCTACTCTTCTGCAAATCAACCACTCTCCGCACGCTAGACGCGCAGCATTAGTGCAGCATTAGTATGGAAGAGCGCGGCAAGCAGCGCTCCCACAAATGCTCGGGATCTTATTTTTCCACAGTGCCTGAGTCTTTCTCCCCACCCTGCTTCTGGGCTGGCTACTCAACGACGAGGCATCCAAAAAGGTATTCCCTCAACCAACAGTGTCTGCGTTAAATATTGTCTTGCTACTGTGACAAACATCATAGCTAGGCAGGCGGATTCGTGTTATTCTAGCAGTAGATTGTGGTTATGCGGCGTTCAAAGTTGACCTGCCGCCCTCACTCACGAACCCATGGTTCGATATGGAGTGGGCTCACCTCGTATGATGGAGAAGTAAACAAGATGAACGAAACGTTCACACTCAGCAAAATCGCTCTGGTCAGCCTGTTGACTTCAGCGTTTCCAAACCCCGAAGATGACACCTATCATCCCGGTCACCATTTCGGACCCCACGACCCGATCGGACCGATTAGCCGAACTGGGGAGGCGACGCTGAATCCGCAGCCACTCCCTCCGATGGCAGGGCGAGAATATGCACGTGGATTGAAGGGTCCTCGACCTGAGCCATGGAAAGGCGCCTTTGTGGCCCGCCTGATGATTGCGCACACTGTTTCTCAACTCCAATTCGCCGAAGTGATAGCAGGGCAGGAGGGCACAGGGCAGGCGCGAGAGACGGCTTTTTCCTCGATGCTCGAGGAGGTTGATGAATTCTGCGGAACCGTACCGCATCGGTTTCCCCGGTGGTGGGATGTGCCAATTCCGGTGCCCGGTCCCGACCCAGACCCGCCGATTCGGCCGGCTGATATCAATCCCCTTGTTCTATTGACAGCTGGCGTCGAATTCTCAAGGGCGGCGCAGACGATCGAAAAAGGCGATATCCAAAATGCACTGGGTCGAGCGGCAGATCGCCTGTTCGAAACAGGACTGCGTCGCCTCGAATCCAGATAACAGCACCGAAAAGTCACATGAACAAACTCCTCGCAAAGTAGATTTGCGGGGAGTTTGTTCATGTCACCACTTCTAATTTCCTCGTTCTCTAATTCCCTTGCCCCGACTCAACGATTCAGCCCTCAGTTCAATGCGCATACAAATGCCAACAAGAGGTGTATTCTCGTAACTATTCCCCTGCCTTCCGTTTCGCACTTACAGGCAGAATATTAGCATTCACTCTCCCTCGCCCCGAACCTTCGGGAAAGAGGTTGGGGGGTGAGGGGGAAAAGTTACTTCAGAAATTATATTTCACCGTCGTTGTATTTTTTTGTGTGGAGAGAGCATCTCAGGAGCAGAAAGCAAGCAGCCACAGTTTCGCTTGCCAGAGAATGACGGGATAAGACGATCCCTTCGGATAGCGCGACCCGGTGCGCTGCATCCACCTACACTCTCCCTCAAGGAAGGTCGAAATGATCAAACAGCATCCAAAATTTGCAATGACAGAATCCCGCACATCTTCTTCGCGCCAGGAAAAGACAATTGGTCAGGCGATTGGTAAAACGATCCGACGAGGTATTTCAGCCGCGTTTTCCCTCGTGGCAGCGGTGTCGATAATGGCAGTGTCCTCGCCAGCGGCAAATGCCAGCATCGCCTACGGCAGCATTAATAACTTTGATACAGTCAACGATACCGGCGATCAGTGTCACGGATTCGAGATCGAGATCGATGATGCACACAGCACAGACATCACGTACACATATGACTATAATCATTATGGAGTCCCCAAAATACGCGAGGATGACACAGACCCACTGCACCCGAAAGTGTTCGTACGCTACGCAAGCGCCAAAAATGCGGATGGCACCTGGGCTGCTTACACTGCAGTTCCTGCCGGACCGATCGCTCCCACAATGGGACACTCGTTTACGAACCCTTCTGTCAACTTTGGCGGCGAACATTTCGGCGTCGGCTTTTACGGGGCGCCCTCGGCAATCAAGTATAACTGGCTGAAGGACGACGGCGCAGGCAACTTGATTAATGCTGGTGTCGTGATCATCTCGACCCCAGTATTTACCTATATTGCTCCCGCCGGCGCTGTGCCAGCCCAGGTTCAGGCGGAGATCGCTCCCCCACCAGAAGTTCCCGTTCTGGAGTTCGGCGCGGCAAGCTGGGTAAAAGAGACGAGAACCACGTCCCACAATAACAAAAAAGTAGATCTCCGAGACCTCGTTTCCGATGACCCGAAGGACCCGAATTTCAAGAACTGGAAGAACGGCGAACCAGATGAAGTCGAGGTCGAGTGGCAGCTTATGCAGACAGACTTCCGCGCAGCTCACGGCGGTGGCAGAGGCAAGGTTGTAGGCGCTGGAGAAAATTTGAAGAACGGCGATGAGGTCATCACGCGCCGCTACGACTTCTACAAATATGTAGGACCCATCGATCCGGAAACAGGCGAAGCGATGGCCGATACAGTCGGGGCGGATGGCGTACATGGTGTCCTGGACTACGCCAATACCGTGATCGTCGGCGATTATGTCGGCGCGCAGATGGCGGGTTTCGATGCCGCAGGAAAAATCGGTTTGGTCGACCACGTGCAGGATGGTGAGATCAATTCCAAGTATGCAGATCGCAGTATCGTCATTGCTGGCACAGCCCCGATCGTGACCACACAGACGGGTTCGCTGCCAGCCGGAATGAGTTTCAACACAGCGACCGGCGTTCTGTCGGGCACACCGACCGTCACTGGAACCTTCACGTTTACCATTCATTCGACGGACGCGGCTGCCGGCGACGTCTCGAAGACATTCAACCTGACGATCAACGATGTCGGCGTCGATCCGCTTCCTCATATCCTCCTGACCTCGAAAGCACTGCCCGCAGCAGACGGCAGCACTTCGGGTGACGGTAAGTATGACACCGGCACGCTCGTCACAATCACGGCAACCGCGAATCCGGGGTTTGCCTTCTCGAACTGGACCGATGGCGGCGCAATTGTCAGCACCTCAGCGAGTTATTCGTTCATCGCAGGCGTCAATCGGGATCTGGTAGCCAACTTTGTGCCCGCCAAAGCCGTTACGGTCACGACGAGCTCTTCACCAATCGCCGATGGTACGACCAGCGGTGGCGGCACCTACAACGTCAGCAACAGCGTGACGGTAGTTGCCACTGTGAACGCAGGCTTCCGCTTCGTCAACTGGACTTCGGGAACCACCGTTGTCAGCGCGAATGCCAGCTACACGTTTATTGTCAGTGCGAACCGCACCCTCGTTGCAAACTTCGCGCCGATTTATCAGACCAGCATGACGCTGAGCGCAGCGCAGGGACAGGTCGGTACAAGCGTGACACTCACAGCTGTACTGCGTAAAAGTCCGACCAACACCTCGGTTTCGGGCAAGCACGTACAGTTTGCACTCGATGGCGTGAATATCGGTTCTCCTGTGACGACGAGCTCGAATGGCGCTGCTGCCTACAAGTACGTTGTGCCGGAAGAGACCACAGCTGGCTCACATGCGATTACCGCTACGTTTGTCGGGGACGCAAATTATGCTTCGGCGACAGCGAGCAGTACGTTAACCGTCAGCGCGGGAGCCGTCAATCTGAGTGTGTCGAGCGCGTCTGGCACTGCCGGCAAATCGGTGACGCTCTCAGCAACGATCACCAACGCCTCTCACGTGGCGATGGTCGGTGAGACTATCAGCTTCACCGTCGACGGCATTGTCGTTGGCTCGGGCACCTCGGATGCGAAGGGAAAAGCGACCTTCTCCTATGCAATTCCCCTCGGCACCGTGAAGGGCAGTCATGTCCTCGTGGCGTCGTTCAGTGCGGATGCCGATCATCTGTCTGCAACGAAATCGAGTACGCTGACTGTCAAGTAGGTGAATCAGCCAAATTAGCTGGTTGGAAATAGCACGTCCGGTTCTTCCCTGTGAAGTCACAGGGAAGAACCGGACATTTCTTATCACAACTATTTTACCTTCCTCATCGCGTTTCTGTTGAACGGTCCGATTGTTGAAGTGTACGAAGAAATCGACCTTTAGATAGACCTTCCCAACGTGCCGCGCAATCGTCTATAATGTTGGTATGACAAAAACTGCCCCGCGTACCCGACACCCAATTACGCCTCACACACTGCTCGAAACGAAACGACTCAGCGATCCGCAGATTCATCCGGACGGACAGCGGGTCGTCTTTGTCGCGTCAGAAGCCGACTTCGAAGAAAGCCAATGGATTTCGCACCTCTGGATCACGGAGCATATACTTGCAGAAACGGAAGATGAACTAGAGCCCGATCACGACGCCTCCAACACTGGCGAAACCGATACAGATTCAGTACTGCGAAATGATGGCGCGACAGACGCTACTTCGACCGCGGTCATTTCTGACCCGCAAACTCTCGACTCCTCCGATTCAGAATTGGACACTGCGCCTGAAGACGACCTCGACCCGACGCGCCAATTGACCTTCTCGCGCGATGGCGAAACGCATCCACGATGGTCGCCGGACGGTCGGATGCTGGCCTTTATGTCCCCGCGCATCGACGAAACCGAGCCCCTTGATGACGACGATGATCCACTTACCGAGCAGATCTGGCTGTTGCCGATCGATGGGGGTGAAGCCCGCCGCCTGACCAATGCGAAAGAAGGCGTACTCGACTACGTCTGGGATTTCGATACGAATTCGCTCGTCTATCTCGCGCCGGAGCCGCGCCCCGCTCCAGTCGAAAGCGTTCGCAAAGCCGATCGCGATCGCCGCAAAGTGGACGCCACCGTCGAGCAGGACGACCGCCTGCGCCGTCAGTTCTGGCGCGTCGATGCCGAGGACCGTAAGCCGAAACTGCTCTTCACCGCCGATTACGGCGTCACCGAATTTGCTGTCTCGCCCGACGGTAAGCGGCTCTGTTACGCCACCAACTACACAGGCGATCCGAACGACTACCATAGCGTCGATCTGTTCGTGCGGGAGCTGGAGACAGGCGCGACTCACAAGCTGATCGAACGCGCCGGCGGCAAATACCTTCCGAAGTGGTCGCCGGATGGCGCGAAGATCGCGTTCCTGTCGTGGCTGGATCCGCTGACATCTTACTCCAACGAATCGCTTTATGTCGTCGCTGTTCAGCCGCCGGGCGTGCCAACGGATTCGGTAGAGTCCGCGCTGCCGTCCGACGAAGTTCTGCTGCATCCCTGCACCACAGAAGGCTTCGACTACGACATCGCCGACTACGCCTGGTCGCGCCACGACGGACTACTCTACGCGCTTGCGACGGTCGGAACCGGCAGCGAAATCTACCGCATCACCCCTGATGAGGGTCCGGATCGTACCACGATACGTCTTGATCTGGACGCGGCAATCGGACGCGACGACCTTTCGCTCGATCCTGGCGGTACGGGTTTCGCCTTCGTTCAGGAGAGCGCGGATGCCCTGCCGGAGATCGTATTCGTCGATGAGATGAACGAAGCGCACACGCTGACGAAGCTGAATGTGGAGATGCTGGAAGGGGCGATTATTCCGCGGCAGGAAGTCGTGCGCTGGCAGAGCGATGACCTGACGATCGAGGGCGTTCTGACGTATCCGCATGGCTGGGGAACCAACTCAAATACAAACACGCCCTGCCCACTGATCGTGCAGATTCATGGCGGTCCGAAGGGGCGAGCCGCCAACACACTCCGCAACTACAGCATGGCTTCCGTCTGGGCGGCGGAGGGCTACGCGGTGCTGCAGCCAAACTTTCGGGGCAGCTCGGGCTATGGCAATGCGTTCGCGGTGGCGAACCGCCGTGACCTCGGCGGAGGCGACTTTCGCGACATCATGGCGGGTGTCGACTGGGCGATCGCGGCAGGCATTGCCGATCCACAGCGGCTCGGCGTGATGGGCGGCTCGTATGGCGGCTACATGACGAACTGGGCGATCGGGCACACAAACCGCTTTGCGGCAGCCGTCTCGATGTTCGGCATTTTCCACCTGCAGACCGACTACAGCAACTCCGAACTCTCCCGCTGGGATAACGACTATCTGGGCGCCTACTACTGGGAAGATCCCGAAATCTATCGACGTCTTTCGCCTGGCTCCTATATCGACAGCATCAAAACACCGACGCTGATCATTCACGGGGATGAGGACAGTAACACCTTCATCAGCAACTCCAAAGAGCTCTATCAGGCGCTCCGGCATCGTGGCGTCACAACGCAGTTCGTCCACTATCCGCGTGAGGGACATGGGCTGAACGAGCCCAACCATAAGCTCGATGAGATGCGTCGCTGCCTGGCATGGATGGATAAATATGTGCGGCACGGCGGCAGGAATCCGGACGTATACCGCACCGGCGACAAGGTTCCCAACGTGGCGGGCGGGCTGGAGATGCTGGTGACGAGGGCGGAGATTGGCACATTTATCGGCCAGCCGAAAGCAGGCAAGCGATCTGCTGATATGTTCGAATCCACCGAAATGAAGGGCAATGAAGTTCAACATGAGGACAAGTCGTCGAGAAATGGGTCCGAGGACACGGCGCTGCTGGAGATCGTGCTGACGATCCACAACCTCGATACGCGCCAGACTGCCGCACCGATCACGCTGGCATTGAGCGACATACGGCTGGCGCTGATCGGCGCTGGAACGGAAACCCCTGAGCCCTCAGCCCCCCTGCTCGCCTCTCCCGATGCTTCGGGCAGAACGCGGAGTTCAGAAGCCTCTTCACTTCAAGAGGAGACGAAACAGTCAACGGAAACGAGTCTGGGCGAACACGAAGGGAGGACAGGAGCGGAAATTGATAAGAATTCCGAGCCGCTGCTGCCCGTTGGAGCGCCGATCGATCTGCCTGGAGGCAAGTTTCTGCTCGAGGGCGACAATCTGCGCCTGACACAGCATCCCGATCGAGAGACCGGACTGCTTGCATTCTCGGTTGCTGCCGTCTTCCGCGTTCCCAAAAGTGGCGGAGAAGCACATCTGCAGGTCGCTGACTTTCCAGCGGTGATCGTGCGCTGGGCCGCTGACATGGATAGCGACGACGAGTTACAGAATGGTAAGGACAATCAACAGCAGCAATAGCTCTATTCAAATGACGATGCATTGCCTGTTAATTGAACGTCTGCCTGCCTTCGAGCCGCCCCTGATCGGGGCGGCCCTTTGTTTGCCGGAAATATCGGAGGAACCGATGTTTTCCTGCCGCCGTCTTCCTGTCGAAATTTGCCGTCGAAATCTAGGGGTCGGCATATGTCAGTATTTATCCGCAATTCAACCCTGTCTTTGAACGACCCGGTCGAGGATGAGAAAACTTCGTCGAAAGGGAAACCTTGCTGAAGAGGAAAGTGAAGGAATTCGAATGGCAAGTCAGGATATCAACGGGAAAGTCATTGTAATCACGGGCGCTTCCAGCGGATTTGGCAAAGGAGCAGCACTTCAGTTCGCCGGACGCGGCGCCTATGTAGTGCTGGCAGCCCGGCGCGACCAACTGCTTCAGGACATCGCCACCCAGTGTGAAGCGCAGGGCGGCAGAGCGCTCGCTGTGCACACAAACGTCAGCAAACAGGAAGAGGTCGAGCATCTCGCGCAGGCTGCGATCGCTGAGTTCGGTCGTATCGACGTCTGGATCAACAACGCGGGCAGCGGAGCGATCGGGCGCTTTGAGGAGGTCCCGATTGCCGAACACGTGCAGGTGATCGAGACGGACCTGATCGGCACAATCTATGGAAGCTACTATGCGATGAAACAGTTTCATCAGCAGCAAAGCGGCATACTGATCAATGTCGCTTCGGTGATCGGCAAGATTCCCGCGCCTTATTTCGCATCTTACGCCGCCGCCAAACATGGGATCGTCGGATTGAGTGGCGCGCTCCGTCAGGAGCTCGAAGTCAATAAGATCACCGGTATTCGTGTCTGCACCGTGATGCCGACATCGATGGACACGCCGTTCTTCGAGCATGCGGCGGATTATACGGGACATAAGGTCGTGCCGATCCCACCGGTATTCGAGCCCGAGCAGGTCATTGATGCGCTGGTCAGTCTCGCTTCCGATCCAAAGGATGAGGTTGCAGTAGGCGGCGCAAGCGGAACGGGCTTCGTCCTGATGCATCAACTCTTCCCCGGACTGGTAGAGCACATGATGGCGAAACTCACGCACCACGAGCAGATGGAGAAGGCTCCTCCAGCCGGAGATACAGCGGGCAATGTACGCGAACCCCTGTCCGCTGGCACGGAAGTCGGTAGCGGTTTCAAGCAGTAATTCATCTGCGTCCAAGTTTGTGAGTAAATCGAGGTAACTATTCGCCCTCACCCCAACCCCTCTCCCGAAGCTTCGGGAGAGGGACAGTAAATGCGGCTATTCTGCCTGTAAGTGCGAAACTGAAGGCAGGGTGAATTGTTACAAATCGAGCTTTAATAAATCTCCCGTGGCGTTGATTGCTTTGCCTATGGAGAGCCTACTGCAATCGTCTCACAAATACGGCTCCTGCTCATTTTCGGGCTGGAGCCGTATTTGTGAGACGTGTTCGGGTTGCTCAGACTGCATTCTGGGCGATCTATATTGGATACCTTGCGTCGTGCCGGGAAGTTGTGTCATAGTTGAAGCAGGAGACACCCATGATCGACAATATACCCCCGGCGCCGCAAGCCATTGAAAAGCCGTACCACGAGACGTATCGCCCGCAGTTTCACTTCACAGCAGCGAAAAATTGGCTCAACGATCCCAATGGACTCGTCTACTTCAATGGCAGCTACCATCTCTTTTTTCAGCACAATCCGATCGGCAACGTCTGGGGGAATATGACCTGGGGCCATGCCGTCAGCAGCGACCTCGTCCACTGGCAGCAGAACAACAACGCCCTCGAACCAGACGATCTCGGCACGATGTACTCCGGCTCTGCCATCGTCGATTGGCACAACACGAGCGGATTCGGAACTGGCGCTGCGCCACCGCTTGTTCTGATCTACACCGCTGCGGGAAACACTTCACCTGCCTCGCAGGGCAAACCCTTCACGCAATGCCTCGCCTACAGCAACGATCGGGGAAGCACGTGGACGAAATACGCCGGCAATCCGGTTCTCCCTCATATCGCCGACGGCAACCGCGATCCGAAAGTCGTCTGGTATGCCCCGACGCGCCGCTGGATCATGGCGCTCTATCTCAATGAAGCCGACTTCGCCTTTTATGCCTCTTCCAACCTGAAAACATGGGAGGCTCTCCAGATGATCACCGTCCCTGGCTGCGACGAATGCCCCGATTTTTTCGAGATGCAAATTGAGAAATCCAAAACGAATTACAGGGAAAAACCTCTTGAAGAGCCAGCGGGGAAGAAGCAGGCAGGAGAAAAATCGGCAGAAAAGAAGAAATGGGTCTGGACAGCAGCCAACGGACACTATCTCGTCGGGAGTTTCGACGACAACCGTTTCACGCCGGAAACGCCTCTGCTGCAGCCCGACTATGGCGCGAACTACTATGCCGTTCAGACCTACAGCGACATCCCGGCGCACGACGGGCGCCGTATCCAGATCGCCTGGATGCGCGGCGGCGAATACCCCGGAATGCCCTTCAACCAGCAGATGAGTTTCCCTTGCGAACTGACTCTGCATGAGACACAGCTGGGCTTGCGGCTCTTCCGCCTGCCAGTACGTGAAATCAGAAGCCTCTATCAGCACACGTTTCGACTGCCCGCCGCAACGCTCTCAGTAGGAGAAAAACAACTACCGGAACTGAAAGGCGACCTGTGGGACATCGAAGCGGATTTCGAAGTACAGAACGCTAAAGAGTTCGGTATCCGAATCGGCAGTGAACACATCACTTACTCTGTGGCTCAGAAAACTCTGACCTGCCTGAGTCGTTCCGCCCCGCTGGAAACGCATCGCAATCACGTGAAAATCCGCGTACTCGTCGACCGTACCTCGCTCGAAGTCTTCGGAAATGACGGTATCGTTTCGCTCACCTCCTGCTTTCTCCCGAAGCAAAAGGAGAAACCCGAGCAAAACGAGCAAGGCATCGGTCTTTTCTCAACCGGCGGCACAGTCCAACTGATCTCCTTCACCGCCCACGCCCTGCGCTCGGCCTGGAAGCCCTGACGTTCCGCAGTTCCCTTCGATAACAACGTGCGTTGATGCTCCAGCGAGGAGACTATCTGCTCGGTCTCCTTCTCCCGAAGCCTCGAGAGAAGGAGTTGAGGCGAGTTCATGCGAGTTCATGCGAGTACATCCAGCACCTGTACCTCGATCGTTGGTGTGTAGATGCGCGTCAAGCCATCTCCTGCCGTTGCTGTAAATGTAAACACGACGGTGTAGAAACCCGGCGCAAGACCGGTCGCATCCAGGTTCATCCACACACGGGGCGCGGATTGCACCCCCGCATCGTAGCCCGTGACTGCCAGTGCGCTCATCCCGGCGACTGCTGTGCCTGTCCCGTCATAGACCGTGACGGTCGGCGCAGGAGATGCCGCAACCGTCAGCGTTCCCGTCGCCATCATCGTCTGACCGTAAATCGGACGCTTCTCCCCGCGCCGCATCTGCGTATATCCATCCGGCATCAGCCTACTCCTCCCGTCTCGCTCACAGCATCACCTATCCCCGACTCACGCCCGATGTTCAGATCCGACAGCAGTGGCAGCCCGACAAAAGGCAGCAGAGAGTTCGCGATTTTCGTGTACCCGCCCGCGTTCGGATGCACGTTGTCGAACAGATCCGCGCTTCCAGCACTGTCGTCCACCACGCCCTCCATGCCCACGAACGTAATCCGGCTGTTCGCCAACGCAGTCACCGCCGCCTGTATCGCGCTCGACCAGGACGCACGTGCTGCCGCATTGAAATCTTTACGTGGCAGGATGCCAAGACACAAAAATTTGCTCATCGAGAGTCCCGCCGCAAGCGTCGTCAGCATCCCCTGATAGGATGTTTGGAACGCTGCTGTCGTTTCCGCGCCGCCTCCCTGCGCCATGTCATTCGTGCCATAAAGCAGTATCACTGTCTGCGGCGCGGGACTGATTCCTGTAAGCTCCGCAGTGCGCGCCGACGCCTCCCCTGCCTGGGTCGTCACCGCTGCAATACCCGATCCGAACTGATGCACGGTCGAGCTCGCGATGCCCTTATTATCGACCGCCATATTGCGTGTTGCGCCCAGCAGATGCGCGAAACCCAGCATCGCATTGCTGCCCGTCCCGATCTCGGCGCGCACGATGCTGTCGCCCGTCACGACCAGCGCCGAGCGCACACTGTACGACTTCGTAACTAATCCTGCGCCGCCGACAGGCATCACCGCATAGATGAGCGTGTTCGATGGCACGAAGCAGACCGTCAGCGTATACCGGTGCGACATCGTGGCGTCAAGCCCGGTCGCCACCGTCACCCAGCCCATCTGCGGCGCGCTACTCGGCACGGTTATCGTGCCGATGTCTACACCATCCCGCTGCACATCGATCTTCGTGCCATCGAGAAGCATCCATACTTTGATGCTCGCGCACTGTGCCGTGAACGTTACCGATGTGTCCGTGTACGACGTACTTTTCGACTGCGGAGTTGTGTAGAAGCCGAGGTTTCCAGGGATCCAGCCGCCCTCCTGCAGACTGTTCGCCGTGAAGGTGGAGTCTGCCAGCGGATACTGTGACCCGAACCCGGGCGGAAAACTTACGCCCGGACTGCCGCCCGTCACGGAGAACAGCGCGTCGCGATCCACCCACCAGGAGGGTGCGCCGACCGCTCGTATTCCCACCGCGTGCGCCGTATCACTCAGCCCGGTGAAAAGCGTCTGATTCGCCCAAACATTCGTCGTCGCTGTGAGCGTCGTCCATGCCCCGCCATCGATGCTGATCTGAATCGTCGCCGCGCTGTCGATGTAGCTTATCATCGTCAACTGTGTGCCCGTTGCCACGACATCGATCTCGCTGCAGCTTCCGATCAACTGCTTTCCGTTGTGACTTCCGAAAACCCCGTCGCTCCACTGTCCCGAAAACACTATTGCCGCATTTACCGATGCAAACGCCGTCGTCGGCATATCCCGCCTCCTTCCCGCAAAAGTTTCGTGTTGCAGCAAATTCCATGTCGTATCAGTTTGCCTGGCTAATATTCCGAACCAGTCCAGACAGTAAAAAACCCGCAAACTACTTTTGCGGGTTTCTCTTGCAGGTCGGTGCGTTTTCTGGATTTGCGCTTCTCCACTTCTTCCAATTTGTCCACTTCGGATTTCGGAACGCAGAAGATAAAGCAGGCAATGTCTTCCAGTTTTTGGAAGGATTGGACTTAGGACGCTGGTCTGAATTATGTTCTGTGTTCATAGGCAATCACCTAATGTCCAACAAATACGCTAAGCCTAATCCGATTGATGCCAGCGCGCTCTCTGAAACTCTCCCTGCTCGACGTCGGATTAGATTTACATCCATCACCCTAATATGATCGCAGAGAGCTACGCTGGTTTGAAATGGTTTGTCAGGATCATCTGAAATCATTTCCTCTGCTGGAATTTTTATCCGGTGTCTATTTGCTTTTGCTAAATTTGTAGACAATGGCACTACAACCGCCGTGCGCCGATCTTCATTCCGGTTGATTGAATCCCGTGAAACAACGACCCAAGGACGATAGCCCAGTTGCTCAGAACCATGGGCCAACAAGAGGAGAGATTCATTAGAATCGGCGATTTGCGGCGGATCGTAATAGTAAATGTGCCCCATTTGCACTGGCATCTATGCTGGCTCCGGAATCATCTCGTTCATAGCGATTCTTAGAAGATATTCGTCTTCGTTATCCCATTCACCGACTTCGGCTTTTTCTTCCTCAATCGGAATGCGATGATCCAGGGCGCACCTTGCATAAGCGTATGCATTGACAGCGCATCTTAGCCCTTCCATCAGGATTGGAAGAATATCTCGCGGGAATGGCCTGCGAAGAACAATCGACTTGCCAAGACAATCCAAGAAGAATGTGGTGCGCATGGACATCCACACGTATTTATGCCACAACTCACGGTCCTCAACTGCGCAATCTTCCTGCAGGGGAGCGGCGTTGATTTGTTGACAAAGGTCGGTGATTTTCTTCAATGTCCAGACAGTGAAAACCGCTTGGTCCTGCACGTCAACACCGTACGCATCTAAACCTAGCGCTTGGAAAAACGAGTCCATTTTAGAAAAGCTTGCTTCGCCAAGCTCATTTATGCGGTTAGGCTCTGCAATAGATATTAGCTGCGATAACCCATGTGCCACACTAAAGTATTGGGGAAATACCCTGTCCACGACCGCGTTAAACTCATCTGCACTCTTGGCTGAGACGGCTTGCGTCACCAACATATCAAGCAATGAATGCGCGTTCTCGATCAAGCTTTCAGCGACTTGAGAAATTGACACCGAAGGCTTCGTAGGAGGATGCGGAATATCCGACAGATTATGAAGAGGCATGCCAGCCGAGCCAATCCCCGGAATTGCAAGCATCATGCCCACGTCTATATTGTTGTCTAATCCCTGCATTGCGGAAAGACTATGGTTCATTTGTGTAACCGATCTCCACGTATCTCCGAGAGCGCCCGGCGAGCTTTAGCTGCATCAATTCAAGCTAAATCGCTGGACTCTACCCAAGCTGCAATACGAATTCAGTGACAACCGAGTTGCCGAAACGAAATCCAGCGCAAATCTTCTCGCAAGTTGAGGTGTAGTTCTGTTTCTGGTATTTTCGGTCGCAACACACCCCGACACGAGGTCGAAGAATGTCCTCAATGTGGAAAGGCCTGAACAATGTCTCGTATCCTACGTATTATCCATACCCTTAACAATATCCTACCACATATGGTCGCAGACGGTTGCATTTTTATCGACAGGTGCCCAGCACAAATCGGAATAGGAAACGACCGGACATAAAATCGGTGCATCGAGTATAGGAGCGCCAAAAGTTACGTTGATCGCAGGTAGCTTTTTCGGCGTAAACTTCCATTTTCTGCGTTTACGCTCACTCACGAGGGCGAATAGCATTACAGCACCATTGCTTTGAACCGTCAATCAAATTTTGCCTGCCCGCTTTGCGCTAAGCAGGCGGCAAAACAGACATACGTTGAAGGTAACTATTCACCTCCCCCAACACCCTCATCAAACAAAGAAAGCAAAGGAGGGGGAGAAAACACATTTCGTTGGCTTTTGCCTGACGGCTGAAAGTCACTTTTGGAAAATTGCTGTCACTGTGGAATGCCGAACGCAATGCGGAACGGCGCCTCTTTTCGCAGGCTGTGAACGTTCGCCATACTGACTGCATTCGCCCGCTTCGCGTTCAGCCCGTCCACTGCCTCGAACAGCCGACCGCGACCAACCGTGTCCTCGAACAGGCTGAGGTTCATATCCTGACTGGCGATCAGATCGCCGAACACGATCCCCGCGTACGACGGCGTGTAGTCCGCCCGCAGCGGCGGTATCGACGCCAGCAGCCCACGGATTATCGGCAGCCAGGTCAGCTCATCGTTGGCGGGAAGATGCTTACGGCTGCCCTGGCTCCAGCCATAATCCGCATACGTCCGCGTATGCCGATACTGGAACGAAATCTGTACGCTGCCCGCCGCCTGCCCGTAACCCCGCAGGCGCTTCAGGCACTTCGACAGCAGCTTCAACAAAATGTCCTGCACTCCCCGCTCGGTACGAAACTCGGGCGGCAGCACATGAGAATGTCCTACCGTCTTCCGCACCGCGCTCTGCTCCATTCCATAATCCACCTCACGATTTCCGCGCAGCATATAGTACCAGCGCGCCCCGACCACGCTGCCCCACGCGCGCCGCAAATCCGCTGGCGAGGCGTTCCACAACTCCCGCACCGTACGAATGTCATGCCGCGCCAGACGACTTGCCATCTGCGCCCCGATGCCCGGCAAGTCCAGCAGATTCAGCGCGCACAACGACTCCTCCAGCGTATCGGTTTCGAAAATCGTCAGCCCGTTCGGCTTCTGCCGATCGGAAGCCACCTTTGCCAGAAACACGTTCGGCGCGATCCCGACGGAGCAGC
Organism: Chthonomonadales bacterium; assembly: GCA_038216735.1. GTDB lineage: Bacteria > Armatimonadota > Chthonomonadetes > Chthonomonadales > Chthonomonadaceae > JBBQPY01. Next base: position 41,544 of record JBBQPY010000013.1, read on the forward strand.
GCATCCACTCGCCGACATCGTCATAAATATGCTTTTTCACCTCGCCCGCCAGCCGATGCTCCAACTCCCGCGTCTGGTGCAGGCGGTCGATTCCGCACGCCATCTCGTCCACAGACAGCGGTTTTATATCCACAAAATGCCCGTTCAATGCCTTGATTATGTCCCGGTGATACTCCATATACCGATGCGGACGCGCCGTCACGATCTCGATCGCCGGATAGATACGCCGCGCCGTACGCACCGACGTTCCGGTCGAAATTCCCAGCGCCTTCGCTTCATAGGAAGCCGCGATCGCGCACGTCGTTTCCACCGCTATCGGCACGACCATCACCGGACGCCCGCGTAAATCCTTGTTGTCCTGCTGTTCCACGCTCGCAAAAAATGAGTTCATATCCAGAAAAAAGCAGCGCGACATTCTCGTCTCTCCCTCGTATCCCATCAGCCTCTGCTCGATAGATAGGCTCAACAGTAGTAGTTCGCCCACGCACATAAAAACCGCGCCCGGTTATTTCTAACCGGAGCGCGGTCGCCTTCCAGATAACAGATGCCTCAACGCAACTATTCATCCATCGTATCGCCCAGCATGTAAAATCTAGCAAGAATGTATTCTCTCCCCCTCCTTGCGAAGGAGGGGGTTGGGGGGTGGTTAGCCTCCTTGCGAAGGAGGGGGTTGGGAGGTAAAGGATTCTTATCTCTCTGTGTCGTCGATCCATGACGCCAGCGTCTGTACCTCGCTGCCCTCCTCCATCAAACCCAGACACCCCACCACGATCTCCACGCAGTTCAGCAGCCATGCCGCCCCCGAAATCAGATAGCAGCGCGTCTCGCGAATTCCTGCCAGCCTATCCTCTTCGGCCGCGACATCCGCAGCATCCGCAACCGCCTCCTCGATCTGACCCACGATCGCGTCCGCAACCCCATCCAGGTTTCCCTCTGCATTTTTCGCCCGACCGGCCTCTCGATTTTTGTTTGTACCGGTCTTCGTTTTAGCCTTTGTCTCTGCCATAGAACGCCGCCTCGACTTCCTGCCGCCCCAGGCTCCCCCCGAATTTATCTCCGTATCTGCCCGGTTCCCTCAGCCTCGCAGCAGTTCGACCGCCGCTTCGACTGCCCGCCACTCCGCCGAAAAGCGCGGCAGAACCGACGCAACCGCCGGATCGCCCGTGAACTGATGCCATGCCGCCAGCGTCTTCTCATCGTGCAGGCTCATCATCACATCCGTTCGCAGTGCCGCGATCGCCACCAGTAACTGCGGGACGCCCGCAAGCCGCCGAAAAATCTTCCACAACATCGTTCGCTCCTTATCCCTTTCAAGCTTATCGCTCGCAGCACGTCCAGACCGCCCATCCTGATCGCTCGTCACCCACTCGAAAGCCCGACAGATTTTCTTATGCTCTCATACTGCGTAACTATTCCCCCTCACCCCCAACCCCCTCTCCCGAAGCTTCGGGAAGACGGAGAGAATACGCAATATCGAGAGGGGATGACCAGTTACTATGCCGCGACAACCGCCAGCTGCACTGTCAGCGGGGCACTTCCCGCATAGGGCGTCCACCGCACATAGTAGTGCTGACCCGCTGCCAGCCCGACCGGAAAATAGGCGATCGTTTGCGTCGGCTGTGTCGGCAGACCGCCCGCCGGAAACGGAACCCATTGCCCGCCGCTCGCATAGTACCAGCCCACCTGACTGCCCGACGAAACCGCCGTCAATGCCAGCGAACTGAAGTCCGGCGCGGTCGAGAGCTCGACCTTCATTCCCGTCACGCTGCTCGCCGCCGTCAGCTGCGTCGTCAATGGAACCGTCGCCGTCACACTACTGAAAAAGCTGTCCAGCGCGTTCGCCGCCGCCAGAACTTCGATATGCCCGAGCCCCGGCGCCTCGAAAACATCCGGCATGCCGCGCATCGTCCACCACGTTCCCTGCTCCCGCCAGTACGCCTGCATTCCGTCCGCCGCCGCGCTCCGCGCCGATAGATCCAGCCACAGCAGCGCGACCTTGCTCCGCGCCACATCCTGCAGACGCTCGCGCCCCAGCGCAGAAACCATATCGAAATAGCCCGGCACCTCCGAACGCACCAGCGTCGGACCGCTCCCGTTCGCCCCCGGACTGTACAAATCCAGCGTATGCGGCAAACTCAAGGCTGTCATCACTGCTCCCTCCCACCTGTACTGCGTCACTCTACTTCGTCAAGTCGTAACCACTCACCTCACCACAAATCCATCGTTCCCGCTGCGCCTGCCGCCGTTCCCGACGTAAACACCGAGTCGCCCACCGCCTGCGCTACCGGAGACACCACATTCATGCGTAAAGCGGTGACTGCTTCCAGGCATTTGGTGCTTCGCGCCGTCAAATCTACCCGCAGATGCCCCTGATCCGTGCGGGTCGCCGACGCCGCATACTCCGCCGCTCGCCCCTCCAGAAGTTCCGCCGCCGCGGCCCGTACATCGCTGCCGTTCTGCTGCAGCAGAAACAGAACCTCCGCATCCGTGCGCGTTCTGTCCCCGCCCGTCGCGTTCAAATTGCTGCCGTCCACATCTCCTGCATACAGCCGTACGCGTCCAACATTCGTCGCCACATCGTACGTAAATGCCGCTGCCGCCACCGCGCACCTCCTTCCGCAACACACGCAAATTAGAAACCAAACCTAGCCGAGATGAGTCCACCACTCCGACCATATCACATGACTTCGCCACGGATACGGCTCGTCCGGACGGTAGGGACTAACGATCCGCGCCCGGTTGGGCAGCACTCCCGACAGCTCATGAAAGTTTATACTTCCCGCCCGCTCGTCCGCCGTATACAGCCGCCCCTGACCCAGCAGCGGCAGCCACTCCCACGCCACCGCCGCCGTATCGAAGACCACGATCCGTCCGCCACTGCTCATCAGTTCCCAGCGACCCGACACCGGACTCACCACCATCACCGCCGCATAATCCGGCTGACTCATTCGCGCCGCATCCCTTCTGTCTCGCGAACTCTCGAATCTTCTCCCCTGTTCAGCCCTCACCCCCAGCCCCTCTCCCTACCATTCGTACCTCATTGGGAGAGGGGAGAAATGCTGCGCCCCTACAGTTCGCGTCCGCAGGACGCGATACGATTATCGTGGCGGTGCATCCCTTTTTACTCCCCTTCTCCCTAAGGAGCCTGCGACTGGTAGGGAGAAGGGGGTCGGGGGGTGAGGGCGCATTTTACACCGTGACGCTCGTCAGCAGATATCCGCCGAGCGCTAATCCCGAAACGTCGAGCGCCACGAAACGCCAGTCCCGAAGAAAAGCCGCCTCGATCATGCTGCCCTTGCGCTTCTCCTCACGCCATCGACGCACCGCCAGACCCCGCGCGCCCGTCGCATCGTCGGGCGCTTCGAACGTATAGCCGAGGCTGACCGTACGTAGACTCGGCGCGTCCGGTCGATAGAAGATCAACGCCATCGCCGTGCCGTCGTCCGCCTGCCACAGGTTGCCGCCCGTATACGCGCCCCCGTCCGGCGCCGTGTTCTTCTGTGCCGCGCCCTCGACTATCGTCAGCCCACGCATCACCTTCGGCAGACCCGAAATCGTCAGCGCGTCCTGATGCGTGTACTTCACCAGGTCTTTCACGTTCGGATGATCCGCCAGCGTACGCGCCGCGTCCACCGACAGCAGCATCGTGTTCGGCTCCCGCGCAATGCCCTTGATCACCGCGAGCTTCCCATTCTTGATGTCGTTGAACGGCAGCGAGTTCGCCGAGGCGTACTGTACCCAACTCGTTCCCGTGGCGCCCGTCGTCAGAACCGCCCTGTTGCCAGCCGGATAGTTCGCGCGTTTCGCCGTCAGGTTCGCCACCGAAATCTCGTTATCCAGCGTCAGCCGCTCCGTCAGTTGGATCGCTTGATCCATATCCGGCATCAGCGGATTGTCTGAAACCGCCGCCTCCGCGTCCGCCACAAACCCGCGATACGCATACTCCTCTGCGTAGTAGTTCTGCGTCGAGAGCCCGTAGTCGATCTCCGCCGCTTCTGCGCCCGGACGCCGTACCGATCCAAGGACACCGCCCGTGCCAGCCGGCGAGGCGCTCAGGAAATCCTCTTTCCGGTACACGAAGTACTTGTTGCTGCGCTTGTTCACCGCCAGTATCGGCAGCACCTGATCCCCCACGTACGTCTGGTTGCGGTACATCACCGACAGGTTCGTCAGCGCCTGATCAATATGAATCTGCGAAAGTGCAGGCATTCCAATCTCCTTCCGAAATCATCGCTTTTTGTAGGGGCGCAGTACAGGACGCGCCCTCTTCGCGTAGCCGCGCCCTGTACTGCGCGTCTGCGCCCTCTTCGGACACGATGCCCCATCACCCTCTTACCTCAGGCGCCGATGTACACCATCGGCTGCAGTAGCACGTCCACCAGCAGCCCCGCCGTGTTTGTCGCGCCCGAAAGCGCGATGCCGATCAGTTCTCGCACGATCGCGCCGGTCGCCGGAATCACCGTCTTGACCTGACCGCTCACGTTTGCGATCGCCAGATAGTCGCCTGCAGCGATCACTGCCGAGCCGTCCGAAAGCACCTGCGCGATCCCCGCCACCAGGATGCCGATCTCGTTCGTGCCCGAAGTCGCCGCGATGCCTTCCGTAGTCACGCCCGCGAACTTCGTCGCCAGCGCCGCAGGCGGCAGCCCGATATTGCCCGGATTCGTTCCCGACATCACCACGCACAAATTCGCCGCGTTCACCCCGACGTCCGCAATAAAACTCTTGATCAAAACCGGCGTCTGTTTCGCCATTCCTGCTTCCTTCCTCAGTGTTCAGCCCGCGTCTCCGTATTCAGTCGCGTGTCACAGCGTCCGCCTGCGTCTCCGTATTCAGTCCGCGCAGGCGGACTTCGCAATTCCAGACCGGGACTTCAGTCCCGTGTCAAAATGTTGTCGCAACTCCAGATGAGGGATTTGTCCCCGCGTATGAAATCAGCCTTCCCGCGCCGCTCGCGACAGTTCCGGGTTCGCCGCCGTCACCGCCAGCAATGCCTGCATATAGCTCGAACCGTCGCGCTGCGAACGCTCCTGCGCCATGCGCGCCAACTGTTCGCCCGCACTCCCGCCGAAAGCGCCCTGCCGGTCCGCGCCCATCCACTCGCCCATCGGAACCACAGGCCCGTTCTCCCGCATAAACCGCGCGAACACACCGCTCAACGGCACGCTCTCGCCGTCGAACTGCACGACGCTGCCCGCCGTATCCATCAGCAGAATCCTCGCCATCGTCTCCACCGCTTCCGTACCGCGCAGACGACCCTGCCGCTTCCACTCCATGATCTGCTGATCGGCGCGTTCCCGACGTATCTGCGCCCGCTCGCCCTCCAGCCGTGCCCGCTCCTCGGCGAACGATACCGCTTCGCCAGCCGCGCCATTTCCTGCCAAGTCGAGTATGTCCGATGTATTCGATGTATCCGACACGCCATACCGCTCTTCGATACCCGCCGCGCCCCGCAAATAGCCGATCAATCCCTCCGCAAACTGACGCACGCTCGACATCGCTCCCGCACCTCCCTCCGAAATCACATTGCTCGCTAAATTGGTCACCAAACCCATTCGCTTCCCACCGCCTTCTCTGGCATCGGTCTTACTACTGCCGCCAAAAACATCCTCCAGCATAAACCGCGCCATTCCGACTACATCTTCGCCACTCTTGGATTTGCCGGAAATCCGACCGCGTATCCGAACCGAAGCCCGCTCGGACGCGCGGCTCGAATCTCGACCGAAAACCTGCGCGTTCGCCACACGCGGACGGCACACGAGCGACGTCTCGACGATCCGCCGCCCCGCCACATCGAGACCCACCGATAATGCCCGCGCCCCCGCCCGCTGCAGCATCCGCCACGCCTCTACCGGCTGCCGCAGCGTTCCCCACAGCCGCGCACCCTCGGCGCGCAGCCGCGTCACCACCCCCAGCGCGTTATCGAAAGGTGACTCCGCCAGATGCTCTATCTTCACCGGAATCAGCGCGTCCGAATTCCGTACGATCGCCTGCAAATCTTCCTCACTGATCGTCACGCCCTTGTCCGCATAAACCCCCGCCTCGAACAGCAGGCACTCACGCTCCACGAACTCCCCGTCCTCCGCAAACCGCCATATGGCTTCCGTTTCCGGCATTCCTCACCTCCTGTTCAGACGCAAGGTAGAAACCCCGGTCTGGAATTGCAAAGCACATCAGGACACGGGACTGAAGCCCCTGTCTGAGAGCCCTCATCCCAACCCTTCTCCCTACCATTCGTGCCTCATTAGGGAGAAGGGCGAATACACCGCGCATTGACTCCCCCTCTCCCTAAGGAGCTTGCGACTGGCAGGGAGAGGGGGTCGGGGGGTGAGGGCTCCTAACTCAGCGGCGGAAGATCGAATAGCTCCCGAACTGCCTGCTCCTTACTGTCCGCCACCCCGTGCGTCAGCAGCACATCATACGCCTGCGCCAACTGCGTGATATCGCGCTCGTTCACGCTTCCCAGCGCAAAACGCGGCATGATGTCCGCCGCCTCTCCGAAGTTGAACTCGATCAGCGGGCGAACGATCTGGCTGTTGACGACCGCCTCCAAATCCGCCTTCGCATTCTCCAGCACATAGAGCAGCACATCGAAATGCACCTTGCCCAGCGCCAGACTGCCGGTTCGACGCCCCTCGCCGCTCGTCAATGTCTGCAGCAAAATGCCCTGTGCGATCTGCTGATTGTGCCAGTCCACCGCCGACAGAAACGCATCGCCCGTGTTCCCCGTCGCCTGCAGGAGCTGCGGCGCAACGTCACGCGGAAACACTGCGCTCGAGTCCTGCTGGATTGCCTTCAGCGTCTCCAGTATCTGCCCGCCGTTGTCGCCCGTCGCCGAAGCCTGCGCATAGACCATCGGCATCCCGAATTTTTGCAAAGCCAGATTCCAGAACCGCACGATCGTGTCTTTCGACCACCAGTGCTTGTACACCGACCGCAAATCCGAACTGCCATAAGGAAGTTCGTCCTGCGGGTTGTACACATACAGCACACACTTCCCGCGCGGCACGGTGATCAGCCCCGTCATCGGCGTCCAGCTCGTGATCGCCTGCACGTTCAGGAAATCGTCCACCTCGAAACCGGTCTGCTTCGGCGACTTCGCCTTGATCGCCGCCAGCGTGAACCGCCCTTCATACCGACCCGTCTCCTCCAATCGCCATACCATCTCCGCCACCGAAAAGCCCCGGTAGAACGCCGACATCATCTGGAAAAGCGTCTGCCGAAAATCACGTGCCGCACCGTCCGCGCCGCGCATCCCCCGCAGGGCGTGATCGACGAAATCGCGCGCCGCCACCGCCTCCGCCGTCGGCGCAACGCCCGGTCCCGCCGTGTGCGCCATCACCTGCCACGGTTTCGCCAGCAGCGCGTACCGTTTCGTGTTGATCGCCGCCCGCACCATCGCGTCGCCCATCATGCGCTCGTAAACATCGAAACCCTTTGCGCTCAGCAGATCGTCCGGATTGTAGGGCGCGATCCGAAACGCTGATCGCAGCACCGCATCCCACGCCGCCATCTCTTCGCGCATCTGCTCCG